>JAVTWO010000174.1:0-31080 GCA_032229765.1 Phycisphaerales bacterium | reverse complement strand
GCGTTCTGAAGACTTGCACCCGTGATGTGCCATCGTTCTCCATGTCAACCCGGCCCTGAAGAGTGTGTTGACCTGCGGAGCGGTGCTGGGTGAGTTCGATCACCAGCGACTTGCCGTCGGCGGCGGCGATGATTCGGCCTTCGTAGACGGTCGGGTTGTCGGGCTCGGGGCTGCTGAGTGCCAAGATCTGCAGCGTTCGCTTGCCGGTGTGGTGATAGAGGTAGACATCGAGCGCCTGCGACGGGCTTCCGTCCGGTTCGAACTTCTCGACGCGTCCGATGAGCATGTCGGCGTGCGGGACATACTCGAACGCGGCGCGAATGCGCGGCTGATTGCCGGGCGGGTTCGTTTCGGTTCCGGGGTTGACGACGGTTGTCCACGCACGACCGAGCGTTTTCTCCAGCGGGCGTATCAGCTCGGATGGTGAATCGCTCGGAACAAGAAGCGGGGTTACTCGGCGTGTTTCGAGCTTGGGGGTGTCGACACGAACGCGGTCCCAGCCGCTGAGTAACTCGTAGTCATCGCGAACTTTCTCCGACAGTTCGTCGTGGTACTTGTCTCGACCGAGGAATGTCCATCGTTCGCGGAGGTTGCGCGGGCCGGCGGTTTGGTTGAGTGTGAACAGATTCTGTGCGGTATTGTCTTGGAAGGAGACGCTTCCTTCGCCGACGCCGCGCATGACCGAGCCGACGCTGAGCATGCGGATGTGTTTGAGGGTCGGATGCCAATAGAAGACCGTGACGGTGCGCCAGGGCTCGCCGTCGGTCAGCATGCCCACGCGCATGGATCGGACGGACTGCTGACCGGGTCCCCAGGTCCACGTGTCGAAGGTTTCTCTTCCGGCGGTGGTGGTCATTCGCCAACTCCCGCCGATGAACCGCTCGAAGTTCTGCATCGGTCCGGGTGATGCGATGGCTGGGCTGGGGGATATGCGAGGTGTCGGCGGGGTGACCGGCGCGATCGCGTGCGGCCTGGAGCAACCGAACAAAGCGACGAACACCATTGGGAACGCCGCGATGCCACATGAAATGAGGGCTCTTTGCACGGTGAATCCTTCGTATGCAGAGTACGAGTCGGCGAGCGCTGAACAGGTATATCACAAACTGTGCGGTGCGTTTCGGGTGGGTGGGGACTGGACGAGTTCGATGGGGGTGGAGCGAACGGAGACACGAGTGGAAGGACACCCGGTTGCGTGCAATGTGGGGCTTTGTCTTGGGGCTGTGTTTCGCGGTATGCTGGTGTCGTCACGGAGAAAGATGTATGCGTACAAGCGGTGCACGAGCGGCGTGGTGGTTGGTCGTTCCGGTGGTGGCATTTGCGGGCGTGCTGGTCGGGTGCAAGCGGCAGCCGGTGGCGTTCACGCCGCCGCCGCCGGCGGAGGTGACGGTGGCGAAGCCCGTCAAGCGGATGGTGCCGATCGCGCTGGAGTACACCGGGACGGTGCGCGGGTATGAGGAGGTGGAGGTGCGGGCGCGAGTGCGCGGGTTCCTCGAGAAGAAGCACATTCAGGACGGCAAGCGCGTGACGAAGGGAGAGTTGCTTTTCTCCATTGATCCGCGGACGTTCGAGGCGACGCTTGCGCGGGCGAAGGCGGATCAAGCCGCCCGTGAGGCTGATCTGCGACTGGCGGAGGTGACGCTGGAGCGGACGCAGCAGGCGGGTGCGTCGAACGCGGTCTCGAAGATCGAGGTCGATCGTGCGCAGGCGCAGCGCGATGCGGCGATGGCGCAGGTTGAGCAGGCGAAGGCGGTGGTACGCTCGGCGGAGCTTGATCTGGAGTTCACGCAGATCAAGGCGCCGATCAACGGTCGGATCGGGTTTGTGCCGGTGGAAGTGGGGGACCTGGTGGGCGCGACGGAGCCGACGCTGCTCGCGCGGGTGATCAACGACGAGAAGGTCTACGCCACGTACGACATGGAAGAGCGGACGATCCTTGAATCGCGGAAAGCGAATCAGAATCGTCGCCCGGGTGAAGATGGACGGCCCAACCTGCTGGTGCGATTGGGCATGAGCAACGAGGTGGGCTTCCCGCATGAGGGGTACTTTGATCGTGCGGACAACGCGGTGAACCCGCAGACGGGCACGATCCGCGTCGAATCGATCTTCGACAACAAAGACGGCACCATTCTGCCCGGCGCGTACGTGCGGGTGCAGCCGGTCTCTGGCGAACGCGAGGCGATGACCGTGCCTGATACCGCGGTGCTGCTGGATCAGCGCGGGCGGTATGTGCTGGTGGTTGGCGCGGGGAACAAGGTCGAGCGGCGTGATGTGCGCGTGGGCGAGGTGGTGGATCGCCAGCGGATCATCGTCGAGGGTCTGGATGAATCGGCGAATGTGATTGTCAACGGCTTGCAGCGGGCGAGGCCGGGCGTGGCGGTTCGCGTGAGCACGCCGGCGGCCGGGGCTGAAGAGAAGAAACCGACGGGCGGCTGATCGGTTGGCTTGTCGGTGCGTGAGGTGTGATGGAGGGGCGGCGGTGGTGCGTGTGTTTTGGAGATCGGGCGGAGTGGGGCGTGGGGTTGATAGGCCGCGAGAGCAAGCATGATCAGCCAGTTCTTTATCAAGCGCCCGGTCTTCGCGTGTGTGCTTTCGATTGTCTTGGTGCTGCTTGGTGCGGTGGCGGCGTTCCGCCTGCCGATTGCGCAGTACCCGGAGCTGGCGCCGCCGGTGGTTCGGGTTGAGGCGGTGTACCCGGGTGCAAATGCACAGACGGTTGCGGACACGCTGGCGGCGCCGATCGAGCAGGAAGTCAACGGCGTCGACAACATGATTTACATGTCGTCGACGTCGAGCGACGGGCGGTACGCCCTCGACGTGACCTTTGAGGTTGGCACGAACGTCGATCTCGCGGCGGTGCTGGTGCAGAACCGCGTGAACATCGCGCAGGCGAAACTGCCCGATGAAGCCCGGCGGCAGGGTGTCACCACGCGCAAGCAGTCGACGAATCTCGCGGGCGTGGTGAGTCTCTCTTCGGAGGTCGGGCCCGATGGCAAGCCGATCTACGACGATTTGTACCTGGCGAACTACGTCTCGATCAACTGGCGCGACGAGTTTGCACGCGTGCCGGGCGTGGGCGCGATCAACATCCTGCCCTCGAAAGACTACGGGATGCGGATCTGGCTCGATCCCGCGAAGCTCAAAGCCCGCAACATGTCGGTGAACGACGTGACGGCGGCCATCCGCGAGCAGAACGTGCAGGTCGCCGCGGGCAAGCTGGGCACGCAGCCCGCGCCCGCAGGAACGGATTTCGAGCTCACGCTGACGACGCGCGGGCGTCTGACGGATCCCAAGGAGTTCGAGGAGATTATCGTCAAAAGCGATCAGGGGCGCGTGGTTCGGATCAAGGACATCGCGCGGACAGAACTCGGCGCCCGCGATTACAGCACGCTGGCGACGTTCAACGGCAGCCCGAACGCGGTGCTCGTGTGCTATCAGCTCCCCGGTGCGAACCTGGTTCAGCTCACCGATTCGCTGGAGAGAAAGCTCGAGGAACTCAAGCCGCGATTGCCCGCGGGGGTGAAGGCGAAGTTCTTCTACGACTCGTCGATGTTCATCAAGGCCTCGCTGGACGAGGTGCTGGTGACGCTCATCGAAGCGTTCGTGCTGGTCTTTGTGGTGGTGCTGATCTTCCTGCAGAGTTTGCGGACCACGCTGATCCCCGCGCTGACGATCCCCGTCTCGCTCATCGGCACGTTCATGCTCATGGCCCTTTTCGGGTTCAGCATCAACATGCTGACGATGTTCGGGCTTGTGCTGGCGATCGGCATCGTTGTTGACGACGCGATCGTCGTGGTTGAGAACGTCGAACGCAACATGACCGAGCATCACCTGGGGGCGTATGAGGCGACGGTCAAGGCGATGAAGGAGATCTCGGGCGCGATCGTGGCGATCACGCTCGTGCTGGTGGCGGTCTTCGTTCCCACCGCGACGCTGCCCGGCATCACGGGGCAGATGTACCGACAGTTCGCGTTGACCATCGCCGCGAGCACGCTGCTCTCCGCGGTGTGCGCGCTGACGCTCAGCCCGGCGCTCTGTGCGCTGATGCTCAAGCACACCGATGCGGGGAAGAAGCCTTGGCTGCTCCTGCGGCCTTTGTCGTGGGCGGGTGCGATCTTCAACAAGGTCTTCGATCTGATCACCAAGGCGTACACCGCGGTGGTGACGCTGACGACGCGGATCGCGGTGGTGATGGTGCTCGGCTTGATCGGTCTGTACGCGCTGACGAGTTGGGTGTACACGCGCGTGCCGACGGGGTTCGTGCCGGCGGAGGATCTGGGCTTCGTCGTGGTCGCGGCGCAGTTGCCCGACGGCGCGTCGCTCGAACGCTCGAAGCAGGTCATCGATCGTGTCAACGTGCTGCTGAAGGGCAACGGCAAGGACATCAAGCCCGTCGATGGTGTCGCGGACGTAGTCACGCTCTCGGGGTTCAGCGTGCTCGACGGCAACGGCACGAACCTGGCGAACGCGTGGATCGTGCTGGATCCGTGGGACGAGCGGGCGAGGAGCAAGCGGGGCGTGCCGCAGATCATCGCGGAGATCAACCAGCGCGTGGCGTCGATCCAGGAAGCGCAGTTTCTGGTCTTCTCGCTGCCTCCGATCCCGGGCTTGGGCAACGCCTCGGCGATCGACATGCGGGTGTTGGATCGCGGGAACCTTGGACGGTCGGCGTTGCAGCAGGGCGTGAACGAGAGCATCGGGGCGATGATGGGGCAGTCGCCGCCGAAGATCGCCTTCGCGTTCAGTTCGTTCCGAGCGGGCGTGCCGCAGTTGGCGTTGGATATCGATCGCGAGCGTGTGCTGAAGATGAATGTGCCTTTGCAGGCGGTCTTCGACACGTTGCAGACGGCGTTGGGCTCCGCATATGTGAACGACTTCAACCAGTTCGGGCGGACGTGGCAGGTAACGCTGCAAGCGGATGCGCCGTACCGGTTGACGCCGGCGGATGTGACGCGGCTGCAGGTTCGCAGTCGGACGGGTGAGATGGTGCCGCTGGGCGCGGTTTTGACGGTGCGCGATGCGTACGGGCCCGAGCGTGTGAACCGCTACAACCTGTACACCGCCGCGACGGTGAACGGGATTCCGATCCCGGGTGTGGCGACGGGCGAGGCGATGGCGACGATGCAGGCGGCGGCGAAGAACGCGCTGCCGCCCGAGATGGGCATCGAATGGTCAGGGCTGTCGTACCAGGAATCACGCGTGGGGAGCCAGGGGTTGATGGTCTTCGCGCTGGCGATTCTGCTGGTGTACCTGATTCTGGCGGCTCAGTACGAGAGCTTCGCGACGCCGATCGCGGTGGTGCTGTCGGTGCCGCTGGTGGTGATCGGCGCGATGGCGGCGCTGTGGTACCGCGATCTGGATAACAACGTCTTCACGCAGATCGGGCTGGTGCTGCTGGTGGGGCTGGGCGCGAAGAACGCGATCCTCATCGTGGAGTTCGCGCGAGAGAACCGGGCGGCGGGTGTTCCGATCCGCAAGGCCGCCATCGACGCCGCTCGCTTGCGGTTCAGGCCCATCGTCATGACGTCGCTGGCGTTCATCCTGGGCGTTGTGCCTTTGCTGACGGCCAGCGGCGCGGGTGCGGCAAGTCGTCAGGCCCTGGGTACGGCGGTCTTCGGCGGGATGATCGGCAACACCGTGCTCGGGCTCATCTTCACCCCGGCGTTGTATGTCGCGGTGCAGACGGTTGCGGAGTGGATCAGGCCCAGGCGCGAGAGTTCGGCAAAGCCGGCAGAAGCACCGGCGCCCGCGCACGCGTCGTGATGGATAGGCGAAAGTGCGGCGGACCGGTCAAGATGCATCCGGAAGGTGAACCCGAATGAACATTGACTGACGCGAATCTGAACACCATTTCGCGGCGAATGTTGACATTTGACTGGACATGCGCAGGATGGTGGGTAGAATGTACGAAAGTCAGAAGTCGGCGACTTTTGATCTGTTTGAGTACGGACGTGTAGATGGTGGGGGGGTCCTGTCTTCTGTGGTCCGCAAGGACTGTGTTTGGTTTGAAAGGTCTCGGCATGCTCTGCATTCTCATGCCATCTCGAATCGATCGTCGCGAATCGCACACACGTGCGGTCGTGGCCGATCGACTGTACCCGCGGAAAGGCTGATATCAGCCTGAAATCGCGGGGTCACGGTCGATCAAAGAGACCCCACTCAAGCCTCTCCTGAAACAATCTGTCTATCTGAAACAATCAGCAACCACGCCGCGTGTTGTGGCTGGCGGAGCGATTCGTCTTCACCCTTGGTCGGTTCATCGTTCTGGCGATGAACCTGCGAAGCTGAAGTTCGTGATCGATCTGCTACGCACGCGGAAGATAAGTACCCGTGCATTATGTTCAACGAAGAAGAAGAGAAAAAGCAGTCTGAGAACACGAGCGAGGAAACGACGCCCAAGCGGGTTGAGATGGCCTTCGAGGTTCTGCAGCACCTGAACTCGACGGAGACCCGTTCGATCTTCTGCGATGGGCGTGAGCTGACCAAGCAGGAAGAGCGGGTGCGCGTGCTCGCGCTTCGTGTGATCGGTCAGTACATCGCCGGCGAGTTGGAGTTTAACGAATCCGTGCGTTCGATGGGTCAACCCGTGATCGGGGTTGATCCGCGGTCGGGCGGCGGCAAGCTCGACGCCTTCGGCGATCGGCAGAACGGGCAGGGCTGAAGGCCGATTGCCTTTCTGGACGGTTGTCGGTAGATCTCGTCGTGACTGAAACGGCTGGCCGCCGGGTGAAGCTCGTGCCGCACGCGGAAGACGCGTGCCGCTCGCAGCTCGCCCGGCGGTTGTGCCGCGCGCTCGTGCCTTGGTGTTCAGCCGTTTATCACGATCTGATCGAGCAGCCAGCGTCGCACCGCCTGATCGGTTGTCAATCCTGCGGCACGCTGATAGCACGCCGCGGAGTCTGCGTGTTCGCCCAGCGACCGAAGTACCGCCGCACGCACGGCCCAGTACGGCTGGTGCGATTCGACGCTTGACTGAGCAATCGCGTCGAGCAAGCGCAGAGCTTCACGGGCGTGATTGGCGTTGGACCATGCTGCTGCGCGGGCGATGAGGTTGCCGATGGTGGGCGCTTGTGAAGCGAGCACGTCGTGCATGCGTGCGAGCTGGATCGACAGATCGACGCCGCGGATCTTCGCATCGATGTGGATGGATTGGATCGCCGCCTCGGTCTGGTATCGCCCGGGCCTGCGGAGATTCGCGGCCTGTTCAAGGGCTTGGTTACCGGCTTCGATCAGCGACGAGTCCCAGAGATGAGTGTCTTGCTCGTGCAAGGGAACAAACCGCCCGAGAGCATCGCGCCGTGCGTCGCGACGCGCGTGGCAGAGCAGCATCAGGGCGCGAAGGCCCCAAACCTCGGCGTGAGCGGGCAGTTGGTGCGTCACGATCGCGACAAGGTCGAGCGCCTCGCTCGCGAGTGAAGTGCCGGGGCCGTCGGCACCGTCGAACTGGTCGTAGGCGACCGCGAATACGCCGTAGATCGCTTCGAGAACGTCGCTGAGGCGCTCGGGCAGTTCGTCGTTGTCGGGTCGATCGAAACGCACGGCGGAATCGGCGATTTTGCGCTTCGCGCGGACGAGCCGCTGGCTCATCGTCGATGGGCTGGTGATGAACGCCGCGGCGATCTGCTCGGCGCTCAGGCCCATCACCGCTTGAAGCATTAGCGGCGTGCGGACCGATTGATCGATCGCGGGGTGCGCACACACGAAGAGCATCGTCAGGCGTTCGTCGGTGTTGTTCAGCGGATCGACGGACCACAGAAGCGAGCGGATTGGATCGGACTCGTTCATGACGGTGGTGCGTGAGCGGGCGTTTCTTCGCTGAGCGTCGGTGAGGTTGTTTCGTGCTGCGGTGATGAGCCACGCTTCGGGTGATTCGGGGATTCCATCGCGAGGCCAGGTGAGCAGGGCCTCCGCGAAGGCTTCGCTCAGGGCGTCTTCCGCGGCGTGGATATCGCGCGCGCGCACGGCAAGAACGGCGACGAGCTTCCCGTACGCCGTTCTCGCCGCTCGCTCCGCGGCTTCGTGCACATTGCGCGAACCGTTGGGCATCGTGATCACATCTGCAGCAGCGGACGGACCTCCACGACGCTTTCGGGCGAGGGGACGCGGGCGGCCCACTTCAACGCCGCGTCAAGGTCGGGCACGTCGATGATGTAGAAGCCGCCGAGGATCTCCTTGCTCGAGGCGTGCGGGCCGTCTTGAACCTTGTGCCCGTTGGATGAAAGACGGACGCTCGTCGCGGTCTCGGGCCCTTGCAGACCCGCGCCGCCGGTCATGACGTCCGCGTCAGCAAGGGCCTTGCTATACGCAACCCAACTCGCCCAATAGGCACCGGCCTCGGGGCTGTTGCGGCGCGAGAAGCTGGTTTGGGACTCGTGGATGATCAGTGCGTACTTCATGGTTTGAACTCCTGTGTGCGTCTTTGCTGCTGGCGGTTCCGAACGCTGGAACGAGCAGCCGCACAGACACGAGACGAATGAGCCGAGGGCGTTTCGACACGAACGCAAAAAAAAGGTTCGTAGACGATGTACAAAACTGCTTCGGCTCGATCAGGAGCATGTTTGGTGAAGCCGATCAAGTCGTCCTTTCAAGGTCTTTGCGTACGAGCGGCCAATCCGAAGCCAATCACGCAGAGAAACCGCGAATCATGGTACCGAGCATTGGCTCCGCGTGAGGATCGCGTCAGCGTGCGGCCTTCGCGGCTGCCATCGATCATCCGAGGGGAAGCCCCAGGGACTTCGTTAGCACTGAACCTCAGCATCGAGCAGACAGAATCTCAAGCCAATCCGATCGCGTTCGTCGCATGGTTGGCGTGATGCTTCAGTACCTCCCCGCCATCCTGGCGTTGATCGTCGGCGTGCTCAGTTCGCTGAGCATGATCGTCTTGCTCATGGCCGGCATGGCGAACGCGAAGGACGATCACCTCCGCCAGGGCAAGCGCATGATGCTCGCGATTGCGCTCATGCAGCTCGTGGTGATCGCGGGCTGCGTTTGGCTGATGCTGGTTGATCGCCCGTGGACCGCGAGCGCGGTGGGGATCTTCCCGCTCGTCGCAGTCGTGGTGCTGATCGTGATCCTCGTGAAGATCGAGTGGTAACTTCCTCGCGTTGGAGAACCGCATGACCCTGCCCCGTGGCACATTCAAGGACCGACTCGCTCAACTCGACTTCACCATGAAGACGCCGGTGGGCTTTGTTGAAGCGCCGATCCCCGCGGAGAAGCTGGACTTCGACCAGCCGCACGTTTCTGCTCCGCTGCTGGTCCTCGCCTCACCCATAGCGCTGGCGATCATCGCCGTCGCGGGCAGGCCCGCGTACAGCGACGGCACCGTCCGCGACTGGTTCGAGTACCTCAGCCGACATTTCGGCATCACGCTGCTGAGCATCGGGCCCGGGTATGTCGGTGGTCTGCACAAAAACCACCCCGCGATACTCGCAACGGGGCTTCAGCATCAGGACGGCACCGAGCTGGTGATGAGCTTCGTCGCCTTTGAAGACGGCGGTCGCTTCGTCACCGCGCACGCCATGTGCCCGCGCGAGCTCGAACCGAGCTATATGAAAACCCTTGAGCAGTGCATCTTCTCGATCGAACTGCTGCATCACAAAGGCCCGACGGTCGATCTGGAGAACAACGGCGCGAAGTACGAGATCGAGATCATCCAGCACGAGGCGGATCAGCCGCCGCCGAGGGACGAGGCGGAGGTCTATGCGCGGAAGCTCGCGAAAGCACGTGAGTCCGCCATCGAGTTCGCGCGTCCGCTCATCGCTTCGGATCGATTTGATGAGGCCGCTCGGGTGGTCCTGAGCGCCGACGACAGCGGGCAAGGGCGGGCGGCATTGTCCGATCTGTTCGTCTCGGCTTTGCGTGAGCAGGTGAAGAAAGACGGCCTACGCAAACCCGCCTCCGAACGTGCGCTGCTGCTGTACCGCCTGGCGCTCAGCCACCGACTGAGCACGTATCCGGATCCGCACACGCAGGACGAGGCTGATCGTTACAACGCGGGCATGGACGAGGACCGAGCGGAGATCGCGTCGATCCTCGGCTATTCACCGGAATGAACCCATGCGCATCGCACGTATCCTCGGCCTGCGCGAAAGGCCCCGAAGAACCATGGACGTGGTGATGATCATCCTGTTCGCGCTCTTCCTGGGCGGGCTGGGCGTCATGCTCATCGTCGTGGGCGCGCGTGAGTACGTGCTGCAGAATCGCGTGCTCTCGAATGTCGCTTTGGTCGATGCGGTGATCCTCAGCGCCGAGGTCAAGTCCAGCACGTCCTACGACTCGGACCACCGACTGCTGAGGGATAACAGCACCACCACCCACACGCCGGAGGTGCGGTTTGAGTACACCGTCGAAGGCAAACGCTACGAAAGCGACATGCTCTACTCGACCGCGATCATCACAGGGCATGCGAGCAAGAAAAGTGCGGCCGAGGAGATCCGCGCATACGCCGTCGGCACACGCGTGCGGGCCTATGTGAACCCGCAGTTGCCGGAACGGGCGTTTCTTCGCCTGGAGAGCACCAACAACCCGGTGTGGTTCATGGTCGCGGGCGTTCTGACACTCGGATTGCTCGCGGTGCTGCTGCGGTTCATTTAGCCGTTGTTCGTGAGGCGGATGACTCAGCCGGTTTAACATGATCTGTCGCATGACGCTGCACAGCCGCACTTCAGTGCGCACAGAAGGAGAAGAAACGTGCCGACGAAACTCATCGAAGCCCCGTCCAGCAGCAGCAGCCAGACCATCACCGTCCTTGCCGAGCTCGACGCGTACGACGCGGTGCTCAACGACGACTACGCCTTCGTCGCGTACAAAGAACTCGATACCTCCGGCGGCGAATGGCGCGTACGCATCAAGGCCCGTCACCTCACCGGCGTGGTCTTCGAGCCCGAGGCGATGAGGCTCAGCGCTCGCGGTGCCGGTGCGCAGGGTAAAGCGTTCTTTACCTGGGGCAACTGCATCGATCCATCAGGCGGCGACCAGCGCAGCGTGCAATACCGTGTCCACGTGAAAGACGGCAAGCCGAGCGATATCGAGATTTTCGTGCAACTCCGCAAGGCCGATGGCAGCGCCGACGCGGCAAAGTCCGTGCGATTTGCTTGGCCCGCGTGAACTCGGTGCGTGTTCGCTAGAAGCAACGAAGCGTTCGGACACGATCAGGCTTTCAGCGTGATCGAGCCAGCCATCCCACGCAGAAAAACGGTTGGCACGTTCCGCAAACGGACCTGTGCCCGGCGGCCCATCGCCCGGACATCTGCGGTCTTTCGCGCCGTCGCTCAGGCGTATCGAAGCGAACAACCATCCAATAATCGGAGGCTGTGAAAAGCGACTTCCGAGTCATCGTGATCGGCGGCGGACACGCGGGCGTTGAAGCCGCGTGGGCCGCGGCAAACGTGCTGGGCGTTTCGCCCGACGGCTCGCCCACGGTGGCGCTCATTACGCAAGACCCACAGAAGATCGGCGTGATGTCCTGCAACCCCGCCATCGGCGGGCTGGCGAAGGGACAGATCGTCCGTGAGATCGACGCGCTCAACGGGCTCATGGCCCTCGCCACCGACGCGACGGGCATTCAGTTCAAAGTGCTCAACACCTCCAAGGGCCCCGCCGTGCACGGCCCGCGTGCACAGTGCGATAAGCACGCGTACGCAAACGCCGTGCAACGGCTGATCGCCAGCCGAGCGGAGATCCGCGTCTTCGCGGGGAGCGTCGAGCGGTTGCTCGTGAAAGACGGTGCGGTGCGGGGCGTGCGTGTTGCCGCGAGCGGTCAATCTTCAAGCCGGATCGACTTGACCGCGAAGCCAATCGCCGGCGAGCTGAACACCGACGCTTCGAGCTTCGAGCTTTCCGCGACTGCGGTGGTCCTCACCACGGGCACATTCATGCGCGGGCTCATGCACACCGGCGAGCAGCAGACGCCCGGTGGGCGCTTCGGTGAAGCCCCCGCAACCGGAATATCAGCCGCGTTGTCGTCGCTGGGGCTCGAGCTCGGGCGCTTGAAAACCGGCACCCCCCCGCGACTGAAGCGAGGCAGCATCCGCTGGAACGACCTCCCCGAGCAGCTCGGCGACGATCACCCCGTCCCCTTCAGCGATCTGAGCGAAACCCACCCCGCCGCGAGCGACGCGTTTCCCTTCGCGCCGTCGTTGGCGCGTTTCCCTGTGCTGACGCAGAGCGACTGCCGAATCACCACCACGAACGAAGCCGTCCACCGGATCATCCGCGAGAACCTGCACCGCGCGCCGATGTACTCCGGTCAGATCGAATCCGTCGGCCCGCGCTACTGCCCAAGCCTCGAAGACAAGGTCGTGCGCTTCGCCCAACGCGAGAGCCACCAGGTTTTCCTCGAGCCCGAATCGCTCAGCGACGACTGGATCTACTGCAACGGCATCTCGACCAGCCTCCCCCGCGACGTGCAAGACCGCATCATCAGGCTCCTGCCCGGGTGTGAGCACGCCGAGATCCTCCGCTACGGCTACGCGGTGGAATACGACATGGTCAAGCCGCACCAGATCTTCGCGACGTGCGAAACCCGCGCGGTCCGCGGGCTGCTCCTCGCGGGCCAGATCAACGGCACAAGCGGGTACGAAGAAGCCGCCGGCCAGGGCTTGCTCGCGGGTCTCAACGCCGCACGGCGCGCGATGGATCAGGAGCCCGTCACGCTCGGTCGCGACGAGTCGTACATCGGTGTGATGATGGACGACCTGGTGACCAAGACGCCCACCGAGCCGTACCGCATGTTCACCAGCCGGGCGGAGCACCGCTTAAGCCTCCGCGCCGACAACGCCCCGGACCGCCTGACGCCCGTTGCGCAGCGCCTTGGTCTGATGAACCAAGGCGAACTCTCCAAGCTCCGCTCAGAACGCTTCACGCAGCGCACCCGCGAGCTCAAGCAGATCAACGACGCCATCGACCGAACCCGCGTGGGCGACAAGACCCTCGCGGAACTGTGCCGAAGGCCCGAGTTCACCCCGGCGCAGTTGCAGCAGCACCTGCCCCTCAGCGCCAACCGCTGGCACAAGGGCGTGCTCTTCACCGCCCACACCGACCGTTTCTATCAGCACTACCTCCGCAAGTCGCGCGACCAGATGACCATGCTCGACGAGCTCGAGAAACGCGGCATCCCCGCGGATATCGACTACGACCAGCTCGTCCACCTCCGCACCGAGGCAAGGCAAGCGCTGATCAAGTTCCGCCCCGTCACACTCGCGCAGGCCTCACGCCTCGAAGGCCTGACCCCCGCCGACGTGACCCTCTTGGGCGTGCTCGTGAAGAAATGGCGTCAGGACGCCGCGCGGCGCTCCGAGGACCCACCGCCCGTACCATCGGTCTGATGCCCATCCTCCCCGCCATCCACCACGCCGGTTCCTCGCTGCTGACCTGCGTGCTGACCGCCACCGCAGACCCCGCCGCCAACGCCGCCGTAGCAACCGCCGCCACCGCCGCGAGCGATGGACACTCCGATACCGCCATCGTCCGCTCGCTGGTGGTCATGCTCATCTCCGCGGCGTTGATCTCGATGGTCCTCCGCCGCGTGCGCCTCGCGACGATCCCCTGCTACCTCATCACCGGCGCGATCATCGGGCCCAGCGCCCTGGGCTTCGTCTCCTCACCCGAAAGCGTGCAGGCCATCACCTCCCTCGCGGTGGTCATGCTCATGTTCACCATCGGGCTGCACCTGAACCCCTCCGAACTCCGCGGCGGCGGCATGGTCCGAACCCTCGCCGTCGGGCTCGTCTCCACACTCGCCGTCGTCGGTGTCTTCTGGCCCCTCTCCGCCACCGCCTCAGGCTCCGCGCCCATCGGTCTTGCCATCGCCATGGCGATCTCCATGAGCTCCACCGCCGTCGCGATGCGCCTACTCAGCGAGTACCGCGAAACACAGCGAGCCCTCGGTCGTCTTGTCGTCGGCGTCTCGATCACGCAAGACCTGCTCTCCCTCGCCGCCCTCGCCGCCATGCCTCTGCTCGGAGTCTGGGCGGGCGTCAAGCCCGTTGCTGAACTTTCCGAGCACGGCGCGTTCCTCTTGCCCACACACTGGAGCACCCTGCTCAAGGCCGTCGCGGGGCTCGTGGGCATCACGCTGTTCATCCTCGCGGGGCGGGCGATCCTCCCTCGCCTCGTTCTCGAAGCCTCGCGCGGCGCATCGGGCGAAATTGCGTTGGTCTTCTCCGCCGGTGCGGCCCTGCTCGCCGCGGTTGTCGCCTCGGGCCTCGGTTTCTCACCCGAACTCGGCGCCTTCACCGCGGGCTTCCTCCTCTCCAGCACCCCCGCGAAGCACCAGCTCGCCGGTCAGCTCTCGCCGATGCGCGACCTCTTCATGGCGATCTTCTTCACCGCCGTGGGCATGAAGCTCGAGTTCGCCGCTATCCGCGACGGCTGGCAACTCATCCTTCTTGGCGTAGTAGGCGTGCTGGTGCTGAAGACCTTCATCATCGCCGCCACCGCCTGGGCCCTGGGCGCAACGAGCACCCTCGCCGCCCGCGCCGGTTTGCTGCTGGGTCAAGCGGGCGAGTTCACCATCGTCGTCCTCGCCGCCGCCAGCGCCGCGGGGCTTGTCGATGGCGAGGCCAACTCGCGCCTTATCGCCATCGTCGTGCTGACGCTGCTGCTCGTCCCGCCGCTCTACAAATCCCTCGCACGCTTCGACCCCATCGTCGCGAAGATCAAGCCCGCCGGCTGGACCAAGCCCAACGCCTTCGCCGACCCCGTGCACACACCCCCGCCCAGCGCGCCCGGTCGCAAACGCCCCTCCGCACTCTCACTCCCCGAGCCCAACCCCGGAGAATCCAGCGGCGAATCAACCCCCAAAGCCGCTCCCACACGCCTCGCCGCCCCCAAGCACGTCATCATCGCCGGCTTCGGCGTCGTCGGTCGCTCCCTCGCCGACCGTCTCGACCTCATCGACATCCCCTTCGTCGTCGTCGACATGAACCAGTCCACCATCAACACCCAGCTCAAGCTCGGCCGCCGCGCAATCTACGGCGACATCTCCAACGCCGAAGTCCTCGAATCCGCCGGCATCGCCCACGCCGACGCCGTCATGCTCACCATCCCCGACGACGAAGCCACACTGCGAGCGTGCAAGGTCGTCCGCGAGCACCGAGCGGACGTCTACATCGCCGCCCGCAACAGCTTCCTCTCCAAGGCGATGATGGCGATGCAGCTCGGCGCAGATCTCGTCGTCGTCGAAGAAGTCGCAACCGCCGAGGCGATGGCGAAACAGGTCATGGACGCGCTCATCCGCCGGGCCGCGACAACCAAAGCCCAAGCCGCCGAACCCGTCAGCGAATCGCCCGCCTCGCACTGAGATTCCACGCTTTTCCTTCGCTCCTTCACCAGCCTCCTGATCCCGTTCCGATCACCAACCAACCTACCATCCGCTCAATGTCCGACGAATCCACCATCCGCGTGAACTTCGCCCGGCCTATGCCGATCTTCCCGCTCCCCTACGCGGCCCTCATGCCCCACGCCATGCTCCCGCTGCACATCTTCGAGCCCCGCTACCGCAAGCTCGTCCGCGAGGTCCTCGACGGGCCCGGACAGATCGCCCTCGCCGTCATGGATTTCTCACGCCCGCTGCTCGACGACGACGCCGAGGCCCTCGCCAACTCGCCCGGCTCATCCGCCGCATTCGATCCCTCGACCGTCCCCGTTCGGCTCAAACCCGCCGTCTGCGTCGGTCAGCTCGTCCAGCACCACACCTTCCCCGACGGTCGCTACAACATCATTCTCCACGGCGTCTGCCGCGCCCGCATCGTCCGCGAGCTTCCCGGGATCGAACAACGCCTCTACCGCCTCGCGATGCTCGAGCCCGTGGGCCTGACCGAAGAAGCCGCCGCCGAACGCGCCGAACAGGCCGAGATCGCCTTGCAGATGCAACTCGCGAGCAACGATCCCAAGCCCCGCCGAGGGCTCGCCGACCGTCGCCAGCGTCTGCTTCGTCTGATGCGTCAAACATCCCTTCGCGATCTGAGCGAAGCGGAGGCCGTCGCGAAGCACCTTGAAGATGACGCGATCCCCACCTCCGCGATCCTTGAGCTTGTGAGCATCGCGCTGATCGACGACCGCGAGCTGCGGTACCGCCTTCTTGCCGAGGGCGACGTGAATCAGCGTGCCGAGCTGATCGAGTCGCAGCTTGCGGAGCTTCGCCGCCTGCTCGACCGCGCCAAGCCGCAGCGCACGTCCGACGCGCCGAAGGGCTGCCACTGGAACTGAATGCCGGCGGCTCGACTCTCCAGGGCCGATCGCTGCAAAATCAATCTCGAATCGGCACAGAGCCGCATCCAAACTCCCCCCGACCGATAAAAACGCCGTCGAAGATGCATGGGTCCGTGCGTCCAACCCGTGCCGATCGTGAAACCAACCGACTTCCGGCATCGAATCCACCTTCGTAAGCCATCAACCGATAAAGACACCTTCAGTTCCAGGGGTAACCGACCATGATCCGCAGCACCACGCGTAACCGCTCGAAGCTCGCCCTCGCCACCGCCGCCCTCGCGCTCTGCTCAATGACCATGGGCGGGTGCAACAACGCGGGCGAAGGGGCCCTCTCCGGCGCCGCCCTTGGCGCCCTCGGCGGTCTGGCCATCGGTTCGCTCACCGGTTCCGCGGGCAAGGGTGCCGCCATCGGCGCGGTCGGCGGTGCCATCGGCGGCGCCGTCATCGGCGATCAGAACGAACGCAACGCCCGCAACCACGGCCGCTAAACCGTTCGTCGTTCGCCGCTCATCCCTCATTCCACGGCACAATCGCCTTCCGCGTGCCTCACGCGTGCTCGCCGCACGCGCGATTCATTCCTCATCATCCGACTCGGGCTGATCGTCGAGGTCTTCCTCGAACTCATCGCCCATCTGCTCGGCCCGGCGCTTCAGTGCCGCGGGCCCCAGCCGAGCCGCTTCTTCACACGTCGCCCGCAGCGCCTGGTGCAGCTTTTCGTGATCCGGGATCCCCTGCAGCCGAAGGTACAGCTCTTCCACGCGTGAGACCACCGGGCGCGCCGGATCGATCTCCGCGATCGACGCATCCCCCAGCGCCTCGCTCGCCGCGAGCATCCACGCCGCGTCGGGGATGTTCTCCGCGGGCTTTTCATCCCCACCCGCATCGCCCGCCTTGCCCTTGACGGGCTTCTTGCTCTTCGCCTCCGCACCCTTGCCCGCCTTGCCCGCGCCCTTGGCGCTCGCCACATACTCCGCCACCCGCGCCCGCACCGTCACCGGGCCCAGCGCCACCACCGGGCACAGCCCCGCCCGCGTCGTCGGCTCGCGCACCACGATCAGCACCGGCACTTCCTCACGGTCCGCCGCCTCACGCAGCAGCCGCCCGTCCAGCCCCACCCGCGGCGGCTTGATCAGGTACATCCCCGCCTTGATCTCCCCCGGGTTGGGCACAACCGAATCAACAACAATGACCTTCCCCGTCTCCACCGCGATATCACGCTTCTGCCGCCGCGCTTCTTGCAGCGGCAGAATGATCCGCGCCATGCGGTGAAAGTCCGCGGCTCGAAAAGCCTGCTCGAGCGCGTCGAGGCACAGCCGCTCGGTCTGGAAGTACTGCCGGGCAACCAGCGCCGTGCTGGCCTGCTCCATCAGCGCGTCGATTCGTTGGGTGTTCTGGTTCGTCTTGGTCTCAGGCACGCTGCGCGATCCCTCCGCTCGTCCCAGCGGCGACCGATCTCAAGCCACATCACCGAACCCCTCACCGTCGATCGATCTGCTCCGCCAGGCTCCGCAGAATAACCGCCCACCGCTCGGCTTGCACGCGCAGCTCATCAGAAAGCAAATCCGCCAGGGTCGACCAATCCTCGTTCTGCAGCGCCGAACGGGTATCCCCCAGCAGATCCGTCAGCGCCCCGATGTGCGTGCCCATCCCCACCGGAGCCTCCCCGACCGCCGCGGGTGCCGAGAGCGTCGCCACTGAAATCCCCAGCAGCGCGGGCCCCTCCTCAACCGCCCGCCGAACGGTCTCCCACGTCGAGAACACCTCCCCCAGCGCCTCGAAGGCCTCGTCCATCCGCCCGCTCTGCAACCCCTCGGCCGTCTCCTGCTGCAGCGCCCCGAGCTTCCCCAAGACGTCACTGATCTCGTGCAGCGTCGTGGAGACCAGCGCCCGCGGATTCGCGGAGGTAAACCGGATCTCGCCCTTCCCCGAGGGTGACTTGCTCGGGTTCTCCAGCATCGCGTCCGGGATCGACTGCCCGTCCCATTCCGCCTCGATGATCACCCGACCGGCCTGCTGCGCCGCCTCGCGCGCCGCCTTCAGCGCCGTCTCCAAATCGTCGCTTTGAACCACCAGTTCACGGTCGTCGAGCCAGAGTTTCATAACCCGGTTCCTTCCCCGCCGCCGATTGCCTTCGCGTCCCGGCGGCGTTGCTTACGGATGAGCCTGATATTGCGCACGTAAATGACCACATTCGGCGCCTGCCCCAGAACCCCGATCGGATCCTGACGCCAGATGAAGTAAATCAGCAGCATCCCCCCGCCGATGAGGCTGAACCACCAGAAACTCTCGGGGATGTGCGATTGTTTCTTCTTCTCCGAGACGATCCACTGCAGAACCATCCGCCCCGCGAAGAGCACCTGCCCGACAAACCCGATGCTCAACCAGACAAACGACCCCCACGAAGAGATGTTCAAAGCCCGAAAGAGCCGGTTGCCGGATGTGCTGACGGCCTGATCGACGATTTCCGGGCCCAGCAGGCTGGTGATCTGGGATTCTGAAAGCACGGGTGAGGGGTCGCCCGTCTTGGGCAGGAAGCGGTACGTCCGCACGCCCGCCAGCGCTTCGAGGACTTCAAGCTCGCCCTTGGCCGCCCCGATGGTGAACTTGGATGTCTCAGCACCCGGGCGCAGGGCGTGGCGGGTCCCCGGCCGGTAGGTGATCCAGAACCCCACGCCAACCAGCAGCAGCATGACCAGCAGGGGCTCCCACTTCACCGTGGACGCTCCTGCGCGCGCGTTTGCGGGCTTTCAGAAGATTGCACCCCGACCGGCATCGATCGGACCGGGCGACGGCGCGAGGCCATCCACCGAACCGCGAAAAGGTCGATCAGGCCCGGCAGTGCGCGCTGAAGGATGCCCATCCCGTATTTGCTCGTCCCCGCGACGCGGGCGCGGTGGTTGACGGGCATCTGCGTGACGTTGTACCCCATCAGCGAGAAAGAGACGGGGATGAAGCGGTGCATGCCCTTGAACTCCAGGGGCAGGCGGAGGGCCGGCTCGCGTTTCATCACGCGGAGTGAGCAGCCCGTGTCGCGGACGACGTCTTTCAGAACCAGCGCCCGGAAGAACCGCCCAACCCATGAGCTCACCCGGCGGATGAGGTTGTCCTTGCGGGCGTGCGAACGGTCCCCCTGGACCATGTCCGCCCCGGAAGATCGCAGCAGATCGAGCATTTTGACCAGGTCTTCGGGGTCGTTCTGCAGGTCGGCGTCAATGGTGGCAATCAAGGCCCCGCGTGAGGCGCGGATGCCGGCATGAAACGCTGCGGACTGCCCGTTGCCCTTGCCCGCGGGCGTATCCAGCATCGTGATGCACCGCAGCCACGGTCGCGTGGGAATCAGCGCGGCGACAGCGGCGCGGGTCTGGTCGGTGGAGCCGTCGTCGACGATCAGGAACTCAAAGGACAACCCGGTGGCCTTCAGGGCCTTCTCGGCTTGATCCACAAGGGCCTGGATGTTCTCCTGCTCGTTGTGGGCGGGGGCGATCAGCGAGATGCCCACGGCGTACGGCGGCTCTGAACTCTGGGCGCTGCCGCCCAGGTTGGCGGCGGCGGGGTCGATGGCGGTCGGTGCGGCAGGGCTGGGCATGAGCGGGCAGTTTACGCAAGAACCGCGGGCGAAGCGGGCTGAAGATGCCCCGAAGGGGGGATGGGCGCTAAACTCTGCCGCTGTCCAACCCACCACGACCCGACCGCCCAGGGATTGCGTTTGTGCCCCCGGCGATGGGGCGAATCGAGCTTGTACGAGAGGTTTGTGCGATGCATATCCGTCCGATTGATCCGGCGACCGCGACGATTCCCGTGCAGTTTTATCTCGAGGACCCGGAGGGGCTGAGCGGGAAGAACGAGCCGCTGGTGAACCTCATGGCGGCGCCGGGGCAGAACCTGCTCGAGGTGGCGATGGGGAACGGGATCAACATCGAGCACGCCTGCGGCGGCGTCTGCGCGTGCTCGACGTGCCACATTTATGTCGAGAAGGGGATGGACCAGCTCTCCGAAGCGACGGAGGCGGAAGAGGACCGGGTGGAGGAAGCGCCGGGCTTGCAGCGGAACAGCCGACTGAGCTGTCAGTGTGTGGTGCAGGCGCAGGTGAGCGGCAAGGGCCCGATCTGCGTGCGGGTTCCTTCGTGGAACCGCAATGCGGTGAAGGAAGTGCCGCATTGACGAGTAGGCACTGGGCACTGGGAAGAGGGGAATCGGGAGTTGGCAATCGGCAATCGCGGAAGGTGCGGGTATGGCGGATGAAACCTTCGGCTGGCTCGACGTTGAACTCATCGGCGAGCTGCTCGCGGAGCAGCACCCGACGGTCGATCCGCTGCGCGTGCGGTTTACGCAGCTTCGCGGGTTGGTCGAGGGGCTGGCGGGGTTTGTGCCCGATCCGGAGCACCCGGTGAACGAAAAGATCCTCGAGACGATCCAGGCGAACTGGATCGAGGCGAAGAGTGATCTGGGTGGGGGGGATGAGGATGAAGATTGAGTGCGAAAGACGTACGGCTCTGGAGAGCCGTGCCACCTGAAAATCGGTGGCACGGGCACGCGTTACTTGCTGAGCACCACGAGCACGATGATGTCGTAGATGGCGTGGGTGTAGACGACGATGCCGAAGCCGCGGAAGATGGAGATGCAGGCGAAGAAGACGCCGGCGCCGAAGAAGAAGATGAGCTTGGACCACATGAAGGCCTTCGTCGGGTCGGTGTGGTCGTAGAGCGGGTGATAGAAGGCGAAGGCGAGGGCGGAGCCGACGATCGCGACGGTTCGGGCGGCGGTTTCTCCGCCTTGCAGCAGGTCCTTCACGACCAGGTGCAGCGCGGTGATGGCGACGAAGCGGAAGAGGAGCTCTTCGTACAGCCCCGCGCCGATGGAGATCGTCAGGCGCGCGGGGACAGAGAGGTTGCCCAGGGCCAGGTTCGGATCGGCGGGGGCGCGGGCGCCGGTGCCCACCGCGGCGGCGAAGTTCGAGACGTCGACGTTCATCAGCGTGGCTTTGGAGATCACCGAGCCGAAGACGATCAAAGGCAGGGCCCAGAGTGCCGCCTCCATGACCATGCCCACGAGCACCCACGGGCGGAGAATCCAGCGATCACGGTTGACCAGGTGCATGACGAGCATGACGGTGATGACGGCGATACCCGGGAGGTAAAGTGCCGCGGCACCGAAGCTGTCGAAGAACTGGCTAATGAGCTTGCGTGCGGAGATGGTGGACTGCTGACCCGTGGCGTAATCGGTGAGGAAGAAGACGGCGCCGAGCTCGTACATGAGCACCAGGGGGATGAGCAGCACGGCGCTGTGGAGCGGGCGCGCCGAGAGGAACCAGTAGTTGTCGCTCCCCGAGGCGGATGAGGGCGAGGCGGAGCCCGTGGAGGGGCTTTTCTTCAAGCCGCTGGATGTGGCTTTCGTGCGGGCCATGCGGCGGGAATATAGCCGAAGCGAGGATGAACGGGGAAACCGGGCCGATCGACGGCATCGCCGCGGCGCGGGTGTGCCCGGTTGATCGCCGGAGCTGAAGAGGTGCCGCGTGACCGGGCGGTCTTTGGATTAGGAGAAGATGCGTTGCTGCTGCGTCAGCGGCGGCGGCACGATCTCTTCCGTTGTCGGGTGCTCGACATCGAGGCGGTAGTCGCCGCTGTAGCAGGCGGTGCACCACGAGCCAGCGGGTCGGTTGACGCAGGAGAGCATGCCCTCGAGCGAGAGGTAGCCCAGCGAGTCGACACCCAGGAACTCGCGGATTTGTTCGACGGTTTTGCCGCTGGCGATGAGTTGGTCGCGGGTGGCGAAATCGACGCCGAAGAAGCACGGGTGGCGGATGGGGGGGCAGGAGATGCGCAGGTGAATCTCCAGAGCCCCGGCGTTGCGGATCTGTTGGATTTTGGCGCGGGTGGTTGTGCCGCGGACGATGGAGTCGTCGACGATGATCAGGCGTTTGCCGCGGACGATCTCGGAGATGACGTTGAGCTTCAGTCGCACGGCGGCTTGACGCTGCTGCGGCGTGGGGCGGATGAACGTTCGGCCCACGTAGCGGTTGGGGACGATCGCCTCGCGCAGCGGGATCTTGCTGTGGCGTGCGTACCCCACCGCGGCGGAGCGGCCTGAGTCGGGCATGGGGACGATGAAGTCGGCCTCGACGGGGTGCTCGACGGAGAGGCGCTCGCCGAAGGCTTCGCGGGTGAGCTGGACGTTCTGCCCGAAAACGTTGCTGGCGGGGTGGGCGAAGTAGACGTGCTCGAAGACGCAGTGTGCGGCGGGGACGGAGCGCTCGGCGTAGCGGCGCGTGGAGAGGCCTTTGTCGGAGATGGTGACGATCTCGCCCGGCTCGATCTCGCGGAGGTAGTTCGCGCCCATGACTTCGAGGGCGACGGTCTCGCTGGCGACGCAGTAGTGCCCGCTGGGGAACTGACCAAGGACCAGCGGCCGCCAGCCCCACGGGTCGCGGGCGGCTTCGAGTCGGTCCTTAAAGAGGAAGACCAGTGAGAAGGCGCCTTCAAGGTGGCGTAGCGTGGCGGCGAGGGGGTCGGGGGTCTGCTGCTGCGAAGGCGAAGCGAGCAGGTGGATGATGACCTCGGTGTCGGAGGTGGTGTGGAAGAGGTGCCCGGCTTTTTCGAACTGGGCGCGGAAGGCGTCGGCGTTGATGAGGTTGCCGTTGTGGGCGAGGGCGACCTGCCCGCCGACGAAGGATTCGAGGAGGGGTTGGGCGTTGCACTCGAGCGAGCCGCCGGCGGTGGAGTAGCGGTTGTGACCGATGGCCCCCCCTCCCCCGCCGCAGTTGGGTTTGGCGGCGGCGACGTGGGCGTCGAGCTTGGCGACGGTGGGGCCGTCGAGGACCTCGGGGACAAGGCCCATGCCGGTGTGGGCGCGGAGGGTTTGCCCGTCGGAGACGGCAAGCCCCGCGGACTCTTGCCCGCGGTGCTGCTGGGCGTAGAGGCCGAGGTAGGCCAGCGGGGCGGCCTCAGGGATGCCCCACAGGCCGACGACGCCGCATTTTTCTTTCTTTTCGTAGGAAGAATGCTCGCTGGCGAGCGGATCGCCAGCGGGCGCGAGGGCGTGCGGGGGTTTGGGGGAAGTGGCGAGGACCGGGAGGTGGATGGGCCGGTGCATTGGGGGGATGGTAGGAGAGAGGGGAAGTCAAATGGCAAATGGCAAATGGGCAAATGGCAAATAAGAGGGGTCGGGAACGGAAACGCGAACGTGAACGTGAACGTGAAAGAAAACCTGAGCCAGCCGAGCCCCGAGTTCTTTTCGCGTTCAGGTTTGCGTTCGCGTTCCTTTTCAGGTTCATGTTCGCCTTCGCACCCACGGCACCTCTGCCCGCGGACGTGACGTCTTGTCGCGTAGATGCGGCGTCTACGCGCGAAGACGTGGCATCGTGTCGAGTCGACGCGGCGTCTTGTCACGCGGATGAAGCATCTTGTCGAGTAGATGCGGCATCTTGTCGAGTGGATGTCGCATCTTGTCGAGTGGATGTCGCATCCGTGCCCGCAGATGTCGCGTCTACTCACGCAGATGCGACGTTTATTGCAGTTTGGTTCGGGCTTTGTCGGTGTTCTGGCGGGTGTGGTTGAATGGGGATCGGTGGTGAATGTGTGGTGAACGTGGTTTGTTTAGTGACGAAAACGTGGTCAATGAACGTGAACGTGAACGTGAACGCGAAAAAAACCTGAGCCAGCCGGGCCGTGGGGTTCTTTTCGCGTTCAGGTTCTTGTTCGCGTTCTGATTCCCCCTTTCGCCCCGGATTGACTTCCAGCCCCCGAACGCCTTTGATTCCTCCCCTTCCGGTGCAGAGCGTCTGCCCGGATCTTTCATTCGTCCGCCCGAAGTCTCGGTCCACGGACACAGATCGTTCGCCCTCACGCGATACGCGTTGATGGCGGACACGCCGGCGGCGGAGTTGGTCCTTCTCCTTGAAGGGTCGGCCGCGTGACCGGTGACGGAGGTTCTTTATGGCTCGTTACACCGGTCCGAAGGTCAAGCTGTCCCGTCGCGTGGGTGTTCCGATTGCGGACAACCCCAAGCACACGTCCAAGCGCGCGCTGGTTTACCCCGGCATGCACGGCTTCCGCGGGCGTCGTCTGCGCGACTACGGCCTGCGTCTGAACGAGAAGCAGAAGGTGAAGTTCCACTACGGCGTGCTGGAGCGTCAGTTCCGCCGCGTGGTGGATGCGGCGGCCCGTGGTAAGGGCAACAGCGGCGAGCAGCTCATGCGGTTGCTCGAGCGTCGACTCGACAACGTCGTGCGTCGCTGCGGTCTGGCCCGGACGATCTGGGCCGCCCGTCAGATGGTGGCGCACGGCAACGTGATGATCAACGGCCGGAAGACCGACCGCCCCTCGGCGATGGTCGATGTGGGCGACGTGATCAGCGTGAAGCCCAAGCTGCACAAGCTGGCGCGCGAGGCGATGGAGAGCCTGGCGGGTCACGAGGTGCCGGGCTGGATCGACTTCAACCCGGGCGAGCTGCAGGCGAAGATCGTGGCGCTGCCGACCAGCGACCAGATCCCGTTTGACGTGAACCCGAACCTGATCGTCGAGTTCTATCGCTAAACCGAGAACGATCTGGCATGCATCGACGGACTGTCGATGCGGTCAGAATCAAGGAAAGCCAACAGGCCCGGCAACCGAAGAAGGTCCGCCGGGCCTGTTTGTTTGTTCGCGGGGTTTGTGCAACAATCAGGGGAGCGGGTGGTGGGGGGTGGTGGGGGTGGGTGTACGTTGGGGTTGGGTTGGATTTCGGGGGAGGGGGGTGCTTGGAGATGATGCATGGTTCTGCAGTCGATGAAGAAGTACAACAAGATCCTCCTGATCGTTCTGGGGGTGATGCTGATGGTGGCGTTCCTGATCGGGGACGCGATCAGGCCCGGGGCGGGCGGGCCGCGGGGCGAGGGGATTGAGGTTGATGGGAAGAAGGTTGACGGCGAGACGCTGGCGATCAGTGGGGCGCGGTTTCAGATGCTCGCCGACGCGGTGAAGCAGGTGAAGCAGATCTTCGCCCTCGACGAGCGGGGCGCCAGCGACCACTGGTTCCTGATGGCGGAGGCGGCGCGACGCGCGGGGCTGGTTGCGCCCGAGGGTGACGGGCGGTCGTTCTTTGTTGACGAGTACCCGACGATCATGCTGCAACTCTACATGCAGGAAGCCCAGCGGAGGGGGGAACAGCTCACCGAAGAGAACATGAAGAAACTGCAAGAGGTCTTCCGCTCGCAGGGGGCGAACCTCTCGAACATGTCCGCGGCCCAGATGCGCAACGCGAAGATCGCCGACGCGGCGTCGGAGCTCAAAGGCATCCTCCGCATGCGACAGGAGTACGAAACACTGCCCCGCCTCGGTGCGCAGCAGGCGGCGGAGCTGACGGCGAAGCTGAGCAACCGCGCGGTGTGGCAGTATGTCTGGCTGCCGGTCGATCCGCTGGTGGCGGAGAAGATCACCGCACCCAGCGACGACGAGCTGCTGGCGTTCTTCAACAAGTACCGCGATATGGACGCGGGGGACAGCGACGTGGGCGTGGGGTACAAGCTCGGCCCGCGCGTGAAACTCCGCTGGCTGAAGCTCGATATGGCGGCCATCCGCAAGCAGGTGAAGGTCCGCGCGGTGGACGTTGAGAAGCGTCTGCGAGAATCGGGCGTGGCGGCGGGCTCGCCCGATGAGGCGAAGAAGCGTCTGGAGATCGAGGACAAGCTGCGCAACGAAGCCGCGGGGAAGATCCTCGCGGACGCGGAGCTGGTGGTGAAGGGCGAGGTGCTTCGGACCACCGCTTCGCTGCGTGAGGAACGCATCGGCGGGATGACCTTCCGGCAGTTGCCCAGTGATTGGTCGAGCGTCCGCCCGGATCTGGCGGCGATCGGTGCGCTGGCGGCGGAGCGTGTGAACGCCAAGTACGGGATCAGTCTCAAGCCGTTCGAGATCGCCTCGGCGGAGGACGGCTGGAAGGAAGGGCCTGCGCTGACGCGGTTGCCCGGCATCGGACGGGCGATGACCACCGGAACGGATCGCCCTCAGACGATGGACCAGGTTGTGCTCAACGTCCGCGAGTTGCTCGACCCGACGAACCCGGCGATGTCGTCGCTGCCCTTGCAGGTGGATGTGCCCGCCAGCGAGCCGCTGATCGATGCGGAGGGCTCGGCGTATTACGTGCTTGTGTCCGCGGCGCGCGGGCCCAGCGGGCCCGAGACGATGACCGAGGTCCGCGAGATCGTGCTGAAGGACTGGAAGATGGTGCAGGCGTACAAGACGCTCGCTGAGCAAGCGCCGGCGCTGGCTTCGTCTGCGGCTTTGGAGGGGTTGAGCGGCGTGGCGTCGAAGCTGACGGTTGAGAGCAAGCCGGCGGAGGTGGTGACGAACGTGTACATGACGCGGTCGGGCGGGGTTTCGCCCATGGAGAAGAACGCGTCGTGGATGTTCCGCAGTCAGACGCTGGTGGACGACATCATGTCGCGTGCGGAGAAGCTCGACGCGACGAAGTCGCTCGATGAGCAGGACCCGGCGCTGCGGTACTTCGTGGTGCAGGTGCCGCAGGCGCGGGGCGTGGCGATCGTGCAGATCGTTGGGTGGGAGCCGCTGACGAAGGAGCGGCTGCAGCGCGAGTACGGCCGCGTGGCCGCGAGCGGGCGACGCTTGACGCAGCAGTGGGCGATGGAGGTGATGCGGGCCGGGCGGAACGATCCGCTGAAGGCGGAGCAGAGCCTTGAGGCGATGCGCGGGCCTGAGAATCCCTTCACGAAGGAGAAGCTGATCGAGCGGATGAAGGTCAAGGGCCTGAAGGTCGGCGAGTGATCGTCTGTGGTTGGTGGTCTTTGCGTGATTGATCTGCACGGACGAAGGATCTGGGCGTGATGAACAACGCGGGCGGAGAATCCGGGAACCTTGAGCCACGCGACGGCGCGACGGCGACGGTCGAGCGCGCCGAGATCGCGGCGGGTGGAACGGCCGGCGCGGCGGCGCTGAAGCGCAAGCGGAGCCTCTTCGACAAGTTCGAGGATTACGTCGCACGACTGACCAGCCGCAGCACCTTCTGGCACCGCGTGGCGTCGATGATCTGGCTGCCGTACGCCTTCCGCAGCGGGATCAAGATCAAGCAGATCGACGGGAAGACCTTCTCGGCCGTGCTGCCCTTCCGGCGGTTTAATCGCAACTGGTACAACGCGATGGCGGGTGCGAGCCTGCTGGCCAACAGCGAGATTGCCGGCGGCATGTACATCTACGGGGCCTGCGGCGGCGACTACACCGTCGTCTGCAAACGCCTCGAATACAAGTTCCTCCGCCCGTGCTTCGGGCCGGCGATTTACCGCATCACGCCCGTGCAGGACTTGCAGGCGTGCCTGGCGACGGGCGGGGAGTTCAACTTCGATATCGAGCTCGACATCGTGCAGCAGATCCCCACCCGCGGGCTGGGGCGAGAGGTCCGCGTGGGCAAGAGCTACGCGACGTTCCACATCACGCCCAAGGCGCTACACGAAGCACGGGCCCAGCGGCGTGCGAAGGGAAAGAAGAACGTGGAGGATCAGGGTGCGTAACGGGGCATCATCCGACGCCGGGATGAACGGCGATGGGGGTGGCGTCGAGGTGCGGTGCAAGCACCCGGCGTGCCTGGATGATGAATCGTTGCTGGCGCGGTGTGAGGTGACCACGGGGCGGACGGGGGGGCCGGGGGGGCAGACTCGAAACAAGGTGGACTCGGCCGTGCGTGTGCGGGACTTGCCGACGGGTTTGGTTGCGCAGGCGAGTGAGCGGCGCAGTCAGCACGAGAACAAGCGGGTGGCGCTGCGGCGGCTGCGGCTGCTGCTGGCGGTGAAGATTCGGTGCGACGCGCCCGCGCCGGTGAAGCCGCGGGGCAAGACGGTGGAGGAGTTCCTGATGGCGCTGGACGGGGTCAGCGGGCGGCTGGGTGCGCCGGCGGCGGGGTGCTCGACGTTGTGGCGATCGCGGCTGGTCAAGCGTGCCGGCGGGCCGGGGAAGATCGCGTGCAACCCGGAGCACCATGATTACCCGGCGCTTTTGGCCGAGGCGATGGACATGATCGCCGGGGAATCGTGGGAGCCCAAGGCCGCGGCGGAGCGGCTCGGGGTGACGGTGAGCCAGTTGATCAAGCTCGTGAAGGATCATCCCCCGGCGCTGGTGGAGTTGAACGAGCGAAGGGGCGAGCGCGGGCTGCACGCGGTGAAGTGAAGGCGGAACGGCTCGGCGGGGGCTTTCGTGCGGCGCATACGCTCAGTGCACATGGGCAACGGCGAGCACACACCGGCTGAGGGGGCAACGTCGCGGCGGAGTGCCGGGACGCGGTTCGCGTTCGGCTCGGGGCTGAGCGGCGAGCGGCCCAGTGCCGTGGCGGCCACCGAAGCGGCGGAGCGTGCCCTGGCGGAACTCATGATCGAGGGCGGGGGCGTGCCGACGGCGGCGAGTGTGGTGGGCGGGCTCACGGGTGCGGATAGCGGCGAGCGTGTGGTGCGCGATCAGGGTGAGAAGCCCAGCATCGAGGCGGCGGTGGTCTTTGTGTCGCCTCACCACATGAACTCGATGGGCGAGGTGATGGAAGCGGTGGAGAAGGTGCTTTCGCCGCGGGCGATGATCGGCGTCGGGGTTGAGGCGGTGATCGGCGGTTTCCTTGAACTGGAAGGCGTGCCGGGGGTCTCGGTGCTGGCGATGCACCTGCCGGGCGTGGAAGCGCGGACCTTCAGCAGCGAAGACCTGCCGATGGTCCTGGGGGTTGATGAGGAGGCGGACGCGGCGGAGGACATTTCGCGCGTCGCAGGCCCGATGGGCTTCAGCGAGGGTCATCTGCTGACGGTGCTTTTGGCGGATCCGTTCACGGTGCCCATCGCGGGGGTCTTGCCGACGGTCACGCGTGCGAGCAAGGGGCTGGGCGTGGTGGTGGGCGGTGTGGTGAGCGGCTCGATGCGTGCGGGCGGCAACGTGCTTGCGGAGGGGACGAAGGTTCGGCATCAGGGTTTGGTGGGGCTGACGCTGCGGCGCAAGGCGGGCGTGCCCTGGGCGAACATGAAGGGGCTGAAGGTTGAGTGCGTGGTCAGCCAGGGGTGCGCGCCGGTGGGGCGTGATCTGATTGTCACGGGGGTTGGGCCGGCGGTCGAGCCGGACGAGGCGATGGGGGGCTCGGCGCGGGGCGATCTGGATCGCCGCGAGGTTGGAGAGCAGAGCGCGGGCCCGTCGCAGGGGGCGAGCCGGATCATCACGTCGCTGGGCGGGCGCCCGGCGCTGGAGGTGATCCGCGAGGTGATCGAGACGATGCCCGAGCACAAGCGGGCGCTGCTGTCGCGCGGGCTGCTCATCGGGCGGGTGATCAACGAGTACAAGGAGCGGTTCGGCGCGGGGGATTACCTGGTGCGGTCGGTGGTGAAGGTGGCCCCCGAGGGCGGGGCGGTGATGACCGACGGGCGCTTCAAGGTCGGGCAGACGGTTCGGCTGCACCTGCGCGACGCGGAGACGGCGGACGCGGATCTGTCGATGCTGATGGACACGCGGGCGCTGCACGGCCGCCCGCTGGGCGGGCTGCTGATCACGTGCAACGGGCGTGGCACGCGGCTGTTCAAAGAGCCCAGCCACGACGCGGTGATGGTCCAGCGGGCCTTCTTTGACAGCGTTCCCGGTGAGGAAAAGGCCAAGACCGGCAGCGCCATGGGCGGCTCGGCGGCGGCGGTCTTCTCCAGTGTCGTCAGCGCGGGCAAGGGCGCCGAGCAGGCCCCCGCCACCACGGGCGGACGCGGCCTGCGCCGCGGGTTCCCGCTGGTTGGGTGCTTCGCGGCGGGGGAGATCGGCCCGGTGAACGACGGCAGCGACGGCGAGTCGCCGGGCGTTCACCTGCACGGGCAGACCGCGTGCGTGGTGCTCTTTCGGGAGGAGGAGTAACCCGTCGTGAACGCCCAGCGCACATACACCAACACCAGGCCACGCCGGTCTCGGCTGCGGGTGATCCTGTGGTGCGTCTGCGCGGTGACGGTGGGTGCGGCGGTGGTCTTGCTCGTGCGGACGGCGCGGGCCTCGGCGAACATCGACGAGTACCGCCGCGGGGCGCGGGAGTGGGCACGCGCGGTGCGCGAGGGACGGTTGATCGGCGACGAGAAGGCCCCCGAGGCGTCGTTCCTCGCCTCGATGGGCGTGCCGACGAGCGATCCGACGATGGAGCGCAACGTGATGCTGATCGTCGGCAGCGTGCTGGCGGCGATGGGGATCGCCTGCGGCGTGGTGGCGAACTTGCCGCGGCCGAACGCGGGAGATGGTCGGTAAGGGTCGGACGAAGAGGAGTTGCGCGTGAACGGGCAGGGCGAGCAGGGATCACACGACGGGCAGAACGCCTCGGCAACGCAGATCACGCGGCAGGCCTTCGCGCACGCCCGGCGCGTGGTGGTCAAAATCGGCTCAGCGGTCCTCGCGCCCGGGGGCGAGCTTTCATTGCCGCGGCTTGAATCGCTCTGCGCGCAGATCCACGCCGCCCGGCAGCGCGGGGTGGAGATCACGGTGGTGAGTTCGGGGGCGATTGCCTGCGGCTTCCGGGTTCTGGGGCTCGATGCGCCCCCGACAACGATCGTGCAGAAGCAGGCGGCGGCGGCGGCGGGCCAACTCCGCTTGATGCTGGCGTGGGAGAAGGCCGCCGAGCGGCACGGCGTGAAGGTGGCGCAGGTGCTGCTGGTCAGCGACGATTTCGTCGACCGCACACGCTACCTCAACGCCCGGCGTGTGCTGGGCGAACTGCACGAGCGCGAGCTGCTGGCGGTGATCAACGAGAACGACACGGTCAGCTACGACGAGATCCGCTTCGGCGACAACGACGCCCTCGCGGCGCACGTGGCGGGACTCGTCGGGGCCGACCTGCTGCTCGTGCTCTCCACCGCGAAGGGCCTCTACGCGCACGGCGACGCCTCGAAGGTCATCG
>JAVTWO010000173.1:17073-31151 GCA_032229765.1 Phycisphaerales bacterium | reverse complement strand
GGGGAGGGTAGGGGATTGCAAATAGCAAATGGCAAATTTGTAAATGGCAAATAAGAGGAGCGATGCGTGGGTTCGGGAGGGTTGTTGGCTATGGTTTTGGTTGAGGACGCATGACTGAGCCGCGGGAACATGGTGAGGTTGGGGGTGTGGGTGATGTGGGTGGTGGCTCGGGCACGGAGAAGGCGGGTGTGTCGGCGGCGGAGTTGGTGTTGAAGGCGGGGAGTGATCTGGCGGTCAAGCCGATCGGGCGGTTGAAGCGGTTCTATCGGCGGTTCAAGTTTGCGGTGCGGGCGGCGGTGGTGCTGGCGATTTTGCTGGCGGTGGCGGTTGGGTTTTTAACGCAGGGGCCGTTTCCGAAGTGGTTGGCGGGGCGGCTGGTGCGTGATGCGATCGGGGCGGAGTTTGATGCGCAGAGCGTGAGTTTGAAGTTGGATGGGCGGTTGGTGATTGAGCGGCCGAGGTTGCGGGTTGGGGATGAGTCGATCGGAGAGGCGGGGCAGTTTGCGCGGGCGGGGAAGGTTGAGGTGCTGCTGGATTTCAGCAAGTGGACGAGCGGGGTGGTGGAGCCGGTGAGTGTGACGGTGAGCGGGGCGGTGATCCGCGTGAGTCAGGATCGTGCGACGGGGCAGTTGAATATGGGGATGCTGAGGCCCAAGCCCGAGGCGGCGGGCGGGCGGGCGGTGCTGCCGCGGATTGATGTGGCGGGTGCGACGATTGAGCTTGGTGAGCACGGCGTGGCGGCGGGGTCGGGTGCGGCGGCGGCGGCGGAGAGTGGGTTCAAGAAGATTGTGGAAGTTTCGGTGAAGGGGTCGTTGTCGCCTGTGGGTGCGGTGGGCGAGGGGCGTGGGCGATACGCGGTGCGGATCGAGCAGGAGAGCGGCGCGGGGCTTGGGCGCGATGGGGAGATGCTGCGGGTTGAGGGGGTTGCGGACCTTGGGGCGGGGGCGGGTGAGTTCATCGCGTCGTCGATTGATTTGAGCAAGTGGCCCGCGGAAAGGATGCCGGGGAGTGTGCGGGCGTCGTACGCGGCGTTGAACATTGCGGGGGATATTCCGCGGGCGAGCGTGCGGTATGGGAAGGTGGAGGGTGTGTCGGTGGAGCTGGCGCTGAAGGGTGTGGCGTTGGATCTGCCTATCGGCGCGGGGCGGGCGGAGACGGGTGGGACAGGGGGGGCGGTCAATGCGCGGGTGGAGGATGTGACGGGGACGGTTCGGCTGGGGGATGCGGGAGTGGATGCGGTGATCGACGGGGTGGTGGAAGATCTGGCGATGAACGTGAAGTTCCGCAGCCGGGGGGCGCTGCCGGGCTCGGCGTATAGCGCGACGCTGGTTGCGCGGGACTTCAAGCTGCAGAAGAACCCGCGGTTGTTGTTGTTTACGCCGGCGGTTGTGCGGAAGAACCTGGAGTTGTTCGGCGGCCCGACGGCGGTGCTGGATGCGCAGATTGATCTGGAAGGGACGGGCGGGGCGAACGACAAGCGGTCGATCACGGGGACGATCATTCTGCGTGCGGGTGAGGCGGCGTTTGAGAACTTTCCGTACCCGATCAAGGACCTGCAGGGGAAGGTGCGGTTCGATGACGACAAGGTCGAGATCGTTTCGCTGCGCGGGCGGGGTGAGACGGGGGCGACGCTTTTGGCGGAGGGGCGCATCGCGCCGATCACGGCGCAGTCGGGGCTGGATCTGCGGATCACGCTGACGGATTTGCCGATCGATGAGGTGCTGCGCGAGGCGGTGGATGCGGGGCAGGGGAAGGGGATGCTCGATCTGATCTTCGACCGCTGGCAGTACGGGCGGCTGGTTGAGGCGGGGCTGGTGCAGACGCTCGAAGCGCGTCAGGCGGCGGTGAAGGAGATGGGTGCGCTGCTGCTGAGCGTGGGCGGGAAGGAAGAGAACCTCAGCGCCGAGCAGCGCGAGCGGATGGGCGAGCTGCGGCGCACGGCGGAGCGTGCGGTCTTCAGCATGGGCGGGGTGATCGACCGCGCGGAGATCTATGTTCACAACGAGCCCGGGCCCTCGACGATGTACGACCGGCAGATCGAGGTGCGGTTCGGGACGGTCGGGCTTGTGCCCGCGGCGCTGGGGTATCCGGTGGTGGCGGAGGATCTTCGGCTGAAGATCGATGACAAGTGGGCGGAGCTTCGCGCGGAGAAGATGAAGGGGCTTTGGGGTAGCGGGGGGTGGCGGAGGATCTTGGGCTTATGATCTTTCAAATGTGGGGGGTGTTGCGCGGGTATACTTGTCCGGGGCTTTGGGGTGGGCGGGCGAGTATCCGTGCGCGGGTGCCGCTGGGGCAGGTGGAGGTGGATGGGATCTATACCGAGGGCGCCACGGCGGTGAAGGTGGAGGCGTGGGAGATCCCGATTGATGATCTGGTGCTGCACGCGATGCCGCGGACGGGGCAGTTTTCGGGTTTGCTGAGCGCGGATCAGGCGGGCCCGCGGCTGAACACCATCAGCGAGCCGGAGGACATGGAGCTTGTGGGGCTGGACGCGGCGGACGTGCTGCGGAATCTTGGGGTGAAGGGGAAGGTGAACCTGCTGGGGATCCTGGGCCCTGAGGCGGGCGGGAACGATCGGTTCAGCGTGAAGGTGGGGTTTGAAGGGCTGAGCGCGGCGCCGAAGCGCGGGGTGATCAGGGACGACGCGGGGGAGGTCAAGCCCGGGCGGGTGGCGCTGCGCGAGGTTTCGGGGTCGATCAGCGTCAACACCGAGTGGCTGGTGCTGGAGCGGTTGACGGCGAAAGTGTTGAGGCTGGTTGGGGATGAGCGGGCGGCGGGGTTTGTGGGGCCGCCGGCGCCGGTGGATGAAGAGGCGGACCGGGTGGTTGTGGATGCGTCGCTGTTGTTTGGGCGGGCGGATGATGGCGTGCCGGGGGAGCTGGAAGCGCACGTGAAGGCGAAGCGTCTGGATCTGACGCTGGCGGTGGAGGATGTGGTGGCGGCGATCTCGCCCACCAGTGCGGAGCAGTTTGCGGCGGCGCGGAAGGCGTATGACCCGTCGGGGCGGTTGAGCTGCGAGTTCGATGTCTTCGGGGTGATGTACCCGGCGCCGCGGCGTGTGCGGGTGGATATGCGCGGGGCGGGTGGCGAGGGGCTGGAGGTCACGGCGCTGGGCGGGCGGTTGTCGGTGGATCATCTGGAGGGGACGTGGAAGCTGTCGGCGACGTTTACCCCCAGCGATACGGACAGCGTGCTGCGTGCGTCGGCGGAGGGCTTGCGGGCGAACGTGTGGTTTGATCGTGAGCTTGCCGGTGAGCTTGGGTTTGATGCGGATCTGAAGCTTGTGATCGATCCGGCGGGTGAGGACCATGTGCAGAGGCCGGCGGTTGAGCGGTTGTCGCTGGACCGGGCGCTGAAGCTTGAGCTGCGGAATGTGCGGGTGGGGTCGGAGCTGCTCCGGCGCGGGATCGAGCTTGGTGCGCCGGCGTGGGCGGGAAAGATGCTGCGTGAAAAGCGCGTGGAGGGGCTGATCGATGCGGAGCTGAACGTTGCGCACCGCTCGGACGAGTCGCTGATGAAGCGGGCGATCGAAAGGCCGGGCGAGGTGCTCAGTGCGTTCAGCAAGCGGTTCGAGTTGAGCGGGGCGGTGCGAGCGACGGAGCTTTCGTTGACGAGCCGGGGCGAGCGGGTGGAGATCACGAACATCGCCGGCGAGGTTCGGTTTGATCCGGAGGGGGGCAGGTTCGACAAGCTCGTGCTGCTGTCTGATCGGTGGGAGAGCACACTGGACGGATCGTGGGCGGTGGGACCCGGCGCGGTGGATGTGCAGGCGCGGGTGGGGCTGGAAGCGCCGGGGCTTGAGAAGGACATGCTGGCGCTGCTGCCTGAAGAGATCGGCAAAGCGCTTGAGGGCGCGAAGGTGACCATCGGCGGCGGGCTGGCGCTGCGTGATGGACGTTTGGCGATCAGCGCGCAGACGCAGGGTGAGCGGAAGATCGGCGCGGGGTTTGATGGTGAGCTGCGGTTTGCGGGGCTGTCGGCGGATGTGGGGCTCATGCTCCGGCGGGCTTCGGGTTCGCTGAAGATCAATATCGAAAAACCCGTGACGCAGGAAGCGGCGGTTGTGCGGTTGATGCTCAACTCGCCCGGGCTGGTCGCGGGGCCTTTCACGGTGACGGACGCGTCGGCGAGCGTGGTGGCGAATCGACCGGGGCGTGAGGGAACGCTCGAGCTGACTTCGCTGAACGGGCGGACGAGTGCCGGTCGGTTGAGTGTTGAGGCGCTGGTTGAACCCGCGGCGGCGGAAGGGCAGGGGCGGCGGTATCAGGCGGCGGCGACGCTCGCGGGCGTTCGATTTGCGGAGTTGCTGCGCGACATCAAACGCAACAACGACGAGGCGGAGCGATTGGCGAAGGGTGAGGCGCTGAACGCCTTTGGCGGGGCGCTGATCGGCGGGGTTGGCGATGTGGAGCTGACGATCGATCCGACGAAGGCGGTTGGATTGCCCGCGCCGGTGGAGGTTGGGTTGGGCGGGCGGGTGACGAGCGGGGTTGAGCCGGGGCGGCGGACCTGACGCGGGGCTCGCTGGATGCGCGGCTTGCGATCAGCGGGGTGATCGGCGGGCCCGAGATGGGTGAGCCGGTGCGGAGCGGGCGGGGCGCGGTGCGGATTGTTGGGGGGGATGTGGTGAAGGTGCCGTTGGTTGTGCCGTTGATTAAGTTGTCGGCGTTGCAGCTTCCGACGGACGAGCGGCTGGATTTTTTCCAGACGTCGTTCGAGCTTGAGGGGAACAACGTGAAGCTCTCGGAGATCGGGCTGATGAGCGGGTCGGTGGCGGTGCTGGGATCGGGGACGATGAAACTGCCTGATTTCGGGCTGGATCTTCGGCTGCAGACCAGTGCGCCGGGGATGCCGCTGGTTGGCGGGGTGCTGGATGCGCTGCGGAATCAGATCGTGACGACGACGGTGAGGGGTTCGCTGAACGAGCCGTCGATCGGGACGGAGGTTTTGGCGAAGCCGCGGAAGTTCTTTGTGGGGCTGTTTGGCGGGGATCGGGGTGAGGATGGCGTGGACGGGAAGACGGAGGAGCGTTTGCGGCGGGAGCGGCGGCGGGCGCTGGAATCGCTGACCGGGGCGGGTATTGAGGGCGGTTCGTGGGTAGACTCTGGGCTCAAAGAAGAAGAATCAAAGTGAACCGGGGGCGATGGGAAGAGCAAAGAAGAGGCAGAACGTGAGCAACAACAACAGGCAAGAGCTGGACCCGGTGACGCAGGCTGAGCTGGCTCGGACGGATGGGCAAGAGGCGGGGCCTCAGCGTCGGGCGGACGAGCCGGAGATCGCGGCGCGGATCGATGCGTTGATCAAGGACATGGGCGGGGTGCCGGCGAACTTTGAGTCGCGGCTGATTCATGACCTGATCGCGTCGGGCTTGAAGCTCATTCCGGATAAGCGGAACACGGGGGAGTTGAAGCTGATTACCGCGGCGGTGAAGGAGCTGCGCTACGCGTTCAATGTCTTCGGCAAGTACCCCGACCCGCACAAGGTGACGATCTTCGGCTCGGCGCGCACGCCGAAGGATCACCCGGATTATGCGGCGACGGTGGAGTTCAGCCGATTCATGGCCGAGCGCGGGTGGATGGTGATCACGGGCGCGGGCGGGGGGATCATGGAAGCTGGGCACGTCGGTCCGGGGCGTGAGAAGAGCTTCGGTGTGGCGATCCGTCTGCCCTTTGAGCAGACGACCAACGAGGTGATCGCGGGGGACAGCAAGCTGATCACGTTCCGGTACTTCTTCACGCGGAAGCTCATGTTCATCTCGCAGGCGGAGGCGGTTGCGCTCTTCCCGGGCGGGTTCGGGACGATGGACGAGGCGTTCGAGGTTTTGACGCTGATCCAGACGGGGAAGGCGTCGATGGTGCCGATCGTCATGTGCGAGGGCGCGGGCGAGACGTACTGGGAGGATTTCCTACGGTTCATCAAGAGCGGGCTGCTGACGCGGAAGTGGATCAGCCCGGAGGATCTGAACCTGCTGTACCTGGCGAAGAGCCCCAAGGACGCGGCGGACCACATCGCGAAGTTCTATCAGAACTACCACTCGTCGCGGTATGTGCGGGACGACCTGGTCATCCGCATGAAGAAGCGGCTGAAGGACGAGGACGTGGCGAAGCTGAGCACCGAGTTTGCGAAGCTGATCAAGTCGGGCACGATGGCGCAGCGCGGGCCTTACGAGGTTGAGGACGATCACCTTGATCTGCCGCGGCTGGCGTTTACGCACACGCGGCGGGACTTCGGGCTTGTGCGGGCGCTGATCGACAAGATCAACGATCTCCCGACGGTGGGCTGATCGGGCTTCGGTTTGGCGGGTTGAGTTGTCGCGGTGCATGCAGCGGGTTGATCGCGCGGTGAGGTTCACACCGGCGGGGCGATCCGCTATGCTCGCGCTATGGCGAATGTGAAATCGAACGCTGCGCGGAAGAACGGGAAGAGCTCGCGGCGGAAGAGCGCGAAGCCGCCGCACGTCAATGAGCTGTACGAAGCGAGCGTGCAGGAGCCCGAGGCGGAGTTTGATTTTCTGGCGCAGGTGTGGAAGGAGCGGGTGGCGCGGACGCCCGCGGGGAAGGGGCGTGCGCTGCTGAGCGTTCGCGAGGACTTTGCCGCCACGGCGCTCAACTCGGCGTACTGGGTGAACTCGGGGGTTGAGGCGAAGCAGGAGCGGACCGCCATCGCGGTGGACTTTGATCCGTCGATGATCCGCGATGGGCACGCGCGGGCGGCGCGGTCGATCGCTGAGTCGCACCGAGAGCGGCTGACGCTGGTCGAGTCGGACGTGCGCGATGAGAAGCTGCTGAAGCTGCCCAAGGTTGATGCGGTGCTGGCGCTGAACTTCTCGTACTGGGTCTTTCACACGCGGAAGGACATGCTGGACTATTTCACGAAGGTCCGAAAGGCGATCAAGCCCGGCGGGTTGTTCGTGCTGGATTTCTTCGGCGGGTCGGACGCGCACCGCGAGATCCAAGAGCGGCGGCGGTACCGCCGCTTCGGCGGCTATACGTACGTGTGGGATCAGGAGTCGTACAACCCGGTGAGCGGGGCGTATGTGTGCAAGATCCACTTTGAGCTGAAGAAGCCGCGGAAGAAGTGGATCGGCGACGCGTTCACGTACCACTGGCGGCTGTGGGGATTGGCGGAGCTGCTGGAGATTCTGCGGGACGCGGGGTTTGCGGATGTGGCGGTGTACAGCGAGAAGGAAGACCGCAAGGGCGAGGGGACGGGGTTCTATCGGCGGGTGACGACGCTGCCCGCGGATCGGTCGTATCTGTGCTATTTGGTGGGCGGGGTTGGGTGAGGGCGGCGGGCATTCCGGGGGGAGTTCTCGCACCTACGGTTGCGATCTATGGCGACGCTGGTGGACATTCCGGAGGAGTTGATCCCGCTGCAGGGGTTTCTGGCGGAGGGGATGGGGCTGGTGGAAACGCGGATGCAGAAGCAGCTTGCGAGCGATCTGCCGCCGGTGCAGCGGTTGTGCAAGCATGTGGAGCGGTACCGCGGGAAGATGATCCGCCCGGCGTTGGTGTTTCTGTCGGGGCTTGCGAGCCGGGGTGAGGATCGGGTGCCGACGGTTCATGATGAGAAGGCGGTGGTGATCGCGTCGGTGTGCGAGATGGTGCACCTGGCGACGCTCGTGCACGACGATGTGCTGGACGAAGCGGACACCCGGCGGCGGACGCAGACGGTCAACTCGCTCCGCGGGAACGAGGCGGCGGTGATTCTGGGGGATTACCTCTTCTCCGCGGCGTTCAACCTGTGCTCGCAGCTTTCAGACCAGCGGACGAGCTTGCGGATTGCCGAGGTGGGGATGACGCTGTGCGCGGGTGAGCTTTTACAGCTCGACCATCGCGAGGATTTTTCACTCGACGAGCCGACGTACTTTGAGATCGTCAAGCGGAAGACCGCGAGCCTGATCGGTGCGGCGTGTGAGCTTGGTGCGCGGCATGCCGGGGGAGCCGGGGGCGAGGCACCGACGCGGCTGGAGCGGTTTGGGATGGCGCTGGGTGTGGCGTTCCAGATTCAGGACGACCTGCTGGATCTGACGGGGGATCAGGCGGTGGTGGGCAAGTCGCTGGGCAAGGACCTTGAGAAGGGGAAGCTCACGCTGCCGATCATCCATCACCTGGCCTCGGCGGAGGCGACGCAGCGAGGGCGGACGCTGGCGATCCTGGCCGACGCGACGGGCGAGCGGTTCGGCGATGCGCACACCCGCGGCGGGCTGTTGCGGTCGGCCCTGGAGCAGACGGGCTCGATCGACCATGCACGCGGGGTTGCGGAGGGGCTGGTGCGTGAGGCACGCGAGGCGATCGCGCCGCTGAAAGAGACGCCCGCGAAGAAGATGCTCAACCTGATGGCCGACGCGGTTGTGACGCGGTCGTGGTGAGTTCTGCCGAGCCGGGCCCTACCCTGTGCCACTATGAAGATCAGTGACAGCGGCGTGAGCGTGGCGGTGGTCGGTGCGACCGGTGCGGTGGGTGTTGAGATGCTCGCGGTGCTCGAGCAACGCACGTTCCCGGTGCGCGAGCTGAAGCTGCTGGCCTCGGGACGGTCGGCGGGCAAGACGATGAAGTTCGCGGGTCGCGACGTCACGCTCGAAGCGTTGGACGAGCGCTCGCTGGCGGGTGTTGAGCTGGCGCTCTTCTCAGCCGGGTCGGGGATCAGCAAGCAGTTTGCACCCGCGGCGGCGAAGCAGGGGACGGTGGTTGTCGACAACTCGTCGGCGTTCCGCATGGACCCGGGCGTGGCGCTCGTTGTGCCCGAGATCAACCCGCAGGCGATCCCGACCAGCGCGGGCAAGGGTGCGGGCGGCGGGTGCATCATCGCGAATCCGAACTGCTCGGCGATCATCTTGGCGCTACCGCTGACGCCCTTGCACAAGACGTGGGGGATCGAGCGTGTGGTGGTGAGCACGTACCAGGCGGCGAGCGGCGCCGGCGCGCAGGCGATGGAGGAGTTGCGATCACAGACGCTGGATGTGCTGGAGGGCAGGCCCGCGAAGCCGAAGGTTTTTCATGAGCCGTACGCGTTCAACCTGTTCAGCCACAACGCGGCGGTGAACGCGCAGAGCGGGATGAACGGCGAAGAAGAGAAGATGATCGCGGAGACGCGGAAGATTTGGGGCGATGACGAGGTGAAGATCGCGCCGACGTGCGTGCGCGTGCCGGTGATGCGTGCGCACGCGCAGTCGATCAACGTGACGCTGGCGAGCCCGGCGACTTTGGATCAGGTTCGCGAGGCGATCGCGTCGGCGGCGGGTGTGAAGCTGCTGGACGATCGTGCGGGCAATCTGTTCCCCACGCCCTTGAAGGCGAGCGGGCAGGACGATGTGCTCGTTGGACGGCTGCGCGAGGACCTGAGCCAGACGCCGGCGAGGTTTACGCACGGCTCGCCCACGCTGGGCTTTGAGATGTTCATCGCGGGTGATCAGCTCCGCAAGGGTGCGGCGTTGAATGCGGTGCAGATCGCGGAGCTGGTCTTTACCGGCCGGTCGTGAATCTGTCTGAATGAAGACCAAGACAGGGTTCACCACGGAGTCACGGAGAGCGCGGAGGAAAGGCGGAGAGGCAGAAAGACTCAAAGCTCAGAACTCAAAGCTCAAAGCTCAAAGCTCAAAGCACCGAACTCACCACTCAGCACTCAGCATTGGCTCTGCGGTTTCTTCCCTTTCTTCCATCTCTTCGTTGACGAGTGTTTTGACTTACGGCACGCAGGGGCTGAAGAGGGCGTTGAAGAAGCAGTTGTAATCGCCTTCGTTGACGCCGTTGTTTGCGCCGACGGGCGTGCCGAAGGGGGGCTTGGGTGTGCCCTGGTCGTCGGCGATGTCGCAGAAGTTGCCCACGCCCGCGGGGCCTGAGGCGGCCTGGTTGAAGAACCCGGCGGCGGAGAAGAAGCAGTTGTAATCGCCCTCGTTGACGCCGCCGTTGGGCACGTTGCCGGGACCGGGGAGCGGGTTGCCCTGATCGTCGGCGATGTCTGCGGGGTTGCAGCGGGTGATCTGAACGGGGGCTTTCTCGATCACGGCGCGGATGATGTAATCACCGAAGCTCTGGACGGTGGCGAGATCCCACCATTGCACACCGCCACCAAAGGGGGGTGCGCCGAAGATCGCGTTTCGGCCGGCTTGCACGGCGGTGAGATCGATGGGGACGGTGGGCCCGAGCGGTGCGGAGGTGTTGTTGGCGAAGACGAGGGCGACGGTGAAGCGTGAGTAGGTGTCGGGGACGATGATGTTGAACTGTGAGAGGTCGAACTCGTTGAGGTAGCCGTCGGTCATCTGCGGGCTGAAGCCGTCGGGATCGACGTTGATGGAGTCGAAGATGCGTGAGGGCGTGGGGCTAACGGTGGGCATAAGGACGCTGCCGCGCCAGACTTCGAGGGATTCTTCGATGGAGTTGCCGGTGGTGCCGGTGGCGGAGTACCAGAGGATCTGCACGCGTTTGATACGAGCGGGGCGGTATTCCGGGGGGATGGTGAAGATCGCGGCGACCTTTTCGCCCGCGTCGAAGTTGTTGATCAGCCCGACCTGCCCGACGAAGGGCGTGTCAGGATCGATCGCGGGAAGGCTGTCGTTCTTGACGACGAGTTCCTGAGCGTTCGCGGCGGCGGCGCACAAAACCAGCGGCGCGCACGCGGCGACGATCAGGGCGAATGAGCATGAACGGGGCATGATTGATCGGACCAGGGAGCGGATCATTCGGAAAACTCCGTGAGCGTCGAAAAATCGAAGGAAAGCCTGATTCAACGGTGCGACAAGTGGGTGAATCTGGGGGACTTTGGGAACTGAAGTCCGGAGAGAAGATGGCGAGGCACCGTTGAATGCCCGCGAAAATCGGCGAAAAGCGTGCACGCCGGCTCAGAACCGGGGCGAAGGACCACTTCAGACTAACACGCACCAAGAGGATGGGCCACTGGACAGGTGACGATTCGCGTGGGAGGTGAAAGTGTTTCGTGGAAGTTGACAGGTTGGGGGAGGGTTGGGCTATGCTGGGGGTGTCATCGGTGCACCGTGGGTTCTGAGCGATCAGGCCTGTGGTGCTGAAAAGGGAAGTGCGGTAGTTGGTTTGGGAAAGGTCAAGCGACTGGAACCCGGACCGACGAATCCGCCGCGGACGCGCCGCCGTGAGGGGCAGTCTCCGTTCAAGAGCCACTGACCGGGTTTGGCCCGGTTGGGAAGGCGAACGGAGGGCCTCGGTCGGGCGTCAGGGAGCGGGCCTTGGAGTTGAACTCTGGGGCTTCAACCTGACGCGGAACGACCGGGTCAAAGCCCCGAGCCGGAAGACCTGCCGGTGATTGTGTGCTGGGCTGCCCTCGCGAGCTGGGGCGCTGGCGATGTCGCTCCGAGCTTGTCGGAGCGCGCACCGGCGATTTTGGATTGGTCGGCTCTTTCCGCCGACTCCCCCACTGCTCCCTGTTGAACCTCGCGAGGGTTCCGCGGCCGGGACGTCTTCCCGGTATTCACAAGCCGCCGCGCGCGAATCGTGGCGAAGTGAAGGGATTGTGGTTCATGGTCCGTGCTGTCTCATTGGTTTTTGGTCGTCCGTCTGTCCGCCCGCAAATCAACCGGCCTGCGCCGACGCGAAGGGTGGTGCAGAGTTCCGCACTGATCGCCGCGGCGGTGCTGGGTGTCGGCGTGTTGAGCCCGCTGGCTCACGCGACGCTCCCGACGTACACACTCGTGGGGCAGTATGCCGCCCCGAGCGGTGCATGGAGCATCGGGCCCGACGGGCGGTTGTGGTCGATCAACTCGGCGGGCGTGATCTCTCGGCAGAACACGCTGAACGCCGCGGGATACTCCGCGGTTGGCAGCGTGCCGACGGGGACGGTCGCGTCGTTCGGCGCGTCGTTCATCAGCGTGTCGAACACGGGGACGCTGGCGATCGGCGATAACAACTTCGGCGCGAACGCGCGGGTGCACTTTGTGAACTCGGCGGATCTTTCGACGAGCGCCGCGACGCCGACGAGCTCGCTGCTGCTTGGAAACTATGCCGGGGTTTGGAACGGGTCGGATTTGTTGGTGGCGGGCGCGCCGGGCCCGGGCGGTTCGCCGGCGGTTTGGCGTGTGACGAACACCGCGACGACGTCGCCGACCTCGTCGGTGCTGATCACGAACATCGGCGGGGGCTCGGGCGGGCTCGCGGTTCGCGGCGACACGCTCGTTACGGGCGCGGGCTTCTCCACCGCGGCCAGCCCCGTTACGGGTGAAGTTCGTTCGTTCTCACTCTCGTCGTTGATCAACTCGGGCCCGGCAACGTTCCTTTCGGGCTCGCTGGTGGGCGCGGTGCTGTCGGCTTCCAGCACGGCCTTTGATCCGCTGGGCAATCTCGCCATCGCCGGCGCCGATTTCTCGAACTTCCCCAGCGTCAGCGGCTTCGTGCGCGTGATCGATGGCGACAACTTCGCAAACAACGTCACCATCGCCCCCGCGGGGACCGACCGTTCGTACAGCGTTCGCTTCAACGCGTTCACGAACGAGCTGCTCGTCTCCGCTTCGGGGACGATCTACCGCTATGTGATCCCCACGCCCGGCACGGCCGCCGCGTTGGCACTCGCGGGTGTGCTGAGCGCTTCGCGTCGTCGGCGCGTTCACGTCACGAACGAGTCGAGGGAGGTGCGGGCGTGAGCCGCTTCAGCGATTTCACGTCTCGACCGAACCAGGCCGGCGTTGGTGAACAACCAGCGCTGGCCATTGCTTGCCCGCGCGACGATCGAGGAACGCGTGCACGCGTTCGTGGACGCACCGTGGCGTGCGCCGCGTTCGTCGGCGCGATGGTCTTGTGCTCGGCATCAAACGCCAACTCGCCGTTCGCCTCACGCGTGGTCAACTTCGATCCTGCGCCGGGGCAGTTTGTCCGCAACCCGGCGTACAACGACCCGCTCAAGGCGCTCGGCGCGCCGATCGGTGGTGGGCTCTTCGCACCCGCCAACGACAAGGTCGTCTCCCTCGGCGGGTTCGGCGGCTCGATCACCCTGGGCTTCGATTCGCCCGTCGTCAACCTCCCCCCCACCACGCCCGACGGCTTCAACCCCATCGGGCTCGACTTCATCGTGTTTGGCAATGCGTTCTATGCCGGGAGTGCGGACGGGCAATGGCGCTTCGCGGAGCTGGTCGTTGTCGAGGTCTCGCGCGATGTCAACGCCAACGGCCTTGCGGACGACCCGTGGTACCTGGTCCCGGGCTCGCGCTTGCAGAACGCTTCGTTCCCGCTGCAGCGTGTGGTGAAAACGTGGGACGACAACACCGCCGACAACACGAGACCGCCGACGAATCCGGCGTGGATCCCCGTTGGTCGATCGGGCGTGTGGACGAGTTCGACGTTTGCGATCCCGGGGACGGGGCTTGTGCCGCCGGTCTTTGTTGGTGGCGGCGACGGCCTCACGCCCGCGAGTATCTGGGGATATGCCGACTGCTCGCCCACGCTGCTGCTGGGCGATCTTGATGCCGACGGCGTGAGCGACGATCCGTCCATCACGCCCGAGATGTTCTACACGCGCCCGGGCAATCCGCTTGTGCCGGGCGTTGATGGCTTCACGCCGGGGAGTGGCGGCGGCGACGCGTTCGATATCTCGTGGGCGATCGATCCGACGACGGGCTTGCCCGCGAATCTGCCGTCGATTGATTTCGTGCGTTTGAGCACGGGCGTTGACGCGACGGGCGGGTTGCTTGGTGAAGTCAGCGGCGAGATCGGCGGCGTGGCGCGGGTGATCGTGCCCGTGATCAACACCGCGCCCTGCGATATTGCCGACGACTCGGGCACGCCGCTGCGTCAGCCAAGCGCGGGCACGAACAACGGCGTGAACGAAGGGGATTACAACGCCTTCTTCGCGTCGGAGGGTTTCTTCTACTTGGCCTCGATCGGCCCCGCGGCGATCGGTTCGTACTGCGACATCGCCGACGACGCGGGGGACCCGCTGCCTTCGACCTCCGGTGCCGCGAACAACGGCGTGAACGAAGGGGATTACAACGCGTTTTTCAACTGTCTGTTCCGCTAGTTTGGCCTCTGCTTTGGTGGGACGGCGCAACACAGCCCGGCGGTGGGTCAATTAATGCAAGGCGCGGGCGAGGCGGGGCCCCCCGCAACGACCCCACAAAA
>JAVTWO010000173.1:0-17063 GCA_032229765.1 Phycisphaerales bacterium | reverse complement strand
GTTTCTCTTGTGTTTGTTTTTTTTTTGGGGTGGTGGTTGTGGGGCCCGCGCCCCGGGGGGGTGTTATTTTTCCCTTGGGGGTGCGGGCTGGGGCCCCCCCCCCCACCACGGATCGACCCATCAACAAGTCCGAGCATCCGATCAACGCACCTTCGCGCGCTTATCTATGACCAACACGCCGCAAAGCTGTTGCCGACGAACCGACTGCCGATCGCACCGATCTTCAGTAGACGTGCGTGGCTTTACGCTCGTCGAACTGCTCGTCTGCATCGCGATTGTCGCGTTGCTGCTGAGCATGCTGCTGCCGGCGGTGTCGAAGGCCCGTGAGGCGGGGCGGAAGGTGGTCTGCGCGTCGAATCTTCGTCAGCTTTCGATGGGCTTGAACCTGTACGCGGGCGATCACAAGAGCCGGTACGCGCCCGCAGCCGCGGATTTCATCACGAACCTCAAGCGCTGGCACGGCACACGTGCGAACCCCGGCGCGCCATTCTCGCCCGAGGGCGGGCCTCTGACGGCGTACATCCGAGGCGAGGGCGTCAGCGTGCTTTCCACGTCGGCCGTGAGCAACGAACCCGGCGCGTCGACCGCGCTGGCGGGCGTTCGTGCGTGCCCGACGTTCGCGCCGGTGGCCGACGACTTGCTCGCACGCAAGCGCGGGTTTGAAAGGTCGGCCGGCGGGTACGGCTACAACGCCGCGTTCGCGGGCACGAGCCGGGCAATGGTCGGCGCGGGGCCGACGCGCGCGTACGTTGTCGTCACCGATCGCACCGGCTCGCGGCAGGATCGCTTCACGCGCCCGAGCCAGACCATCGCCTTCAGCGACGCGGCCATCAGCAGCGACCCGAGCGCGAATGCGGAGGGACTGGTTGAATACTCGTTTGTAGAGCCGCGATTCCGTGCTGATCTGCCTGTGGGCGAGTCGCAGGGCGGGCAGAGGCCCGACCCGTCGATGCACTTCCGTCACGGGCAGCGTGTGGGCGATGGGCGTGCGGGCGTGGCCAACGCGGTGAAGCTTGACGGGCACGTGGGCGATCACGCGTTGAGTTTCACCTGGCGGAGCGGGATCTATCCGGAGCCCGCGGTTCGGGCGGCCGTGGGCTGGACGGGTGAGCACGACAACAACGCGCTCTTTGAGTATTGATCGATCGCCGATAAAGAGTCCGTCGGCAACACGCATGGTCAACCGCTGCATCTGCCATAACGTGCCCTTCGCAACCGTCGCCGCGATGGCCCGCGATGGTCGCTCGCTTGCGGAGATCTCGCAGCAGACCAACTGCGGCATGGGCTGCGGGTTGTGCCGGCCGTATTTGTGGGTCGTTCTGACCACCGGCGCGACGAACATCCCGGTCTTGAGCCCGATGCAAGCGGCACAGCTCAGCAGCAAGGTCGATCCGCTTTTGCCCGCGCCCAAGGGCAAGAAGCAGCCGTAAGCGCAGAGTGCGGGCAAACCAACCGTGAGCAAAAAGAAATCGGCCCGCCGGGGTAATCGGCGGGCCGATGAAATCTCAAACCGTTGGGCTACTCGATCGACTCAGTTGCCCAGGACGCCTTCGCCCTGGCCGGGGACCTGGACCTGCGGCATGCCCAGGGCCTCGTCGGCGCTGGCGCCCAGACGTTCCGCGGCTTCCGCGGCTTCGTCGAGCATCGCCTGCTCGTCGTCGATGTCCGAGGCCGGCAGACCGACCGAGACGGCCTTCAGCGACTGGTAGGGACGGAAGCCCGTGCCCGCGGGGATCAGGTGACCCAGCAGCACGTTCTCCTTCAGGCCGAAGAGATCGTCGGTTGCGCCCTTCAGCGAAGCCTCGGTGAGGACCTTGGTCGACTCCTGGAACGACGCACCGGAGAGGAACGACTCGCTCGACAGCGCCGCCTTGGTGATGCCCAGCAGCAGCGTACGGCCCGTCGCCGGGCGCGCCTTCTTGGTCTTGCAAGGCTCCTTGCCCGCGGCCTCGGCCCGCGCGTTGGCCTCGCGGACGACGTCGCGGTGGACCTTTTCGTTGATCGCCAGTTCGGTGCCGCCCGAGTCGGTGACGATGAACATGTCAGAGACCTGCGTGTTCTTCCGCTTGAACTCCCACTTGTCGACGACGTCGTAGGGGAGCAGGTCGGTGTCGCCGGGGTTCTCGACGCGGACCTTGCGGAGCATCTGCGACAAGATCACTTCGATGTGCTTGTCGTTGATGGTCACGCCCTGAGCGCGGTAGACGTTCTGAACCTCGTCGAGCATGTACGACCACAGGGCCTCCTCGCCCTTGATGGCGAGGATTTCCTTCGGGTCCAGCGGGCCTTCCGTCAGCGGCTGACCCGCCTCGACGAAGTCGCCCGTGTGGACCAGCAGGGTCTTGTCGGTCGAGACGTGGTGGGCCTTCTGCATCTCCGGCGCGTGCTCGGGGATGACCACGATGGTGATCTTGCCCTTGCGCTTGTCGGAGTGGATCTCGACCCGGCCCGAAACCGCCGCCATCACGGCGGGGTCCTTCGGACGGCGGGCCTCGAAGATCTCCGTCACGCGGGGCAGACCACCGACGATGTCCTGCGACGCGACGGCCTGCTTGGGCTGACGCGCGAGCATCTGACCGGCCTTGATCCGCTGCCCGTCCTCAACTTCCAGACGCGCACGCGCCGGGAGGTAGTGGAAGTCCAGGATGTTGCCCTGATCGTCGACGATGTTGATCGCCGGGTGCAGGTCACCCTTGTGCTCGATGATGACCTTGGCCTTCTTGCCGCCGCCGGCGTCCTCGATACGGAAGGTTTCCTTCTCGCGGATGTCGACGAACTGCACGTTGCCGTCCTTCTCAGCAAGGATCGGTGCGCGGTGCGGGTCCCAGCGGACGAGCTTGTCGCCCTTCTTGATCTCGCTCGCGTCGGGCATCATCAGGTACGCGCCGTACGGGACCTTGAGCTTCTCGAGCTCGCGGCCCTTCGCGTCCAGAACCGCCAGCTCGCTGTTGCGCTTCAGGACGATCCACACGTCGTGGCCTTCGTCGTCCTTGCCCGGCACGGCGTTGCCTTCACGCAGTTCCAGCTTGCCGCTGTTCAGCGCGCGGTACTCGCTTTCCGACGCGGTACGCTGACCGATACCACCGGTGTGGAACGTACGCATCGTCAGCTGGGTACCGGGTTCACCGATCGACTGGGCGGCGATGATGCCCACCGCCATGCCCGGCTCGACGACGCGCCCGGTGGACAGGTCCATGCCATAGTCCAGCACGGAGCAGCCCGTACGCGCCTCGCTGGTCAGCGGGGAGCGGACGAAGACCTCGTGGATGTTCAGATCCTCGATCTTCTTCGCCATCTCCAGCGTCACGACCTGGTTCTCGCGGATGATCACCTCTTCGGTGATCGGGTGCTTGATGGTGTCGCGCGAGACGCGGCCGATGATCTGATCACGCAGCGGCACGTCGATCTGCTCGCCCTTGTAGATCGAGCGCTTGCGGATGCCGCGGCGGCTGCCGCAGTCGTGCTCCTGGATGATCACCGACTGCGCAACGTCGCAGAGCTTGCGGGTGAGGTAACCGGCGTCGGCGGTCTTGAGCGCCGTGTCGGCCAGACCCTTACGAGCGCCGTGCGTGCTGGAGAAGTACTCCAGAACGTTCAGACCCTCGCGGAAGTTGGCGCGGATGGGCGTCTCGATGATTTCGCCGCTCGGCTTGGCCATCAGACCACGCATGCCCGCCAGCTGCATGAGCTGGCTGACGTTACCACGCGCACCCGAGTCGCTCATCAGATAGACCGGGTTGAGGTACAGCTTGGCCTTCTTCTCCTCGTTCGCCGCCTCGGTCCCGTCCGGGTTACGCCGGTCGGTTTTGAGGGTCGACTGCAGTGCCTTGGTGACCTGCTCGCGGCAGTGGGACCAGATGTCGATGAGCTGGTTGTAGCGTTCGCGGGCGGTGATGATGCCGCGCTCGTAGTTCTTCTCGACGCGGTCGACCTTCTTCTGCCCATCGTCGAGCAGGGCCTGCTTCTCCTTGGGGATACGCAGGTCGGTGATGCCGAAGGAAAGGCCCGCGAGCGTCGACTGCTTGAAGCCGATCTCCTTGAGCTTGTCCAGCAGGTTGATCGTCGCCGCACGACCCGCGAAGGCATAGGCGTCGTCGATCACGCGGCTGGCACCCTTCTTACCCAGGGCGCAGTTGTAGAACGGCATGCCGCGTTCGAGGATCTCGGAGAAGAGGATGCGACCGACCGTGGTGTAGAGGCGCTTGTGCTCGTTGATGGCCTTCGGCGCGCCGCCCTGATCATCGACGACCTGCGTGAAGCCGTCGAGGCGGACCTGGATCCGCTCGTGGATCGAGATCGTGCGGTGCTCGTACGCGAGGATCGCTTCCTGAGAGCTGCGGAAGCTGCGGACCATGTTGTCCGGGCGGTCCTTCTCATCGGGCGGCATGTACGTGATGTAGTACACGCCCATGACGATGTCCTGGCTGGGCGAGATGATCGGCTTGCCCGACGCCGGGGAGAAGATGTTGTGCGTGCTCATCATCAGCACGTGCGCTTCCGCCTGCGCCTCGACGCTCAGCGGCAGGTGCACGGCCATCTGGTCACCGTCGAAGTCGGCGTTGAAGCCGCCGCAGACCAGCGGGTGCAGACGGATGGCGTTGCCTTCCACCAGCACGGGCTCGAAGGCCTGGATACCCATTCGGTGCAGCGTCGGGGCGCGGTTCAGCAGGACCGGGTGCTGGAAGATGACCTCTTCGAGGATGTCCCAGACCTCCGGATCGCGACGCTCGAGCATGCGCTTGGCGCTCTTGATCGTGTCGGCGTACCCGTGCTCCTTCAGCTTGCGGATGATGAACGGCTGGTACAGCTCCAGCGCGATCTTCTTGGGAAGGCCGCACTGGTGCAGCTTCAGCTCCGGACCGACGACGATGACCGAACGCGCCGAGTAGTCCACGCGCTTACCCAGCAGGTTCTCGCGGAAGCGCCCCTGCTTGCCCTTGATCATGTCCGTGATGGACTTCAGCGGGCGGTTGCTGGAACCCAGCACCGGGCGACGGCAGCGGCCGTTGTCGTACAGCGCGTCCACCGCCTGCTGAAGCATGCGCTTCTCGTTGCGGATGATGACCTCGGGGGCGTTGAGGTCCATCAGCTTCTTCAGACGGTTGTTGCGGTTGATGATGCGCCGGTACAAATCGTTCAGGTCGCTGGTGGCGAAGTTGCCGCTCTCCAGCAGGACCAGCGGGCGCAGATCGGGCGGGATGACCGGGATCACGTCCTGAACGAGCCAGGTCGGATCGTTCTCGCTGCCGCGGATCTGCTCGACGATCTTCAGACGCTTGGCGAGGTCCTTGATCTTCTGCTTGCTCTTGGTTTCCTTCAACTCGCGGCGGAGTTCTTCCGCCAGCGACTCGAGGTTCGTGCGTTCCAGCAGCTCGCGCACCGCGTCGGCGCCCATGAGCGCGCGGAAGGCGTTGCCGAACTTCTCAACCGCGGCGCGGTACTCGTCCTCGGTGAGCATCTGCTTGAACTTCAGCTCCGTGTCACCCGGATCGACCACCACGTAGTCCTGGAAGTAGATCACCTTCTCCAGGTCGCTGGTCTTCATCGCCAGCAGGTTGCCCAGACGGCTGGGCACGGCCTTGAAGAACCAGATATGCACCGTCGGCGCCGCGAGGTTGATATGCCCGAAGCGCTTGCGACGCACGCGTGAATGCGTGACCTTCACGCCGCAGCGTTCGCAGATGATGCCCTTGTACTTCGTCCCGCGGTACTTGCCGCAGGCGCACTCGTAGTCGCGCTCGGGCCCGAAGATCCGCTCGCAGAACAGGCCGTCCTTCTCAGGGCGGTACGTGCGGTAGTTGATCGTCTCGGGCTTCTTCACCTCGCCGTACGACCACGACCGGATGTCGTTGGGCGAAGCGAGGGTGACCTTGACGGCGGAAAAATCGTTCACACGGTCGTACACGGTCTCGGTGGCCATGCGACGCATCTCCAAGGCTGCGGTGCGGAAGGGGCCGGGTTGCCGATCGTCGTGATCGGCTCAGTCCCCGTCGCGTACCGGGTGTGGTGACTCAAAGTAAACCGACGGTTCAAACCGGACCGCTGATCTTCCGCCCGCGTGGCCGGTCCGCACCACGCGAGCGACGCAAACGACGGTGGCTCTTTACAGAACCGCCGCGCCTTCGGTCCGCTTCTTCTCGAGGTTGATGTTCATGCCCAGACCCTTGAGTTCCGAGCACAGCACGTCGAACGCCACGGGCATCCCCGCTTCCAGCGTGTTCGTGCCCTTGACCATCGCCTCGTAGATCTTCGTCCGGCCTTCGACATCGTCGGACTTGACCGTCAGAAGCTCCTGCAGGATGTACGACGCGCCGTACGCCTCGAGCGCCCAGACTTCCATTTCGCCGAAGCGCTGGCCGCCGGTCCGCGCCTTGCCGCCCAGCGGCTGCTGGGTGATCAGCGAGTACGGGCCCGTCGCGCGGGCGTGGATCTTGTCGTCCACCAGGTGGTGCAGCTTCAGCAGGTACATCACACCCACCGTCGTTTTCTGGTGGAACGGCTCGCCCGTCCGACCGTCGAACAACTGGATCTTGCCACCACGCGGCATCTCGACCATCAACTCGCGCGGGTGCGGGTGCTTGCCTTCCTTCGCGTACTGCTCTCGCTTGCCGCGGACAAAGGCGTTCGCCTCGTCCACCGCCGCGTGAACTTCGTCCTCGGTCGCGCCGTCGAACACAGGCGTCACCGCCTGCATCCCAAGAATGTTCATCGCCCAGCCAAGGTGCGTTTCAAGGATCTGACCCACGTTCATGCGGCTCGGCACGCCCAGCGGGTTCAGCAGAACGTCCACAGGGCTCCCGTCCTCCATGAACGGCATCTCTTCCTCGGGAACGATGCGGGCGATCACACCCTTGTTCCCGTGGCGACCGGCCATCTTGTCACCCACCGACAGCGTCCGCTTCGTGGCAAGATAGACCTTCACCATCTCCAACACGCCGCTGGGAAGCTCGTCGCCACGCTTCATGTGGTCGAGCTTGCGCTTCTTCTCCGCCTTCACCGCGTTGATACGCGGCCAGAACTGGCGGTAAATCTTCTCGGCACCTTCCTTCGCTTCCTTGCTGCCCTTCATCCACTTGTCGCTGAAGCCTTCGATCTGCTCCAACAGAACTTCGGGCAGGTCGCTCGCACCGACCTTCTGACGCGTCGTCGGGTCGACCATCGGCGTGCCCAACGCCTCGTTGATGGCGTTGACCATGTCACGGAAGATGCGGATGGCCTTGTCGTCCATCTCCTTCGTGTACGTCTCCATCATCGTCTTCAGCTGCTTCTTCTGCTCCTCGTTCATGTGCAGACGACGGCTGAAACGCTTCGCGCCGATGACGATGCCCTCAACGCCCGCCGGCACTTCCAGCGAGTCGTTCTTCACGTCCTCGCCGGCCCGGCCGAAGATCGCGTGCAGCAGCTTCTCTTCCGGGGTCAGCTCGCTCTTGCTCTTGGGGCTGACCTTACCAACGAGAATGTCCCCGGGGCCCACGCGAGCGCCAAGGCGGATCACGCCGTGCTCGTCGAGGTTGCGGAGCATCTTCTCGCTGACGTTGGGGATATCGCGCGTGAACTCTTCGCGGCCCAGCTTCGTCTCGCGGACTTCCACCTCGAACGCGTCGATGTGGATGCTCGTGAACGCGTCGTCCTTCACCAGGCGCTCGTTGATGACGATGGCGTCTTCGAAGTTGTACCCGTCGAAGGTGTTGAACGCCACCAGCGCGTTCTTGCCGATCGCCAGCTCGCCCATGCGGGTGCTCGCGCCGTCGGCGATGATCTCGCCCTTCTTCACCTTCTGCCCGGGCTTGACAACCGGACGCTGGTTCTGGCACGTCCGCTCGTTCAACCCAGCGAACTTCCGCAGCTCGTACTCGTCGCTGTTGTCGATGATGATCCGCTGCGCGTCGACGTACGTGATCGTGCCCGCGTTCTTCGCCTTCACGACGAACCCCGAGTTCTTGCCCAGGTCCTTCTCAAGGCCCGTCGCCACGATCGGCGGCGTCACCTTGATCAGCGGCACCGCCTGACGCTGCATGTTCGAACCCATCAGCGCGCGGTTCGCGTCGTCGTGCTCAAGGAACGGGATCAACGCCGCGGAGATACCCACGATCTGCTTCGGCGCGATATCCAGGTAATCGACCTGCGCGCTATCAACCTGCGACAGTTCGCCGTTCACACGCGCCAGGATCATGCCCTTGCGCAGATGACCGCTACCGCCCTCCACCGCGTCCGTCGGCGCCAGGATCGCCTTCATCTCCTCGTCGGCGCGAAGGTTCACGATCTTGTCGGTGACCTTGCCGTCCTTCACAACGCGGTAGGGCGTGCGGAGGAAGCCGTACTCGTCGATGTTGCTGAAGATGCCCAGCGAGGCGATCAGACCGATGTTCGTACCTTCGGGGGTCTCGATCGGGCAAATGCGACCGTAGTGCGAGATGTGCACGTCGCGGACTTCGAAGCCCGCGCGCTTGCGGTTCAGACCGCCCGGCCCGAGGGCCGACAGACGACGCTCGTGCACCAGGCTGCTCAGCGGGTTCGTCTGGTCGACGACCTGGCTCAGCTCGCTGCGCCCGAAGAAGAAGTCGATCGCGCTGCTGATGCTCTTGGAGTTCACCAGGTCGCTGATCTTCATCAGCTCGCTGGGGTCCTTCACGCTCATGCGCTCCTGCACCGTCCGCTTGAGCTTCAGGAAGCCCTTGCGCAGCTCCTCAACCGCGAGCTCGTCCAGCGTCCGCAGACGACGGTTGCCCAGGTGGTCGATGTCGTCGGGCTGCGCAACCGGGAACCCCGTCTTCGGGTCCACGCGCTTGCTCCGCAGGTCCAGCACGTACTGGATCACGCGCAGGAAGTCCTCCGCGCGGATGAACATCATGTCCTCGGGCACGTTCAGATCGAACTTGCGGTTGATGCGGAAGCGACCGACCTTGCCCAGGCGGTACCGGTTGTCGTCGAAGAACTTCTCGACAAACAACTGCTTCGCCTTCTCGATCTGCGGCGGGTTGCCCGGACGTAGCTTCGTATAAATCTTCAGCAGCGCCTGCTCGTACTCGCTCTCGGCCTCGAACTGCTCCAGCTTCTCCTGCGCAACCGTGTTGAGGATCAGCGGGTCGCTGGGGTTCTGAATGACTCGAACAGTCTTGAGCTTGCTGGAGGTGATCTTCGCCGCCGCCTCCTCGCCGATCTTCCGACCCACGTGCACAAGCTCTTCGCCCGTCTCGGTGTCGATGATGCTCGCCGCGGCGTAATGGTCGGGCTTGACCTGCTCCGCCTTGATCTCGCTGATCTCGTAGAACAGGCTCAGCACCGCCTCCGTGCTGCTGACGCTCTCATCGAGGCAGCGCAGGAACGTGGTCGCGGTGAGCTTGGTCGACTGGTCGATCCGCATCGCCAGCTCGTCCTTCTTGGTCACCTCGAGCTCGATCCACGAGCCGCGCTCGGGGATGATGCGCGCGCTGTGCAGCGGGCGGTCGCCTTCCGCGCTGACGATCGAGAAGTCCACACCGGGCGAACGGTGAAGCTGGCTGACGATCACGCGCTCAGCGCCGTTGACGATGAACTCGCCGCCGCCCATCATGATCGGGAACTCGCCGAGGTAGATATCTTCCTCCGCGACCTCCTGCTGACCCTCGCGCTTGAAGCGCACGGTCACCTTGAACGGCGCACCGTACGTCAGCCGCAACTCCCGGCACTCGTCCTGCGTGTACCGCGGCTCCTCCAGCACGTAGCGAACGTACTCGAGCTGCATCGTCCCGTCGTACGACTCGATCGGGAAGACCTCGCGCATCAACGCTTCGAGCCCGATGCTCGCATCGCGCTCGTCGGAGTTCGCCTTGTTCTGAAGAAAGCGCTCGTACCCGTCCACCTGGATCTTCGTCAGATCAGGCACAGAGGTACCGTCGCCACGCTTGGAATACTCGCGCACTTTGATCTCAGCCATCGATTTCACCTTCCGATGGAGACACCGATCGCCCAGCCCGTCGCCGATCGTGGGCGAGCGGGGGGCGAATCGCTTGAAAAGTTGGTTACAGCTGTTTGGTCATGCCGGGCCGCGCAGAACCCGCCACTGTAGAGGCCCTCTCGGTCCAAAAGCAAGATAAACTTGGAGAAATCCTGAAACAACGAAGCGGGGTCCGTCCGGTACAGACCGAACGGACCCCGCTTTTTTTCCAAACATGGCTCGTTCCACAGGCCTCGGTGCTTTCACGGAATTCACACCCCGAAACAGGTGCTCCCGCAAAAGTCCCTCGCCCACGGCTCCCAAACCGACCCGGTCCGTCAGTCCAACGCTCTCGCGCAAACCAACCAACCGCCAGCTCAGGACGACCCTTCGACCACCCCCACCGAAAAATTAGTCGAGGGTGACGGTCGCGCCGACCGCCTCGAGCTTCTTCTTGAGGGCCTCGGCGTCAGCCTTCGGCATCCCTTCCTTGACCTTCTTCGGAGCGCCGTCAACCAAGTCCTTCGCCTCCTTGAGGCCCAGACCCGTCGCCTCGCGGACGACCTTGATGACGTCGATCTTCTTCTCGCCCGAGGCCTTCAGCGTCACGTCAAAGGCGCTCTTCTCCTCAACCGGAGCAGCAGCCGCCGCCGGAGCAGCCATCACCACGCCACCACCAGCCGCGGCCTCGATGCCGTAGGTGTCCTTCAGGTACTTGCCGAGCTCCACCGCTTCCTTGAGCGAAAGGCCAGCGAGCTTGTCACCGAGTTCGTTGATCGTCATGGGAAACTTCCTCTGTCAAAAACACTGCTCCACCAGTGGGTCCGGACCAGTTCCGGCTCTTTAACCCGCCAAAGAAAAATCCTCGGCATGGGCCAGTAGTAGATGGGTCAAGATTATTCACCGACCAACCCCGCGGGACAAGCCCCCTCACCTTCCTATCCCCCATTGCCACCCACTCTCCCTCCCCTCCTCCAATCAACCCCGCCCCCCACCCGAACCCCGAACATCCCCCGGCTTCTTCTTCCCGTTCGCCACATACGCCACCCGCTCGGTCGCCACTTTGCTCGACGCCTTCTCCCACTGCTTCAGTTCCGCCGGCTGGGGGATGCTCTTGAAGGCGATGTGCCTCGGCGCGCTCGATCGGTTCCCCTGCATCGACGCCGGGTAGATCATGTCGCGCCCGAACTTCTCGTTGATCTTGTCCATCGCCTGCCCCGCCTTGTCCCGCGGCTTATTCTCCACAAACAGCGGCAGCGTCATCGACGCCTCCGGCTCCAACTCCAGCAGCGTTACCCCCACCATCCGCAATCGCCGGGGCTTCTCGCCTTTCGTCATCGCCATCCACTCTTCACGCGAGGGCAGCATCCGCGTCAGGCTCAGCGTGTCGTTCGTCGGAGGCTCCAACACCCGCACCACCTCCCACCCCGCCTTGCCCGACCAGCTTCTTCGCTTCTGACCCTCCGCCCCGGGCTCAACCTCCCACCGCTCGCCCGCGTATTCCTGCGTTTCGATCCGCGCCCAGCAGACCATCTTCCCCGCGACAAACCCGCCGGCACGCGCTCGCTCCGCCGCCTTGGTCATCAGCTTCACCAGCACGCCCCACGCCTGCTCCGGCGCCCGCTTCTCCGGCGGCAGCACATGCTGATGCCCGATCGAACGTGTGACCTCACGCCGCGATGCGTACTGCTCGCCGCGAAGGGCGCGGTACATCTTCACGCCGTCGACGCTCTTCCAGATGTCGCGAAACTGTTGCTCGCTGAGCGCGCACAACTGCTCGAAGCTGGTGATCCCGCGGGCGAGCAGCCGCCGCTCCATCGCCGGGCCGATCCCGACCAGATCGTTGAGCTTCACGGGGTACAAGCGCTGCGGCAGTTCGTGCTTCTCGATGATCACCAGCCCGTCGGGCTTCTGCAGCTCGGTTGCGAGCTTGGCCAGAAGCTGATTCGGCGCGATGCCGATCGAGCACGTCAGGCACTCGCCGACCTGCTCACGGATCGCCCGCTTGATCCGCCTCGCGAGCAACTCCGCCTCGGCGCGTTCACGCTGCTTGCCCGTCAAAACACATTCGATCTCGTCGATCGACCACGTCTTGTGCACAGGCCAGACCGAGTCCACCGCCTCGCGCACCGCGTAGTGCATCTTTCCGTAGAGCCCGGTGGTGGTGAGGCGAAAGACGATGTCGGGGCACTTCTGCCGAGCTTCCAGCACGCCGGTGCCAGTCTTCACGCCGAAGCGCTTGGCTTCCACGCTCGCCGCGAGACACGAGGTGTACTCGGTGTCCACGGCAATCACACCCACAGGCCGCCCGCGCAGCTCCGGATGCACCTGCTGCTCGCAGGAGGCAAAGAACGAGTTCATGTCGATGTGCAGAGAATGGAGCATCGACGATCACCGGTCGGGAGAAATCGGACAAAGCCCAAACAAGTATACGGCCACACGTCAAAGATGCCAACAGAATCCAACCGCTCTCGATCCCCGAACCACAACCACCACCCCGAGTGAAAATCCAAGATCGAATCTTGGAATTTCCAAAGTTGAACTTCGGATTTTCAGGTGCTCAACCACCCGCACGCCCGCCCGTCCTGTCACCGCTGAAACTCACGCCGCCGTGCGCGAACCCGACCCAACGCCAAGAAAAAGACCCCGGCATGACACCGGGGTCTTTCGTGTTTGGCGCTGCGAAACTCTATCGACGTACTTCAAGCCGCGGGGGCTTGCTTCACGCCGCGATCCGGCCGTTGATCGGGCTCGCACGCGGCGGTTTAAAGGCCCGGCACGCGTCGATCAGGCGGCGGACCGCTGATTATCAGGCCTTCTTGGTGATGGCCTCACCCTTTTCGAGCTTGCCTTCGATGGCCTTGATGATGCCGGCGAGGTTGGACCCGGGGCCCTTGACCTGCGCGACGAGCTTCTTGCCCGGGGAGACCAGGAGGGTGACGACGTTGCCGATCGCCTCGCTCTTGGTGGGGTACTTGCTGAGTTCCTTGACGCCCTTATCGCCCGAGAAGAGCGTGCCGTCGAGGATGGCGCCCTTCAGCTCCAGACCGGGGAAGTCCTTGAGCTGATCGACGATCTCGCGGGCGACCTCGACGACGGAGGCGCCGCCGAAGGCCAGGGCGCTGGGCCCGGTGAGGAGGCTTGCGAGCCCCTCGAGCCCGGAGCCCTTGAACTTCTTGCGGGCGAGGGCGTTGCGGACGACGACGATCTTGATCTTCTTCGTCGCCAGCTTCCGACGCAGCTTGGTCGCGTCGATGCCCTTCATGCCGCGGATAGAGATGACCATCGCGTCGGCGGTGTCGCCGATCTTCGCGGTGTAGTCCTTCTCGATAAGGCTTTTCACGATCTTGGACATGGCTTCTTCCTTCGCCGTTGCGTTGGTGCGTTGTTCACGCACACGCCACGGTCAGTGCAGGCTCTTACTTGGTCTCGACGACCTCGACGTACTTGACCTGGACGCTCGGGGTCATCGCGCCCGCGACGTACACCGACTTGATGAACGCGCCCTTCGTCGTCGACGGACGCATTTTGACGATGTGCCCGATGAACGCGTCGAGGTTCGCGGCAAGGTCCGCGTCCTTGAAGCTCATCTTGCCCAGAACCGCGTGGATGTTCCCGCCCTTGTCGTTGCGGAACTCCACCTTGCCCGCCGCGAACTCCTTGACCGCTTCCACGATCTTCGGGGTCACAGCGCCGGTCTTCGGCGACGGCATCAGGCCCTTCGGACCCAGCACCTTACCCAGCTTCGACACGATCTTCATCATGTCCGGGGTCGCAACCGCCACGTCAAAGTCCATCCACCCGCCCTCGATCTTCGCCACGAGCTCTTCAGCCCCGGCCTCGATCGCGCCCGCGGCCTTGCACTCGGCAACCTTGTCGCTCGTGCAGAACGCCACGACCTTCTTGCTCACGCCGATGCCCTTGGGCAGCGACACCGAGCCGCGGATGCCCTGCTCAGCCTGAGCAGGGTCGATGTTCAGGTGCATCGCCACGTTGATCGTCTGATCAAACTTCGGCGCCTTGTACTTCTTCAGGGTCGAAACGGCCGCCAACGAATCCATCGCCTCCGAGGGCTTCAACGCGGCGTTCGCCTTGCTTCGCTTGCTCTGGTATGTCATGTGATTTAGCCCTCCACCACCACGCCCATGTTGCGGCATTGACCCTCGATCATCCGCGCAGCCGCGGCGATGTCGTCCGTGTTCAGGTCCTTGATCTTCTCTTTCGCGATCGCCTCAAGGTCCGACCGCTTCAGCTTCCCGACCTTGTTCTTGTTCGGGACGCCCGAGCCCTTCTCGATCTTCGCCCGTTCCTTGATCAGCACGCTCGCGGGCGAGCTCTTGATCTCGAACGTGAACGACTTGTCGGTGAAGGTCGTCACCACGCAGCCGACGATCTTGCCCTTCAGGGCAGCCGTCTTCGCATTGAACTGCTGGATGAACTGACCGGGGTTGACGCCGTTGGCGCCCAGCACCGGACCCAAGGGTGGTGCAGGCGTCGCCGACCCACCGGGGGCCATGATCTTGAACGTGGATTTGATTTCCTTCTTCGCCATCTTTTTGAACCTCCCGCCGGCCCGGGGTTCTTCCCCTAGCCCCGTCCTTTGAAGTTCAGACAGGGCGAGCTCGGCAGTTCGTGCGGCCGCCGATCTAAACGCCCGATCGGCTGGGCAAAGTTGTGGGAGAGAAGTATTGACACCCTCCCCTCCCAAGTCCACTCACCCCTCCCACCGCCCCCCCTACCCCCTCTCACCACTCCTCCTCACCCCCTTCAAGCACAAACGCCCGGGCACATCACCCGGGCGTTCGGCTTTCATTCACTCTTTACGACCACCTCAGACCAACCCCCTCACTTCAAAGCCTTCTTCATCTCGTCGGTGATCCGCGCCTCAACGCCGTTCTCGATCGATCGCTGCAGCAGCCGCTTCGCCGCCGGGATCTTGTCCTGCCCTTGCAGCGCCATCACCGCCGACAGCCACGCGCTCCCCGTCCCGGTCTTCTGCGCCCAAGCCACGGCCATCTCGCTCACACGCGTCATCGCCCGCTGACCCGCCCGATCCTCACCCAAGTCCTCACTCAACGACCTGTACGCCAACGTCGGATCGAGCGTATACGCCAGCGCGATCATCGCCACGCCGTCGGGCTGTTGTTTGTTGGCGATCTGCGCCGCACCGAGCAGCCGCATCACCACAACGTCCCGCGGCTGATCGTCCAGATGCTCGCGGAACGCCTCCGCCGCGTCCTTGTACTCGCCCAGACGCATCAACCACACACCGCGGTCAAGGGCCTTCAGCGGCTCAACAACCGGCGCACTCGTCGGCATCGGCTGCGTTGGCGACTGCGTCGTCGGCGATGGTGCCTGTGCAGGTTGCGCCGGGTTCGTGGTCGTCCCGCTGGGCTGCAAGTTCGGATCGAGGTTGATGAACTCGCCCGCGATGATCATCCGCTGATACCACTCCGACCGATACGACCCGGGGTACCAGTACCACGGATAGCCATAGCCGCGGTAGTACCGCGGATAGCGCGGATAGACCGCGCCGGTGAGGTCGTTGATCACCAACCGCCCGCGGAAATCGCTGGTTGTCACATCACCGCGGAACGAGAACCCCGAGCCGCTGCTGAAGCCAAAGTTCCCGCCGTCACCGATCGACACCGCGCCGCCGAAGCCGTTGCCCACGAACCGCTCCGGCCGCCGACCACCCAACTGATCAACAGGTCTGGGCGTGCGATCAATGATCGCCGGCACAATCGGATTCACCACCATCCCACCATCCACTCCGGGCCCACGCACGCCCGGCCCGCGAATCACCCGCTGCGGCGGCGGCACATAGTTCGGCCCAGGTAACGCCACCGGATACATCGGTGTGATCGACACCGGCACCGATGGCGTAATCGACGGCCCATACGGCTTCAACGGCACCACGAACGGCAACCCGCCATTGGGAATCCCCGATCCAGGCGGCAACACCACCGGCCCCCCACCACTGCCCGGCGGCCGCGAAGGCGTGCTCGGTGAGTTCCCACCACCCGGCGCCGGCGCAGGTGCCAGTCCCGGCGCGGGCGCGGGTGCCGCCGCTGTCGGCTGCGCTTGCGCCATCACCGCCGCACCACTCATCGACACCATCCACCCCGCCACCAGCGACATCGCCCGCATCCGCAGAGCGATCACGCCGCCGTCATTCTTCATCGTCTTCTTCATGGCCTTCACCACCGCCGTTCGTGCGATCATCAGTCGCCCTCCCGAGTCAAAGCCCGTGCATTCGCCGCAGTCTCAAACTCTCCGCGGCTTCACGCGACGGTTCATTCGCGTAAGTGCTTCGACTCCATGAGTTTACGTTCAATTTCGTTCCACGGGAGGTCAAGATTCATCCCCGCACAAAGGATTTACCCTTGATTCCTTCACCCCCCACTTCCCGATTCCCCACCCCCATCTGGGCCGCGGACCTTCCCACACCCCCATCCGCCGTGGTCACCCCCGGGCCAACGCGATACGCTGGAAGCATGACCCAACCCCGCCCGACCGCCCTCCCCTCGCCGACCCGTCGCTCCTCCACGCGTTCTCGGAGCTGCGTTGCCATGCTGCGGACCGCCGCCATCTCCGCCATCTCGGCCGGGCTTTGCCTCCTTCCCGCCTGCGCCAGCGTTGAAAACTGGTTCAGCTCTTCGGGCTCGATTTCCACCGTCTCGGTCATCACGGGCAAGTACATCGAGGGCGATCTTCCCTCGGCCGTCTACACCATGCCCGACGAGTTCACCGCCGACGTCTACCTCACCAACCTCCCCATCTCGCGCCTGGGCGATGCGAGCGACAACCTCGCCGACCTCTCGGGCACCGTGGTGCACATCCACGTCTTCCTCGTCCCCGCCGCGGGCAAAACCCCCATCGCCCAGCACGCCGTGAACGCCTCCGTCCGCCAGCTCGTGCTCAGCTCAGGCCAAGCCGGTCTCTACAGCGGCGGCGGCTTCGTCTTCACCGACGAGCCGGGCGATTCGTCCTACGCCGCCAGCGTCCGCGACAGCTCCATGCGCCTCGCCGTCGCCAGCCCCGGCTTCGTCGACCAACTCGGGCAAGCCAACCTCACCGGCGGCTTCAACGCCACCCTCGACGACAAAGCCGCGAGACTCATCGCCGGACGCCTCGCGCAGTACGC
>JAVTWO010000172.1:0-4962 GCA_032229765.1 Phycisphaerales bacterium | reverse complement strand
GGCCCAACACCAAAAACAAAAAGACCCGCGCCACCCCAAAGTGACGCGGGTCCTTTATGAACAGACCTGCAACCCAGAACGGCCGGCTCTGATCCAGATACGAACTAGGTAAAAGTACTTACCTTCGCCGTTCCGGGCGACCAAAACCTGCCCATTCCCGTTCGGGTTCCAATTGTGCCGCGCGGCACAATTGCTCCCCGTCGATCAAAACCTGCCCATCACTTCTTCCCTGCCGACCCGATCGCCCCCGAGATCCCCGGCACGTCCTCCGCGCCAGCCGGGATCTGGATCGTCGAGCCCTTGAAGTCCTCGCCCACCGGCTGCACCTTCCCGCCAAGGTGCTTCGCCAGGAACGCCTCCGTCACCGCGTAGAAGCTCATGCGGTTCTCAGGACGCGCGAAGCCGTGCCCTTCGTCCGGGTACAGCACGTACGTCACCGGGATCCCCTTCTTCTTCATCGCGTCGACGATCTGCTCCGACTCGGTGAACTTCACGCGCGGGTCGTTCTTGCCCTGCCCGATCAGCAGCGGCTTCTTGATCCGGTCCACGTACGTCAGCGGCGAGCACTCCGCCAGGAACTTCTTCCCCTCGGGCGTGCGCAGGTCGCCCACGCGGGCGGCGAACATTTCGATCGCCGGCGCCCAGTAGGGCGGGATGCTCTCGAGCAGGGTCTGCAGGCTGCTCGGGCCGACGATCGCCACCGAGCAGGCGAAGGTGTCGGGCGTGAAGGTGACACCGACGAGGGCGGAGTAGCCGCCGTAGGAACCGCCGTAGATGGCGACCTTGCTCGGGTCGGCGATGCCTTCCTTGACGGCCCAGTTGACGGCGTCGATGAGGTCGTCGTGCATCTTCTTGGACCACTGCTTGTCGGCGGCGTTGATGAAGCTCTTGCCGAAGCCGGTGGACCCGCGGAAGTTGACTTGGAGACACGCGTAGCCGCGGTTGGCGAGCCACTGGGCTTCGGGGTCGAGGCCCAGGAGTCGCGGGCCCAGGGGCCGCCGTGGACGTTGAGCACGAGCGGGACGGGCGCGTCGGGCTTGCCGTCGTTGTTCTTGTCGCTGCCCATGGGCAGGGTGAGGTAGGAGACGAGGTCGAGCCCGTCGCGGCTCTTGATCACCACGGGCTTCATCGCCTGCAGGGGCAGGCCTTCGAGGGACTGCTTGTTGCTGAAGGCGAAGGTGGCCTTCTTCGCGGCGCGGTCGTAGATGTAGGAGCGGGCGGGGCCCTTGTCCTGCGCGAAGGCGACGACCCAGGTCTTGTCGTCGAGCGAGCGGCTGGTGACGTTCATGTCGCCCTCGCTGACGGTGCGGAGGTAGGCCAGGTCGGGCTCGATGGACTTATCGAGGACCTTCCACTCGTCGCGCAGGTACTCGAAGGAGACGGCCTGCACGGTCTTCTCGGTGGGGTGCATCATGACGCCGCCGGCGTCGGCCTTGGCATCCTCGGCGAGCAGGGTGATCTTGCCGGTCTTGAGGTCCTTGGAGACGAGGGCGGCGGTGTTGCGGTCGCGCGAGTCGAGCATGTAGAGCGTCTGCCCGTCCTTGCTGAAGCCCATGGGGCTGGTGGTCATCGAGTCCTGCTGGCTGACCTTGATGAAGGACTCGAAGGTGATCGAGGCGGGCTCGTTCTCTTTGCCTGGCTTGGCGGCGGAGGCGGCGGCCTTGAAGTACTCGATGCCGCCGTCGCTGGTCATTTTGCTGGCGAGGCGGATGTCGTAGTTGTCGTCGGTGGAGATGGAGGCCCACTGGTCGTTGGTGAAGAGGAGGGTCAGCGCGCCGGTGGAGAGGTCAACGCGGTAGATGTCGTGGAACTGCGGGTTGCGGTTGTTGAGCCCGATGAGGATGTGGTTGGGGAACTTGTGGCTGACGGCCTCGATCTGTGCGGCGGGGCGGAGGGGCTGGCCGGTGGGCAGCATGATGGGCTTGCCGTCGGGCCCGTTGATGGTTTCGAAGGGGGTGAGGTCGGTGACTTTGGAGGTTTCGAGGTTGACGCGGTAGACCTTCCAGTTTTCGTCGCCACCGACGTCCTGGAGATAGAGCAGGTCGTTGTTGTTGTAGGCCCAGAAGTACTGGCGGATGCCGCGGGAGGTGTCCTTTGTGACGGGCTTGGCGGCGGCGATGTCGTTGATGGGGGCGACCCAGACGTTGAGGACGCCGGCGACGGGGGCGATGAAGGCGACGCGCTTGCCGTCGGGGCTGACGCGGAGGGCGGTGCGGTCGGGGTTGCCGAAGAGAACGCTGCGGGAGATGAGCCCGTCGGGAGAGACGGCGGCGGTGTTGGGTGCGGCGGCGGCCTTGGCATCACCCGCGGCGGCGGGTGCGGCGGCGCCGGCGGCACCGGCCATCATAGAAAGGAGGAAGGCGGAGGCGAAGAGACGGACGTTGCGGGGGCGGAATGACATCATTGTGCGGAACTCCCGAGAGTGAGGGCGGGACGATCAGTGCGCGGCGACAGAGCCGGGCAGGACGTTGCCCCACGGGGGATTATTGGGCTTTGGGGGGAGTGGGTTGCGGGGAAGTACATGGCACATGGCACATGGCACATGGCCACAGGGCACATGGCACATGGCACATGGCACATGGCACAGCAGGAGGGGAGGTTGATCTTGGAGATGGATGTGGATGACGAGATTTTCGCGAAGGGAAGAACACCGATCGTCTTTGACGATCGGTGGCACGGGTGGTTAGAAGAGTTTGGGGCCGTCTTCAGCGGGGACGAGCTTGCCGTTGACGAGGCGCATTTTGGGTTTGGCGGGTTTGCTTGCGGGGGTGGAGGTGCTGGCCGCGGAGGGTTTGGAGGCTGGTGAGGGTGAAGGAGATTTGGCGGGTTTGCTTGTCGATTTGCTCGGCTTGCGCGCGGGTTTGGACTCGGAGCGTTTGATGGTGGCGACGTCGAGGAGCTTGCCTTGGCCTTTCTTGGAGTCTTCGTCGTCGTCGGATTGGCCCACGACGGCGAGCATGGCGCGCTGGGCTTTGGTTTGGCCGGCGATGGTGGCGAGCTCTTTGTCGCTGCCGCCGGGCGTGGTTGGTGAGGTTGAGGCGGAGTCGAGGATGAGGACGCCCTCCTGGTCGGCGGGGTCTTCGTCCTTGAGGGTCTTGCCTTCGTCGTTGAGTTGGAGGTCGGCGACGGCGGTGGCCTTCTTTGCCTGGATGGTGAGGGCTTCGTAGAGCTTTTTCGCGTCGGCGTTGTTGATGGCGGAGACGGCTTTGGTGATCTCGCCGATGTAACGTTCGAAGACGTCGCGGCGTTCGGCCTCGCGGCGCATCTTCAGGCGCTTGCGGAGGTATGAGCCGAGTTTGCGGCCGCATTCCATGAGGGCGAGTTTCATTTCCTTGCGGATCTCGTCGTAGTCGGCGATGGCCTCTTTGGATTCGCTGGTGAAGGGGACCCAGACGCTGGCCATGTGGATCATGATGACGAGGGGGCCGACGGGGGCGGCGCCGCGGGGTTGTTGGAGGTCGTAGTTTCGCCAGTTGGTTTCGGTGACGGCCTTGAAGGATGAGCAGGCGGATTGCTGGAAGAGCAGCGGCACGCGGTTGGCGAAGCGGATGACGCGTGCGGAGTCGTCGGCGGGGAGTTCGCCGCCGAAGGCGATGGCGGTTTCGATGAGGAAGGGGCGGCCGCGGTAGACGGAGGCCTCGCGTGAGGAGGCGGCGTAGAACTCGGCGCGGACGCCCTTGAACATGCCCTTGAGGAGTTGCTGCACGCCGATGGGGGCGAGGCAGTCGGTGGGGGGCGGGGCGAGCTTGGAGTCCTGGAACTCTTTGAAGAGTTTTTCGATCTGGGCGGGCTCGACGTCGGAGACTTTGGTGCGGGAGGTGAGGCCGATTTTCTGGCAGAACTCGCTGGCGGTCTGCGGGGAGATTCGGCAGAACTTTTCTTGGAGGAAGGTGTAGAGGGTGGCGGATTTGTCGACGGCTTCGAAGTCTTTGACCATCTGCAGGAGGGTGCCGAGCTCAACGCCGCGGGGGTGGGGCTGGATCTCTTTGGTTTCGGGCGGGAGTTGATTGACGGCGCGAGGGAAGACGACGCAGGGCCCGAGGTCGTTGGTGATGATGTTGGCGTCGGGGGTTGCGTTGTCGGGTGAGGAGGTGGGGGAAGCGGTGGGGGAGGAGCCCCCGACTGAAGTCGGGGGCTCGGGGGTTTCGGATTTCTTTTTCTTGAGCAGTGGGGCGTCGTCTTCGTCGTCGGTGACGCGGGTGGGGCGGACGAGGGTGATTTTGGCGTGGGGGTTGGCGATGGCGGTGAGCTCGAGGAACTCATCGACGGAGCCGCGGCCGCGTTGGTACTTGCCTTCGAGCTCGATGGTGACGGAGGTTCCTGTGGGGAAGGCGGCGTGGGAGAGGAAGTCTGGGGCGAGCTCGCGGGCTTGTGGGAGGTCGCGGAGGCGGGCGAGGGGGAAGTCGTCGGTCTCTTCGTCGACGGTGACCTCGGCGCGGTTGGTTTTGGTGTTCATGGCCAGCTCGATGTGGTGAGCGGGCTTCATGGCGCTGGGGCGGGTCTGGATGAGCATGGGCTTGCCGGTGGTGATGAGGCCGTACATACCGGCGGCGGAGATGCCGATGCCTTGCTGCCCGCGGGACATTTTCAGGCGGTGGAACTTGCTGCCGAAGAGGAGGCGGCCGAAGACGTTTTCGACTTGTTTGCGGACGATGCCGGGGCCGTTGTCGACGACGGTGATGCGGTAGCGTGAGACCTTTGCGGAGGCTGGGCGGTCGGGCTGGAGGTCTTCGATGACGACGGTGATATCGGGGAGGATGCCGGCCTCTTCGCAGGCGTCGAGGGAGTTGTCGACGGCTTCTTTGACGGTGGTGAGGAGGGCCTTGCGGGGGTTGTCAAAGCCGAGGAGGTGGCGGTTTTTGGCGAAGAACTCGGAGACGGAGATGTCGCGCTGTTTGGCGGCGAGGGTCGGGGCGGTGACGCGCGGGGTGGAGGCGGGGGCGGCGGGTTTGGATTTGGACA
>JAVTWO010000171.1:0-4979 GCA_032229765.1 Phycisphaerales bacterium | reverse complement strand
CATTACCGCTTCGAGTCGCGGATCTTCCGCCAGTTGTCCTTCCCCTGCCCGTCGGCATACTCCCACACCGTGACCTTCAGCCGCTTGACCCCCCACTTGCGGGCCTGCTCGTGGGTCGGGAAGAGCACGTCAAGCCGATTGCCCTTGATCGCCCCGCCGCGGTCGAGCACCGGGACAATCTGCCCCGCGTCGTACCCCGGGATGGAGATCATCGAGCCCAAGGGCAGCACGCGCGTGTCCGCCGCCACCAGCCGGTGGGCGTTGGTCAGCACATGGTGGTTCGAAGCCGTGATCCCGTCGGCCGTGCCGGCGCACGAACGCTCGTCGGGCGAATACGCCGTCACCACCATCCACATCGTCTTGCCGGGCTTGACCGCCCGACCGTTGAAAAACCGCACCGACGTGTCCAGGATCGCACCTTCGGGCAGCGCGGCCTCCGGATCCTCACCCTCAACCGTCAGGGTCTCGGTCGGCTGGGGTGCCAGCACCGATTCGTCCACCGTCGCCAGAAGCGGGTCCACCGCGAACTGCACAGGCTCCGCGGGGATCGTCGTCTCCGCACCCGGGAACCCCGAGTCCTCCGACTCGACCATGCTCAGCGCTTCGGGCACCTCCGCCATCGCGGAAAGGTTCTTCACCACCACCGCCGCATACGCCACCAGCCCCACGGCCGCCATAAACGCCACAACCTCACGCCCCTTGCGCTTGATCGCCGCGGTGCGCCGAAGCTGACGGGTCTTGGTGAGCGTGCTGGTATGCATAGCGGATGGGAACAGGTCTTCTGAAATCTCAAACCGACCCACACAGGTCCGAAGTGCTGTCAGAGTAAATCGGTTCTTTCGCGTGCGCGTTTCAGTTATCCGTACTTCATCCTAACGATTTTCAAGCCGGCTGTCCATCGGTTCGGTCAGACTCTACCCCGCCTTCGTGCTCGGGACGACCGCCGATGCACCGTTTTGCAGTCGAGGGTTTCCACCTATGCCGCCTGGGCAATCTGCGCGATAGACCGCCCGGCATTCGGACGCACCGGACAGTTCAAGCGTGAGCAGATGGTTTGGTCGTGGAACGATCGAGCCCGAGAACCGGGCGATTCATCAGCCTTGGAGGCTGTTTTTCACCAGCGGCCGGCCCTCGTCGTCCAGGAACGATTCGTTCATCGGGATCGTGCTGGGCTCAAAGCCGGTGCGGCGGAGGCGTTCAACGGCTTCCAGCCGCAGATCTTCGACAGTCTGGCGGAGGAAGGCCAGGCCCTCGTCGGGGGACATCTTCAGGAGGGTTTCGGCGCTGATGGGCTGACCGACGACGGCGCCGATGCGCACGCCGTGCCAGAGACGGGGGAAGGGGGTGCTGCGGGGGAAGGCGTCGAAGCACCCGTCGATACCGACGGGCAGGATGGTGCACTTAGCGCGGGACATGAGCAGCCAGGCGCCGCGTTTGAACTCGTGGACCGCGCCGTCGAGAGTTCGGCTGCCTTCGGGGAAGATCAGCATGCACCGGCCCTGCTTGAGGTACTCGATGGTGGTGCGGATGGCGGCGGTGTCGCTCTCGCCCTGCTTCAGGGGGATGGAGTTGAGACCCTGGATCAACGCCCCGAAGAGCTTGGATTTGAAAAGTGTGGACTTGGCGACGAAGTTCAGGTGCCGCGAGGGGATGGCCATCCCTGCGACGATCGGGTCGAGGTGCGATTGGTGGTTGGTGACCACCAGCACGGGCCCGGAGATCGGGCAGAGGTGGCTGTTCCAGACCCGGAACTTATAGAAGAGTGTCAGCGTGAAGCGGACACAGAAATAGCAGAACTCGTAGAAGAGGAGCCCGCCCAACGAACGACCGGGATTTTTGGCTTGGAAGCTGGCCAGCATGGGTCGGAAAGGGCCTTAGGTGGAAGGGCGGAGCTGGCTGGCGATGCTGGCCATGACGATGGCGTACATCTGGTCGACGACTTGCGGGAGGGTCAGCCCGTCGGTGGCGATCACATGGGCGTCGGGGGGTTGGACCAGGGGCCCGACGAGGCGGGTGGCGTCGCGGTGGTCGCGGTCGATGATCGAGAGGCGGACGGTCTCGAAATCCAGGTGCTTGCCCTGCTGGGCGTGCTGGCGGACGCGGCGCTCGGCGCGGATCTCCGGGCTGGCGGAGATGAAGAACTTCACCTGCGCGTCCGGGAAGACGGCGGTGCCCTGGTCGCGGCCTTCGGTGACCAGGCGGGGGTGCTGCTGCCCGATGAGGCGCTGCTTACGCACCATCTGGCGGCGGACCTCGGGAAGCTCCGCAAGCGGCGAGACGAGGCGTTCGACTTCGACATTCGACAGGCGCGGGGTGAGGTTCAGCGAGCGGTTGTTGACGGTGTCGCGGGCGTGGATCTCAGGGGGGTCGGTGGTCCAGTCGAAGTGGAGGTCGGCGTCTTGGAGGACCTTCGCGACCGCTTCGGGCTGGGATTGATCGAAGCCCGCGTCGAGGGCGAGGGCGGCGGCGGCGCGGTACATCGCGCCGGTGTTGAGGAACTCAAGCCCCAGACGCTTGGCGAGTTGCTGCGCGGCGGAGGATTTGCCGGTGCCGGCGGGGCCGTCGATGGTGATGATGAGCTGCTCGGACAGATGAACCCCCATGACCCCCGCGGGGTAGTTGGAGTTTCGCAGCAGAACGGGCTGGGGCGGGTCCTGCGTCATTCGTCGTCGGCTCCGGCTTCTTCTTCGTCGGCCAGTTCGTCGGTCTCGTCGTCGGCGGACTGCACCGCGGCGAGCAGGGCGGAGAGCCCGGTCTCCTCGGCGGCGGCGGGTGCGGCGAGGGACTTCATCAAGATATCACGGGTGCGGATCAGCGCGGGGATCGGATCGCCCGAACCGCGGAAATCCAGCGCGATGGGCCCTTCGTAGCCCACGGCTTCCAGCACGCCCGCGTAGGTATTCAGGTCGTAGGAACCGGGCTTGGAGGCCTGTGCGGGGGCGACCGGTGCGGAGGAGGGCGCTTCGGCGGTTTCGGCCTCAGCAGCGGGCTCGGCCTCGGCGGCTTTGGCCTTCTTGGACTTGCTCGCCTTGCCCTTGGCGGGTTTGGCGGGGGCTTCGTCGGCGCCTTCGGCGGGCTCGGGGGATTTCTTGGTTTTGGACTTGCTCGCGGCGGCGGTGCTGGCGGCCTCGGCTTCCTGCTCGTTCATCGCGGGGACGAGGACGGCGGAGGCGTAGGGGACGAGGCGGCGGAGGTACTGGACCGGATCGGCGGAAGCGGCGGCGGCGGCGAAGTCGGGGAGTGTGCCCACGCGGAAGCCGCCGATTTTCTTGAGCACTTCGGTGACGCGGTCGGGGGAGGCGGTGAGGCCCGGGCGTGGGGCGAGGCAGAGGTTCAGGTCGAGTTTCTCGGCGCGGCGGGAGATCGGCTTGAGGTTGGCGGCGACGTTGGCGAGGGTTTCCTCGTCGTCGGGGGCTTCGATGGGGATGGAGAAGGCGGAACAGCCCAGCCAATGGGCGGCTTGCGCCACGCGGAGGCAGCGTTCGGTGGCGGCCTCGACGGGGAGGATGTCGGGCGAGCCGAGGGGCTGGGGGTTGACTTCCATGAGGACGAGGCAGGGGCACCCGGCCTTGTCGGCGGCTTCGAGGAGGCGTTGGAGGGCTTGTCGATCGGCACCGACGAGGAGGTCGGTGGAGATGACCAGGCCGTTGACGCCGAGCTCGTTTCGGGCGAGCGCGGGGGCGTCGGTGAGTTTGAGTTTGGGCTGGCCGGCTTGGCCGGTCAGACGGGAACGCAGCGCGCTGAGGTTGAGCGTGAGGAGCATGAGATGACAGAGCGTATCGGCCTCGGAGCGTCGGGGCCATGACTGGAAGATGGAGAAGGGTGGATGAAGGGGAGCTAGCATTGGCGCGGAGCGGGGTGAGGTTGGGAAAGACGGAGAGCCGGGCGGCGTGTTGCGTGCCCGGGGACGAGATGGTTTTCAGCCGCGATTTTGCCGGGGCTGGCTTCGCTGAGTGCGAGGGGCCGTCGGCGGGAGAGCGGAAGTAGGAACGAAAGAAAGGACGCTGAGTATGGCTTCGCCGACGGATTGCCTGTATTCCGAGAGTCACGAGTGGCACAAGGTTCAGGGGGACGTGGTGACGATCGGGATCACGCGGTACGCGGTGGACGCGTTGACGGACGTGACGTTCGTGCAGCCGAAGGCGGTGGGGACGAAGGTCAATGCGGGCGGGACGGTGGGCGAGGTGGAGTCGGTGAAAACCACCAGCGACATCTACAGCGTGGTGGGCGGGGAGATCGTTGAGGTCAACAAGGCGGTGGTGGAGGATCCGTCGCTGCTGAACAAGGACCCGATGAGCAACTGGCTGCTGAAGATCCGCATGAGCGACAAGGCGGGTCTGGGGAAGCTCATGGACGCGGCGGCGTACGACTCGAAGTATCCGGCGCACTGATTTGGAAGTGGCGAAGTGGCTGAGTGGCTGAGTGGCAGAGTTTTTGTGTGAGCGCCGGATCGTTTGGCACTTTGACACTCTGGCACTTTGGTACTGATGGTTTTGTTTCGAGATTCTCCGCGTGGCGTGGAGTTTGTGCGAACTCGGCGAGCGCGAGGGGTGTAGGTGCGTCCGAGGCTCGGGGCGGCGTTGGGCCTAAGCGAGGTGTGTGCAGCGTTGAGTACGGGCGTTCAAACTGAAACAACATCGGCGGCGCGCACCGAAGCGACGAACGAGCTGGTGGTCTGCACCGGGGTGCACAAGCACTACGACCTCGGGCATACCGAGGTGAAGGCCCTGCGCGGGGTTGATCTGACGATCGACCGGACGGGGTTCTTTGCCATCATGGGGCCCAGCGGCTCGGGCAAGAGCACGCTGCTGCACCTGCTGGCGGCGCTCGATACGCCCGATGCGGGGCAGGTTCGCGTGGGCGGGACCGATCTGTCGCGGATGACGGACGCGGAGCTGACGAACTTTCGGCGTAAGAGCATCGGGATCGTCTTTCAGCAGTTCAACCTTGTCAGCCGCTTGCCGGTGATCACCAACGTG
>JAVTWO010000170.1:0-31750 GCA_032229765.1 Phycisphaerales bacterium | reverse complement strand
TTTCTTTGGGGGAGGTGGTGAGAGGGAATCGGGAATCGGCAATGGGCAATCGCAGAGGGGACAGACTCTTTTCTGCTCTTGCCGATTGCCTTGCAAACTGGGCAATCGGGAATCGGCAATGGGCAATCGCAGAAGCAACCGACGCTTTTCTGCCATTGCCGATTGCCGAATCCCGATTGCCTTGCCCGCCCCCTTCGCGCCTTCGCGTCTTCGTGCAAAGCTCTTCCGCTCCGACTTCTCAGCCTTGCTCGGTCTTCCTCTGCGTCTCTTTGTGCACCTCACGAATCGACAATCAGCAGGAGCCCGGAGGGAGGGAAGGTACAACGGTCCGGTCGGCCCGGCACGTCCGTGTTGCTCTGGTGCTTGCCTTCAAGCACCGAAGCTTCGCCGGGGCTGACGCGAACTGCTCCGTAGTGCCCGTGCCAGCGTTCGTCGGCCTCTTGCCACGAACACCAACCCGAGCGCGGCTTCGATCCTTCTATCACCGCCGGAGCGAAGGGGCGGCGGGGTCAACGAGGTTGTCACACCCTCGCGAACCACACACCAAATCCCTCCGGGCTCTTGCTGACGATCAAACTGGAGTCGCAAGTCGCGAGACGCGAGTCGCGAGTGAGCAGGCAGGTTCACGCGTACAACCACCTGCGTCCACCGCGACATTCACACACTCCAGCTATCAAAACGCATTCAATCAAATCTCCATCTCTCGATCCCGTTCAACGCGAGTGCCATTCCGCCAGCACGCGCAACTCGATACTTCTTTGCTGCTTTGTTGATTCGCCGTTTGTAACTTTCTGTCTTTCTCCGCGCCTCCGTGTCTCTGCGGCGAAGCGCCTTCGCTTCGCCGGTCTGTCTCTCTCATCGCACCAATCGCGATCGATCCAAGAAGCGCGTCCCGGGCGGTTTCCCGCCGGGGACGCACGGGTAAGAGGAGTCCTTCACCCCCCCTCAACCCCCACCCCCCCACCACCATTCATTCCCATCAAGCACGCACGTCACACAGAGAACAGACCAACCCCACACTCAACATCCATCCAACTCCGTCTTCCTCGGTCTTCCTCCGCGTTCTCCGCGTACTCCGCGTTGAAAATCACGAGCACCCGAGCGAGTTCCCGCAGTTCACGCACTTGTAGCACGTGCCGTTGCGGACCGTGATCGTTCCGCACACCGTGCAGGGCGGGCCGTCGCCCGCGGCCTTCATCGCCATCGCCATCACGTTCACCGGCTTGCCGCCCACAACGCTCCCGCTCAGGTCCACGTCCACCTTCGTGGTCGTCACCGTGCGCTCCACGTGCATGTGCTGGTGATGATCGTGCGATGAGCTGCTCACGTGCGTCTGCTCGCTGACGGCCTCGCCGCCACCCGTTTCACGCGTGCTCTCGAAGCTCATCCGACCCGCCGACGGCTCCATCATCGAGCGACGCATCACCGGCATCGGCGCCGGAGTGGCACTCGTCGCCGGCTCGCCGCCGTTGCGGTCCGGCGTGTTCGCCTCGCGATACCCCGGGATGAACTGGATCCCCATCCAGCGGAAGATGTAGTCCACCAGGCTCTTGGCGAACGGGATCTCACGATTCGTCGTCATGCCCGCCGGCTCAAACCGCTGGTGCGTGAACTTCGTCACCAGGCTCTCCAGCGGCACGCCGTACTGCAGGCTCACGCTCGTCGCCGTGCCGATGGAATCCATCAGCCCGCCGATGGTCGAACCTTCCTTCGCCATGGTGATGAACAGCTCGCCCGGCTGCCCGTCCTCATAAAGCCCAACCGTCAGATACCCCTCGTGACCGGCGATGTTGAACTTGTGCGTGATGCTCGCCCGCGTATCGGGCAAGCGCCGCCGCATGGGCCGCTCAACAACCTGGATCGCGCGATGCTCAGACGCCGCCGCAAGGTCAACCCCCGCGTGCGCCGCTTCGATCGCCAACTCACTCTCCGCCTTCGCGGTTGAGGTCGCACCATTCGCCGCCGCCCCCCCCGCAACACCCGTCCCCACCGGCTTCACCTCGGCGAGCTTTCCCACCCCCCCCACCGACGCATCATCCTTCTTATCGTCCTTGCTCTCGCTCGACGTGCTCAGCGGCTGGCTCAGCTTGCACCCGTCGCGGTACAGCGCGTTCGCCTTCAACCCAAGCTCCCACGACATCCGGTACGCCGCCTTCACGTCGTCCACCGTCGCCTCGTTGGGCAGGTTGATCGTCTTGCTGATCGCCCCCGAGATGAACGGCTGCACCGCCGCCATCATGCGGATGTGACCCTCCGCGGCGATGTACCGCTTGCCGTACTTGCCGCACTTGTTGGCGCAATCAAAGACCGACAGGTGCTCGGGCTTGAGATGCGGCGCACCCTCGATGGTCTGCCGCCCGCAGATCACATCGTTGAGCTGGTCGATGACCGACTTGCTCAGGCCAAGGTGCTTCAGCAGGCTGAAGGAGAAGTCCGCCTTCGCCGCCGCGGGGTCGACGCCCATCCGCGTCAAGGCCTCATCGCCGATGCTCCACGCGCCGAAGGCGAAGGGCAGCTCAAAGGTCCCCGGCAGCGCGTCGTCGATCTTCTTGACCTCCGCCGCGGTCAGGCCCTTGCTGATCAGCCAGTCCTTGAACGTCGTGCCCGCCGCCACGTTCGCATTCGTCGGCATCGCCACCTCGGTGTGCAGCGTGCCGAGCAGATACGCCATCATCTCCTTGATCTGCTTGTCGCTGTAGCCAAGGGCCTCAAGCGCCGGGCGCACGCTGGCGTTGGCGATCTTGAAGTACCCGCCGCCGGCGAGCTTCTTGAACTTCACCAGGGCAAAGTCCGGCTCAACACCCGTGGTGTCGCAGTCCATAAGCAGGCCGATGGTCCCCGTGGGGGCGATGACGGTGACCTGCGCGTTGCGATAGCCGTGCTGGATGCCCAGCTCGAGCGCTTCGTCCCACGTCTCGACGCTGCGTTCCAACAGTTCCTTCGCGTTCGCCAGAAGAACCTTGCCCGAGTTGATCACCGTGTGATCGATCGGCACCGGGCGAGTGTGCTCGCTGAGCGATTCCCACTCGGTGCTGGTGCGCTTCACGCCGTGCGCCGCGCGCCGGTGGTTGCGGATCACCCGCAGCATGTTCTCGCGGTCCGCCTCATAGCCCGGGAAGGCCCCGAGCTGCTTGGCGAGCTTCGCGCTCATCGCGTACGACCGGCCCGTCAGCACCGCGCTGAAGCACCCCGCAACCGCGCGGGCCTCCTCACTGTCATACGCGATACCCGCCTGCATCAGCACGCTGCCCAGATTCGCATACCCGAGCCCCAGCGTGCGATAGCGGTAGCTCAGCCGCGCGATCTCCTCACTCGGGAACGCGGCCATCAGCACGCTGATCTCCAGCACGATCGTCCACAAATCAATCGCGTGCTCGTACGCCTTGACGTCAAACTCGCGCGTCTTCACGTCGTAGAGCTTGATGAGGTTGATCGACGCGAGATTGCACGCCGTGTTGTCCAGGAACATGTACTCGCTGCACGGGTTGCTGGCGTTGATCCGCCCGGCGCTGGGGCAGGTGTGCCACGCGTTGATCGTCGTGTCGTACTGCACGCCCGGGTCGGCGCACCGCCACGCCGCCACCGACAGGTCTTCCCACAGCTTCGACGCGGGGATCGTCTTCGCCACCTTGCCGTTGGTGCGGTAGTACGTCTTCCACTCGCCGCCGGCGTCGAGCGTCTCGAAGAACTCGTCGCTGATGCGCACCGAGTTGTTGCTGTTCTGCCCGCTGACGGTGCCGTAGGCCTCGCCGTTGAAGTCGTAATCGAGCTTCAGGTCGAGCTTCTTCGCCAGATCCTGCTGGTCGGCGGGGAGCTTCTTCATCCCTTCAACCAGGGCCGCGACCTTGATCTCCTCGCGCACCTTCCACCAGATGAACTGCTCGATGTCCGGGTGGTCCATATCAAGGCAGACCATCTTCGCCGCCCGGCGTGTCGTGCCGCCGCTCTTGATCGCCCCCGCGGCACGATCACCGATGCGCAGCCAGCTCATCAGCCCGCTGCTCTTGCCGCCGCCACCGAGGCGCTCGTTCTCCGCACGCAGGCGTGAGAAGTTCGTCCCCGTGCCGCTGCCGTACTTGAACAGGCGTGCCTCACGCGTCCACAGATCCATGATCCCGCCCGGGTTCACCAGATCGTCGTCGACGCTCTGAATAAAGCACGCGTGCGGCTGCGGATGGCTGTACGCATCCGGCGCCAGCATCACCTCGCCCGTCTTGGGCTCAACGATGTAGTGCCCCTGCGCCGGCCCGCTGATCCCGTACGCCCAGTTCAGCCCCGTGTTGAACCACTGGGGCGAGTTCGGCGCCGAGATCTGGTGCGTCATCATGTACGCCAGCTCGTCATAGAACGCCTGCGCGTCCTCGGCCGTGTCAAAGTACCCGTGCGTCTCGCCCCAGTACCGCCAGCACCCAGCCAGGCGATGAATCACCTGCTTCGCCGACTTCTCAGGCCCGAGCACCGCCTTGCCCGACGCATCCAGCTCCTTCACGCCGGTCAGACAATCCTGCCCAGCCTTAACCTGCGGCACCCCCGCCTTGCGGAAGTACTTACTCACCATGATGTCCGTGGCGAGCTGACTCCACGTCGAGGGCACCTCAGCGTCGTCCATCTGAAAAACCACCGACCCGTCCGGGTTGGTGATCTTCGACGAACGCTTGACCCACGAAACGGATGCGAAGGGGTCCTTGCCGGAGACGGTGAACTTGCGGGTGATTTTCATCGGGTACTCTCGCGCTTCAATGCGTGAAAAACGTGCTCAAATCCTTGACAACTTGTTGAGGCAATCGGGAATCGGGAATCGGCAATAGCAGAGAAACTACGTGGAACTCTCCAGACGACGGATCAGCCCTGCGAGCAGTTTGCTGCAGGCCAGTATTCGTTCGTCGGTTTCCTTCTTCGCCGCTCCCTGCACATACCCAAGCTCCATCGCGATCGCGACCTGTGTTTCCAACTCAAACAACGAACCTCGTGCAATCTTCAGAAACCGGAGATACTCAACTCGACTTCCCCGCCCGTACCCCTCCGCAATGTTGCTCGGCACTGAAACCGCCGATCGACGAAGCTGCATCGCGAGAGCAAACTGCTCTGACCGCGGAAACCCGCCGACCATCCGGCACGCCCATACCGCCAGTGCGAACGACTCCTGCCAAACCTTCAGATCCCGGAAGGACGTGATCTTGCCCGCCATACACCGCTCCGCACCGCAGCATGATCACACTCCAACCCGAACCCCTCTGCGATTGCCGATTGCCGATTCCCTATTCCCTCGCTTCCGCTTCAATCCACCTTCGGCAGCGTCAACCCCGTCTGATCCTGGTACTTCCCAGCCTTATCCGCGTAACTCACCTCGCACACCACATCGGCCTTGAAGAACAACAACTGACCGATCCCCTCGTTCGCGTACACCTTCGCCGGCAGCGGCGTGGTGTTGCTGATCTCCAGCGTCACCTTCCCACGCCATTCCGGCTCCAACGGCGTCACGTTCAACACCAGCCCGCACCGCGCGTACGTGCTCTTGCCCACGCAGATCGCCAGCACGTCCCGCGGCACCGCGATGTACTCCACCGTCTCGCACAGCGCAAAGCTGTTCGGCGGGATGATCACGTGGTCCTTCCCCGTCGCCTGCGTATCAATCTCAACAAACAAATCCTCGCTGAACGACTTCGGGTCCACGATCGTCACCCCGCCCGACCGCGGCGTCGGGGTGAAAATCTTGAACTTCGTCCCCACCCGGATGTCGTACCCGTATGACGACACGCCGTAGCTGATCCGACCAGGACGCTTCCCGGCCGTCTCGAACGGCTTGATATCAATCAACTTCCGAATCTGGGAATCACTCAGGATCGACATGCGCGGAACCCCAGCAATCGACGTACGGACGACGATAGGACAACAAAGACCGGTAATCAGCAGTGACAAGACTTGAAGAACACGCCAAGAACATTCGGCGCGGGATCAAGGGTACCACTACAGATGGGGCTTGCAAGAGCCTTCAACCACAAAACCATGTAGATCGTCGGTGTGAATCCTGTCGGATGTGCGTTTTTGAGCCTCAGAGGCCGTCTTTTTGACTTCACAAAATCAGCACCAACCGGCAAAAATCGCGTCATCGACCCCGGGAAACCCGTTGTGGAAAACCAAACGACCACCATGTCCGACGCCCCCAACTCGTCAACACTGCACACCCCCCATCGCGGGAAATCGGCCAAAATGCGTCACATTTTGACCAACTCGCATTCGAGGGGTTCCCCGAATGCCACCTGCCGCTCCTCCGCGGCGCTTCGCTAAAACTGCCGCAATGACCGATTCGAACGATTTCGCACGTGGCGATTGGTTGCTTGCCATGCCGCAAGTCTCGTGCTGGCAAGGGCTTGCGTTCGTTCCCCGCCGCGGGTAGTGTCACTCTTCGCGAGCGCCGGCGGCGGCGAATCATCAGGTGCGGGCGTGGCTCGTGGTTCGTTCTGGAGATGCCGAGTGATGAGTGTTCAACCGTCCACCACGGGGAACGTGAAGGTCATTCTCGCCTGTTCAGGCTTGTTTTTGAGCGTCGCGCTCTTCGTCGGCGGGTGCGATTCTTCGCCCGAGCCGAAGCTCCGCGCACGTGAGGCCCCCACCGTCGTGCGCGACACGCCCTCGGTTTTCCGCCAGACCCTCGGCTCGCAAGCCACCATCCGTGGCACCGAGCAGATTCTCGTCTCCGGTTTCGGGCTCGTCGTCGGGCTCAACGGCACCGGCGGCGGGCCTTTGCCCGTGCAGATCCAATCCACCATGGAGCGCGAGCTCGCCCGCGGCGGTGTGGGCAAGGGCGGGCCCTTGGAATCCGGGCCCCTGGCTGGCAAGACGCCTCGACAAGTGCTGGCCGATCCGTCGGTGGCCGTGGTCGTCGTCGAGGGCGTCATCAGCCCCGGGTCGCCCCTGGGTTCGTCCTTCGACGTGCGTGTGCGGACGCTGCCCGGGTCGAGCATCACCAGCCTTGAAGGCGGGCAACTCTGGACCACCGAGATGCGCCTGGGCAACGCCACGCCCTTCGGCGCGATGCGGGCGCACAAGATCGGCGAAGCCCGCGGGCCCATCTTCATCAACCCGTTCGCTGAGTCCGCCGGCGCGAAGCGGATCGAAGACGACGGCATCACGCGAACCGTCGGTCGCGTCATCGGCGGCGGGCGCGTCACCGATCCGCTGGCGATGGAAGTCGTGCTCGACAACCCCTCGCACGCGCGGGCGGCGAGTTTGGTCGCGGCCATCAACTCGCGATTCCCCGCTGGACCGAACGACGACGGGCAGTGCGCTCGCGGGCGCAACGATCAGAGCATCGTCATCCGCGTCCCGCGCGAGTTCCGTGATCGCAGCGCGGACTTTGTCCGTTTGCTGAACTACGTCCCCATCGAATCGGCCTTTGCCAACGAATACGCAAAGCGGTACGTCGAAGAACTGCGTGCGACGCCCGCGATGGCGGAAGATCTTTCGTGGGCTTTGGTTGCGGTTGGAAAGCCCGCGATCCCCTTTGTGCAGGGCTTGTATGAGAGTGCGGAGTTGCTGCCGCGGATGGCGGCGCTGCGTGCGGGGGCGTTGCTTGGGGACATGCGTGCGGTGCCGGCATTGCAGGCCGTCGCTTCGGGGAAAGACGTGGGGACCGATGCGCAGGCTTTCCGCTCCGAGGCGATCGTGCTTCTGGGGCGGATGGGCTTCAACCCCTCGATCGATTCCGCCCTGCGCGAACTGGTGGCCAGCGCGAATCTTGAGACCCGCATCTCCGCGTACGAGGCGCTCAGCGAACGCAACGACCCGGCCATTCGTCGGGTCAACATCGACAACCGCTTCTCGATCGACAGCGTGCCCTTCGGCGACGAGCTGATCTACATCACGCAGCAGGGCGCGCCGCGGATCGTGATCTTCGGCAAGGACGTGAAGCTCCGAACACCCTCGATCGTCTCCGCGTGGGACGAGCGATTCATGCTCGTCAGCGAGGGCGCACCGAAGGCCACTGGTGCGGCGCAGGCGAACACGGGCTCGGGGGTCGTGCCGACGAAGTTCGATCCGTCGCGCCCGGTTCGGCTTTACTACCGCAGCGAGCGCGAAGGCAGCGTGACACGCTCGGAGGTCTCCGATCGCCTGATCGAGCTGGTCCGCTATCTCGCTACGAAACCCTCGGCCGACGGGTACGAGATGGGGCTCGGTCTGACGTATTCGCAGATCGTCGGCGTGCTGTACCAGATGCAGAAGCAGAACGCCGTGACGGCGGCCTTCACCACCGAAGAGAACCGACTGCTGGCGGCGCTCGCCTCTGCGGAGAACGAGATCTCGCTGACGGAGCGACCTGAGAACGAATCGAAGCGCGACATGACCAAGTCGAAGGTCATCGTTCTGCGCCCGGGCGCGAAGTCCGCCAGCGAATCGGGTGGGGATCAGGGTCCGCTGGTGGTGCCGATCGAGCGTGCACCGGCTGAGGGTGAGAAGAAGGACGCGCCGGCGAAGCCGTGAGCGATTCAACCAACTCAAAACGCCACGAGCCCCGGCGATGAACCGGGGCTCGTGTGTTTGATGCGAGATGGAACGCTGACCGGCTCAAACACGGAGCGTCCGAGCTCTTCGATCAGGCGCGACGGCGACGGGCCGCGAGCAGGCCGCCCATGCCGACCAGGGCGAGAGCGCCCGGGGTGGGGATGGCACGGACGAGGAAGTTGTCGGTATACATCCGCGAAGACGATGTCGTAGATGTTGTGCCGCTGCTCGCGTGGAGATCGATGTCGACGATATCCGGAGTCCACGAAGGTTCGAAGGGAACAGAGCCGACGGACACGCCGTTGATGATGGCGGAGAGGGTACCAGTATTAAAGTCGATCGCAATCCCGATGTTGGTCCACGTACCACGGGAAATGGTACCGGCGTTGATCTGGGCATTGCCCAGAAGGATGATCGCGCCGTCGGAGGAATTGACGAAGATGCCGCCAATCGCGCCGCCAGAGCTATACACAGTCAGACCGTGAAAGCCCATGGTGGTCATATTGGTTTCAAGGAACATGTCGACGGAGCCTACGGCAATGTTGTTGCCGACGGTGCGACCAGCCCAAGCGGCGGTGAGGTCAACCCAGGTTTCACGCGAGATGTTCGCTCCGGTGGAGGCAACGCTCTGATGCATGCGCGAGCCGGTGGCGGCCGTGATCCCGTTGGTTCCGGAGTTCACAACTTGATGCCCTGCGGCGGAGTTGACGTTCAGCCAGCCGTTCTGGGGGGCGATGTTGCCGGTGTTCCAGGCGGGCGAAGCCGGGGCGGCTTCCCAACCGGTGGAATAGAGGGTCTGGGCGGTGGCGGCAGAGCCGGTGACCGCGACGAGCGCGAGCGCGCAAACAGAAAGCTTCATTTCTCTCTCTCCTCGAACTGTGTTCTCTAGGAACCCACCTGATGAGTTCCGCGGGGGTGGAGGATAACCCCGAAACGCCCTGCCGCCAAGGGATTCACCTCATGAAAGGCGTTTTTTCCGGTCTTGGGGGCTTCAAGCAGGGGGTTTGGGCTATTTTGTGACCCGGGCTTCATGGAAAGGAGAAATGCCGGCTCGGGGATCAATGCCCGAGCCGGCGCGTGGGTTCGTTTCAAATACCTGTTCTTGGCAGAGTCGTCTCAGACCCGACGGCGACGGGCCGCGAGCAGGCCGCCCATGCCGACCAGGGCGAGAGCGCCCGGGGTGGGGATAGCGCGGACGAGGTAGTTGTCGGAGTACATGCGCGAGGCGGACGTGGTGGCGGTGCCGCCGCTGATGTTCGCCAGGTCGATGTCGGCGATGTCGGTGTTGGCGACGTTGTTAAAGGCGACGGAGCCGACGGTGACGCCGTTGACGATGGCGGCGAGGTTGCCGGTGTCGAAGTCGATGGCGATACCGATGTTGGTCCAGGCGCCGCGGGTGATGTTGCCGACGACGGCCTGGGAGGTGCCCAGGAGGATGATGGCGCCGCTGGATGCGGAGACGTAGATGCCGCCGATCTGCCCGGTCGAGCTGAAGATGCTCAAGCCGTGGAAGCCGACGGTGGTCATGTTGGTCTCGAGGAACATGTCGATGGACCCGACGGCGGTGTTGTTGCCGAAGGTACGACCAGCCCAAGCGGTGGTCAGGTCAACCCACGAGTCGCGCTCGAAGTTCGCGCCGGTGGAGGCGAGGCTGCGGTGCATGCGGCTGCCCGTGGCGGCGGTGACGCCGTTATCGCCCGAGTTCTGGACGGTGTGCCCGGCGGCGGAGTTGAAGTTGACCCAGGTGTTCTGCCCTGAGATGTTGCCGACATTCCACGAGGGCGAAGCCGGGGCGGCTTCCCAACCGGTGAAATAGAGGGTCTGGGCGGTGGCGGCAGAGCCGGTGACCGCGACGAGCGCGAGCGCGCAAACAGCAAGCTTCATTTCTCTCTCTCCTCGAACGGTGTGCTATGAGAACCCACCTGATGGGTTCTCCTGAAGGACAGGGTAAACCGCATCGGGTGATGTGCCAGTAGATTCACCAGAGGGAAGCACTTTTCTCGGTCTGAGGAGGATCTTTGGGGGTTTGGGCAATCTGCAATCGGTGAGAATCCGCACAGAAAAAGGCCAGCCCGGGGAGTACACACCCGGGCTGGCCCTTGGAATCAAGGAGTTGCAGGATGAACGCGGACTTAAGCCCGACGACGGCGGGCGGCGACCAGACCGCCCAGGCCCAGCATGGCCATCGCGCCGGGGGTGGGGATGAACTGAACGACCATGGGACTGGCGAAGCCCCCGGGGTTGGTGGCGTTTGCGCCGGCGGTTGAGGAAACCGCGTCGGCGACGTTGGCCGCGAAGTTGCCGACGGCGAAGAACGGCTGGGGCGCGCCGCCGGTGTAGCCCGTGTGGCTGATGTAGAGCATGAGCCCGTCACCGGGGTTGTAGGTGTAGGGGGTGGAGAAGTTGATGGTCATGCCCCACGAGGCGGGGGTCGTCGCGGTGCCGTCGTTGAGGAAGGAGCCCGCGGTGATGGTGAGTGCGGCGTTGTAGACCGTCACGGCGTTGACCATGTTCGAGGCGAAGGAGGCGGACGCGGAGGGGATTTCGCCAGCGGCGTTGATCGCGGCACTGGGCTGGGCGAGCATGATGGTATAGTTGGCGAAGGACTGGTTGGTCGCGGGCCAGGAAGATGCCGCGCCGACCCCGTTCTGGTTCGGGTTCGCAAAGAGACGGAACTGCAACCCGGTCAGCGTCGTGGGCGTGGTGACCGAGGTGAAGTTGCTCTGGTGGTAGTAGGCCTGATAGGTGCGCGCTGCGTTACGCATGACGGTGTTCAGACCAGAGGCTTCGGTGACGCCCGAGGGAACGAGCTGGCCGAAGGACGAGCCCGCGAGGGCGAGCATGACGGTTGAGGCGGCAAGGGCAGTCTTCATGACTCTCTCCACAGATTCCACCCCGGAGAATGCCGGAGGGGGGGTAAACCCGTAGCGAAGATACGGGTGATGGGGTTTGAGGCCAGTGAAGTCACCGGATTTGCCGCCTGTGTGGCTTGTTTTTCAGGTTCTCGGATTCTGAAATGGCCCGAGAAGTTTGGCGCGCGCGTGAGACGAGATTCGATCGAACGGTCACGCACGTGCCCGTGCTCAGAGGTGTGCGTGTGGTGTTTGTGAACGCGTAGCAACGAAAAACGCCAGCTCGGGAGTGAATACCCGAGCTGGCGCGGTGATTTCGAGAATCAGATGATCAACGAACGATCAGGCGCGACGACGGCGCGAGGCCAGCAGACCGCCCATACCCATGAGCGCGAGGGCACCGGGGGTGGGGACGACGGTGTACTCGATGCGGAGGGTGCCGGCGCTGATGGAGGCGTCGATGAGGCTACCAGCGTCGTTGAAGCCCTCGTAGACGGTGATGAAGAGGCCACCGGTGGAGGTGGTGAAGGGGCCGGAGCCGAAGACGCCCGGGAAGCCGAAGGAACCGCTACCGGGGCCGAAGGAGCCCGGATCCTCGGTGGTGGAGGGGGCCCAGTCCCAGAAGGCGGTGGCGTTGGTGGCGTCGTTGACGGAGAGGATCAGTTCAGAGAGGTAGCTGCCGTTGAAGGTTGAGAAGGTGAGCCCCTCGAAGGTGATCGCGGTGATCTGCGACCCAGCGGGGATGGTGATGTTCGTCGAGGTATTCAGGACATTGCCGAAACCAGCGAAGGACGACCAGCCGGTGAGGTCAACGGTGACGAAGTCGGCTTGGGCCGAACCCGTGAGGGCGGCGGCGGCAACGAGACCAACGATCAACTTGTTCATTTCTCTCTCTCCTGAAATTCGCGACCGGAGAATGCCGGTCGGGGGTTTAACCGTAGAGAAGGTAACCCAACGCGAACAAAAGGCCACCGAAAGAACCGGATAAACCGCACAGAGAGCTTCATTTTTTCCAGTTTTTCTGGTCGGGTGCGTTTCAACTGGTGCTTTTGGCGGCTGAAGACACGTTCAACCTGTTGTGGATTCAGAAGATTCCACCACAACCGACAGGGGGTACGGTTTGATTCGTGGGCACGGGGACCAGATACTGTGAGATTGGCCTTTGGACGTGGATTTCCGGCTGGTAAGCTGGGCAAGACGCGGTCCATGGATGGACGCCGGGTGCGGCCGACTGATCGGCTGCGCCTTGGAGCGGACAGGAGGTTTCGCAGACATGCGTTTGACCAAACTCACGCTGACGGGTTTTAAGAGCTTCGCGGACAAGACGGAGTTCCACTTCGACGATCCGATCACGGCGATCGTCGGCCCGAACGGCTGCGGCAAGAGCAACGTCGTGGACGCGATCAAGTGGGTGCTGGGTGAGCGCTCGAGCAAGAGCCTGCGCGGGCAGGAGATGATCGACGTGATCTTCGCGGGGAGTGCGGGGCGCAAGCCGCTGGGGATGGCGAGCGTGGCGCTGACGTTTGCGAACCCGATCATCGAGAAGCCGATTGCGCCCACGGCGCACACGGTTGAGGTCAAGGCGGTTGAGGGTGAGGTCAATGGCGAAACTGGCGGCGCTGCGGTGGCGGTGGCTACTGAGGCGGCGGTTGTCGAAGCGGCGGTGGAGGAGAGCAAGCCCGAGGTCAGCGCGGATATTGAGTCCAGCGTGCTGGACTTCAGCGTGTGCTCGCGAAGGGCGCTGCCTGTCGATGCCGACACGGTGGAGATCGAGCGGCGGCTGTACCGCGACGGCGGCAGCGAGTACCTGATCAACGGGCGGAAGGCTCGGCTGAAGGACATCCGCGAGTTATTCCTGGATACGGGTGTGGGCGCGGACGCGTACTCGATCATCGAGCAGGGGAAGGTCGACGCGATGCTGCTGGCTTCGCCCATGGAGCGGCGGACGGTCTTTGAGGAAGCCGCGGGGGTGGCGAAGTACCGTCAGCGGAAGGCGGAGGCGGAGCGGAAGCTGGAGCGGACGGATACGAACCTGGTGCGCTGCCGAGAGCAGCTTGATTCGACGGAGCGGCGGCTGCGGATCGTCAAGGGGCAGGCGGAGCGGGCGCGGAAGTTCAAGGTGCTCGATGAAGAGCTGCGGGCGCTCCGGCTGGTGCTGGCGCTGGATCAGTTCGACGATCTGCACGAGCGGCTGCGCGGGCTGACGAGCCGATTGGCGGAGCTGGGTGTTGAGCGGACGCAGGCGGCGGAGCAGCTTGCACAGCTTGAGGCGGCGCGGCAGGAGGCGGAGATCAAGCGGCACGAGGTGGCCGACGATCTGCGGCGTGCGGAGGCGGCGCGTCAGGAAGCTTCGCACCGTGAGCAGTCGGCGCACCAGCGTCGTCGCTCGGCGGAGAATGCGTCTGCGCAGACGCGGCAGGCGCTGGAGCGTGATCAGCGTGCGCTCAGCGAGATCGGCGAGCAGATCGACGCGATCCAGAACGCCACCGAGGCGGCGACTGTGCAGATCGAAGCGCTGACGAAGCAACTGGCCGACGGTGAGCGTGAGCTGGCGGAGCTGGGCACGGCGCGGGCGGCGGTGAGCGACCGCATCAGCGTGATGCGCGGGGAGCTGGGACAGAAGCGCACCGCGGCGGCGAACATTGACCGCGAGCGTGCGGCGATCATGGCGGCGGTGGATCAGGATCAACGTCGGGCGGCGGTTTTGGCGGATCAGCTCGGCAAGCTCGGCTCACGCGCCACGGGGAACCAGGCGGAGCGTGCGCGGCTGGCGGAGCAGCGTTCGACGCTTGAGAAGACCGTTGAACAGGGACGCGGGGCGGTGGCGGGGCTCGATCAGCGGCTGAAGGAACTCACCGAGACGGCGGGGACGCTCGCGAGCGATCGGCGGGCGCGGGCGGAGCGGCTGGCGGAGCTTGAGCAGAAGCTGGCGCGGGTGGACGGTCGGCGGGCGACGCTGAAGGAGCTCGTCACGAGCCGGGCGGGGCTTGGGCAGGCGGTCAAGCAGGTCCTGTCGAGCGCGCAGAGCGGCGGGGCGGAGGGGCCCTTCGCCGGGGTGCGCGGGGTTTTGAGCGACCTGATCGAAACCGACGGCGAGCACGCCGCGACGGTGGAGTTGGCGCTGGGTGGGCGGCTGCAGGCGCTGGTTGTGCGGACGCTGGCGGAGATGCCGGGCGAAGGGGCGCTTTCGACGCTCAGCGGGCGGGTGGTCTTTTTGAGCGCGGCGCCGCTGAGCCGGGGTGAAGTCGCGGCGGAGGTGACGGTTGTTGATGGGGTGGTGACGGCGGAGTCATCGGAGAGCGGCAACGCGGGCGAAGGTGCGCACAGTGTTGCGGCCGTGGAGAACGCGGCAAGCATCGAGATCCCCGGCGCGGTGTGCGTGCGCGGGCTGGTGCGGGCGCGGCGGAGCGGCGCTGCGGCGGAGGGTGCGACGGACGCGGCGAGCGAGAGCGATGCGGCGGCGGTTGAGCGTGTGCTGGATCGGTTGCTGGGCCGGACGTACCTGGTGCGCGATCTGGACGCGGCGATGATGGCCTCGGCGGTGCTCAGCGCCCGCGGCGAGAGTGGTGCGCGGTTTGTCACCAACGTGACCAGTGGCGAGGGGAAGCCCGGCGGCGGGCTGGTGATCGAGCCCGACGGGCGCGTCTTCGCCGGTCCCATCGGCGCCGAAGAGGAAGGGGGCAGCACGGGCTCGGCCCCGGGCGTGCTGCAGCGGCGCAGCGAGCTGGAAGCGCTCGAAGCGCAGGCGGCGGAACTGTCGGGCGTGGTGACGGGGGAGCGTGCGGCCTTGCAGGCGGTGGACGGCGAGGCGGCGCGGATCGGCGAGAGCCTGGCCTCGGCGCGGTCCGAGCTTTCCACGCAGCGGCGGGCTTTGGATCAGGGCGAAAGCCGGCTGGAGCAGCTCACGCGCGAGGGTGAGCGGCTTGAGCGCGAGCGGACGGTGCTGGGCGAGGAGATCGCGCAGCTCACCGAGCGTTCGGCGGCGCTGGAGAGCGAGCGGAACGAACTGACGGGCAAGGCGGAGCGGCTCGGGCGGCTGTATACGGAGCAGAGCGAGGCCTGCCGGGCGATGGAAAGCGAGCTGGCGGCGGTGATGGCGGAGATGGAGACATCCGCCGAGACGATGACGCAGGCGAAGGTGCGGGTGGGAAGGCTTGCCGAGCAGCTTTCATCGTCGCGGCGCGAGCGTCAGCGGCTGGAGCAGGCCGAGGCGGACCAGCGGCGTCGGCTGATGCACCTTGAGCAGGCGGTGAAGACGGCGGAGGCGGGGCTGGTCGAGCACAACGAGACGATGGCGCGGAGCCAGCGCGAGGCGGAGGAAGCGAAGATCCAGGGTGAGGAAGCGCTCAAGCGTGAGAAGGAACTCTCCGGCGTGCTGTCGGAGGTGACGATGAGCAGCGGGCGGATCGGCGAGGTGCTGGTCATCGCGCGTGAGAAGGCCACGCACGTCGAGCGCGACTGGCACAGCTTGGAAGTGGCCAAGCGCGAGGCTGAGGTCAAGCGTGAGGCGCTCGAGGAGCGGGCGGGTGAGGAGCTCGGCGAGAAGCTCGCGGAGCTGCACGCCGAGTACGCGCAGATCTTTGTTGAGGAGATGCTCGCGGCGCGCGGGGACGGCGATGTTGGCGCGGCGGCGGGGGAAGGCCGGGCCGGCACGGAGGAGACCAACGCGGAGAACGACGAAATCGACGGCACGCCCGCCGAGCCGGTGCGCGTGGTGAAGGTTGATTCGGAGGTGGCGGCCGCGCGCGTGGACGAGTTGAAATCGCAGATCAAGCAGCTCGGCAACGTCAACCTTGACGCGATCGAGGAGGAGAACTTGCTCGCGGGGAAGAACGAGGAGCTCGCGGCCCAGGTGGCCGACCTCGACAGCGCCAGCAAGGACCTCCGGGAGCTGATTGAGCAGTTGAATATCGCCAGCCGCGAGCGGTTTAAGAAGACCTTTGAGCAGGTGAGCGAACACTTCGCGGGCGAAGGGGGGATGTTCAGGAAGCTCTTCGGCGGCGGCAAGGCGGAGGTGAAGCTCATGCCGCTGGTGAAGGACGGGGTCGAGACGGGCGAGACGGACTGGCTGGAGAGCGGGATCGAGATCATCGCCAAGCCGCCGGGCAAAGAGCCGCGGAGCATCAGCCAGCTTTCCGGTGGAGAGAAGAGCATGACGGCGGTGGCCCTGCTCATGAGCATCTTCCGCAGCAAGCCGGCGTGCTTCTGCGTGCTCGACGAAGTGGACGCGGCCCTCGACGACGCGAACGTTGACCGCTTCTGCAAGGTCGTCCGGCAGTTCACCGACCTCTCCAGCTTCATCGTCATCACCCACCACAAGCGGACGATGCACGAGGGGGACCAGCTCTACGGCGTCACCATGCAGGAAAGAGGCGTCAGCAAGCGTGTGGCGGTGAAGATCGACCAGGTCGGGCCCGACGGGCGCATCAAGCCCGAGAGCGAGAGCACGCAAGGCGGGCGCGGCGGCGCGGCGAGCAAGGTTGAGCGTGCGGCGGCGGCGCGCGGTGAGCGGCCCGAGACCGCGGAAGAACCCTCGGGCGGTGTGGCGGTCGCGGAGGCTGAGCCCAGCGGCAACGGCAAGCCCGGCAACGGTCGCATGGGCCCGCTGCGGCGTGGATTGGCGGGTCTGTTGCAGGAGAGCGCTCAGCCGGAGACTGCCGAAGGGACGAACGGATAGCGGGGTTGGCGGGCGATCTTGCGGTCTCGTTGACGGGCGGGTCTGGAGTAAGGGCCCGGGTGTGAATATGGTTGCGCAGTTGCCGTCCGCGTCGGGCGTGAGTTGATGCAGGCCCGGCGCGGGGCAAGGAACGCGAGCCCGTCGCCCGACGGGTGTTGGTTTTGATCACCCATGATGCGGCGTTTCAGCCGCTCCAAGCCTGCCGCAGAAAAGGAACACCATGAGCACGCACACCGCCAAAGGTCACGCCCATTCCAGCAGCAGCCACGCATCGAGCAACGCCGCCGCCGCGGCGGACAAGGCCGCGGCGTTCGCGAAGGGGCTTGAGGGGGTCATCGGCGGGCAGACGGCCGTCTGCTCCATCGAGCAGGACAAACTCATCTACCGCGGGTACGAGATCCACGACCTTGCGGAGCACGCGACCTTTGAGGAGGTGGCGTTTCTTCTGCTCGAGGGGCACAAGCCCGACTCGCGTGAGCTGGAGCGTTTCAAGGCGGAGATCGTCGCCGAGCGTGCGCTCCACCCGGCCGTGACGAGCTTTGTTGAGTCCAGCGGGGCGTGGCTGGCCAGCGGGCGGGCGGTGCCGATGGACGTGCTCCGCACGGCCGTGAGCATCCTCGGGCATACCGACCCGGACTGTCAGGACAACTCCGCGGCGGCCAACCTGCGGAAGTCGAAGCGTCTGCTGGCGAAGATCCCCACCATCGTCGGGCACATGCAGAACGTCATCGACGGGCGGGCACTCATCGGGCGCGAGCTCGGCGGCGATCCGACGCTCTCTCACGCAGCGAACCTGCTGTACATGATGACGGGGCGGAAGCCCGGCAAGGAGGAAGCGCGGGTGATGGACGTGAGCCTGATCCTCTACGCCGAGCACGAGTTCAACGCCAGCACGTTCACCACGCGCGTGATCAGCGGCACGCTGAGCGACATGCACAGCGCGGTGGCCGGCGGCATCGGCGCGCTGAAGGGCCCGCTGCACGGCGGCGCGAACGAGATGGCGATGGAGATGCTCAAGGAGATCTACGCGTCGGTGGGTGAGAAGGGCATCGGCACTAGCGCGGTGGACGAGTGGATGCAGAAGGCCTTCGACACCAAGCGGAAGCTCATGGGCTTCGGGCACCGCGTGTACAAGAACGGGGACCACCGCGCGGGGATCCTCATGGGCCTGGGCAAGAAGATGGCCGCGACGCTGCCGGGGACCTTCGGCGGGCTGGCGGCGCCGAAGTGGTTCGAGCTCGGCGAGCAGGTGCAGAAGATCATGCTGACCAAGAAGAACATCCACCCGAACGTGGATTTCCCGTGCGGGATGACGTACTTCACGATGAAGATCCCGGTGCCGCAGTACACGCCGATCTTTGTGGCGAGTCGCATCACGGGCTGGTGCGCGCACATCATGGAACAGCACGGCGACAACCGGCTGATCCGCCCGCTGAGCATCTATACGGGCCCGGCGGAGAAGAAGTGGAACGGTTGAGGGGCATCGCAAAATGGCGCAGTACTCACATCTTCCGCAAAAGTACGCAATTGATCAGTTGTGCCGGATTACCCAATCCGGATATCGCAGCCGCGTTCTTTACGATGGCCAAAAGCGGCATCCGGCGTCGCAACCGAGGGTCATTGAGCCACTCAAACTGCTACAGCGAGGACCTTCACTTCTCACTATTCAATCAATGCAGTTCTACCCAGAAGTCGGGGTAAAGTCGTTCCACTGCGAGAGGTTTATCTCCATTGAGAAAGACAATGATCCGATACCTCTTGGTCGCTTGAGAAACAACTCCTTTGCTGCTGGCGAGATCATCACCGTTTCAGCAAGCATCGAACTCACTCGAAGTGAGTCCAGTGAATCAACTGGAGCCGAATCCAACAATGAGCGAGCATGGAATTGTCGCTGGTTTATCGACTTTAAGAGAGAAGTACTACTAGCGCTAACTGATTGCAAGATCAGCGATAGCGAACTCATTGATATCCGCCTTGCCCGCGATGAACTCAGGATTACACCCGCACAGGCCGATTCAGTCTACGCGAGTATTTTTGGAGAAGAACTTACTGCTGCGGGTATGACTGGTGAGCTTGATGAACATACTGCAGTTCGAGTAAAGCAGATTTATACCGAGCTCAAACGCTTGGGGTGGCAGCTAAGTCTAGGTGAGCAACTCTCCACGGAGTAGCTCATCAAGCCGATCGGCTCCGACAACTACCACACCCAACTGTCTCGCTTTGTCGAGCTTTGAGCCGGGGCTCTCTCCAACAACCAGATAGTGTGTGCGTTTTGACACTGAGTTGGTGATATTCGCGCCTAGGCTTTGGAGCTTCGATGCCAAATCCTCTCGGGAATAGTCTTCAAAGCTGCCGGTGATAACGATAGTTTTTCCGCTCAAGGGAGATTCACTTAAGAGCACGCCTGGGCTTTGTTCTTCACTCAATACAACACCCGCTTCGCTTAAACCACGAAACACGTTTAGGGCATAATCTGATTTCAGGTACTCGTACACCGCCTGAGCGGTGCCCTTTCCCAACCCAGTGTTGGGACGGTCAAGTACATTGACCTGAAAGCCACAGAGCATCGCTTCGTTTTTACTGAGTGTGCGCGGACGAAGGTGCATCTCTGATTTAACTGATAGCAATTTCTCCCACGTTCCAAAACAGTTGGCGAGTGTTTTTGCAGTAGTATACCCGATGTGCCGAATGCCTAGCCCAGCAAGAACTCTCGCTAACCCTCTTGTTTTGCTCGCCTCTATCCCATCAAGAATGGAATCTACTTTTTTGTCCCCTAATCCTCGGATGGACACAAGTTCATTTCTGTACTTGTGAAGGTGGTAGATATCAACAAATCCCGAAAGCATGTATTCATGCACTTCACGAATGAGCCTGACCGTCTGATCGCCGAGCCCAGAAATGTCCATTTGTTTGCGTCCGGCGAACCAAATGATCTTCTCCTCAACCTGCGCCGGACATTCGGGGTTAATGCAGAATCTGGCAGACTCTTGAGCATCTCCAGGAGGCAGCGGTGCATCACCCTTTCGTTCCGCTTCGTACTTTTGAATGATCTCGATTAAACGCTCGCGACGAGAATCTTCTTTCGCTTTAGCTAGCTGTTTGGTTTTGGATTCAATGAGTTCATCAAGTTGGGGGTATCGCTCGTATCGCTCGACATACTCGGTCGAGTATTCGATCTCCACCGGCCCGTTGCACACCGGGCAGTGCGTCGGCGGCTTGACGGGCTTGGCGCCCTTTGGGCGCTTGCTGGGGATCACGCCCGCGACGTAGGGGATGATCTCGCCGGCCTTTTCGATGTAGACGGTGTCGCCGACGTGCAGGTGGTCGTGGCCTTTGCCGGGGTCTTCGGGGTCGATGGGCATCTGCGCGACCCGGCCGAAGTTGTGCAGCGTGGCGTGCTGAACGGTCGTGCCCGCGAGCAGGACGGGCTCCATCACCGCGCGGGGGGTGATCTTGCCGGATTTGCCGACCTGGTTATCGACGCGGATGAGCACGGTGGTTTTGCGCTCAGCGGGGAACTTGTACGCGATGACCCAGCGGGGGCTTTTGCTGGTGGTGCCGAGCGTGGATTGGAGGGCGAAGTCGTCGACGCGGACGACGACGCCGTCGGTTGCGTGGTCGAGGTCGTGGCGGGCGGTGTCGAAGCGCTCGATGGCGCGCATGACCTCGTCGAGCGAGGTGGTGCGGGCGAGGTGGTCGTTGACGGGCAGGCCCAGGGCGCGGAGGCGGTCGATGAACGCGCTATGGCTGTTTGCGAAGTTGGCGTCGCTGAGTTCACCTCGCCCATGGGCGGCGAAGGCGAGACGACGCTTGGCGGTTTCCTTCGGGTCGAGCTGCTTCATCGCGCCCGCGGCGGCGTTCCGCGGGTTCATGAAAAGCTCTTCGCCCGCGGCTTCGCGCTCGTCGTTGAGACGCTTGAACTCGGTCAGCGGGAGGTAGACCTCGCCGCGGATCTCGAGCACGTCGGGGATGCGATCGCCCTTGCTTGCGTGCAGGGCGAGCGGGAGCGAGCGGATGGTGCGGATGTTGTGGGTGACGTCGTCGCCCTTGGTGCCGTCGCCGCGCGTGACGGCCCGGACGAGCTTGCCGCGTTCGTAGCGGATGCTGATGGCGAGCCCGTCGATCTTGGGCTCGGCGATGAGGGTGGGGCCGACTAGTTTCTGCTCGTTCGCTGCCGCAAAAAGTCCCCCACCGCCCGCGTTGTCGGTCTCGAAGCCCAAACCCTTCAGCACGCGCTCATGCCACTGCTTGAGCATCGCGGGGTCGTAGGAGTTGTCGATCGAGAGCATCGGCACCGCGTGCTTGACGGTCACGAAGCCGGAGATCGCTTGACCAAACTCGCCCTCGGCACCGACGCGTTTCGTGGGAGAGGTTTCGTCCGCAAGCTCCGGGTGCCTGGCTTCAAGCTCACTCAACTCGCGGAGCAATCGATCGAACTCCGCGTCGGCCATCAGGGGCTTGGCGTCGCGGTAGTACGCGACGTTGGCGCGGGAGAGCAGCTCTCGCAGGTGCAGGATGCGGTCGTGGTCGCTCTTCATCGGTGGCGCTGGGGTTCGTGATGCGCTGGCGAAACGAGCACGCGATCAGCCCGCGGGGCTCAAATCGCCCTTGCGGTTGACGATGTACATCGTCGGCAGCAGGTAGTTCTTGCCCTTGTACAGAAAGACCTGGCCCGAGATGGTGAACGTCACCGAGTCGCCGCCCTTCTCGACCAGCTTCTCCATCGCCTGCAGGTTCATGCACGGCATCAGGCCCATGGGCGGGTCGATGCGCCCCTCGGCGTCGGCGTCGAAGTTGATCTGCCAATCACCCGAACCGGCGCGGGTCATGCGCCCACGCTTGGAAGTCACGAACGTCCCTTCGCGGAGAAGCTTGGCGGTGGGGATCTCGGTGCCATTTGTCGCCCGCGGTGCTTTGTTCGCGTTCGCGTCGGCACCCTCGCGATTGCGGGCCGACTGCTCGAGGTCCTTCATGATCTGGTCGGCGGGGTTGACCGGGGCCGAGGGGTTGGTGGCGGGTGCGGGCGTTTCAGCGGGTTTGGTGGTCGACTTGTCGGCGGGCTTCTCGGGGGCTCTCTCGGATGGCGCTACCGGCTTGGCCGCGGGCGCGGGCTGCGTCGGGGCGGGCTTAGCGGGCTGGGCGGGGGTGGGTTGAGCGGAGGCGGTGGTGGTCGCCATGCTCATCAGGCCGATCGAAAGCACGACGAGGGCGGCGGTTGACGTGGTTCGGCGAAGGGCGGCGGCGGCGGGCTTGGTCATGAGATTCTCGCTGATTGAGTGGCGTTTGGCTCGTCCGGAAAGCCCGGCTTGGGCGTACAAATCCGAGATCATGCTATCGGATTCGAGCGAGCACGGGGTTGAAGGGGATTGCTGGGGGAGTTGCCCGGCGGAGTCTGCCCCCGTATTGTTCGCCGATTCTTCTTGGCCGCGTACCAAAGTGGTTGAATGGAGCGGATTGCAAATCCGCTGAGCGTAAGCTCCTCGCCGGTTCGAATCCGGCCGCGGCCTTTGGTCTTTCAGCGTTCGATGGCGCGAGGGGTAAGGCGGCAGGGCACCATCCATGAGCGAATCTCGCAGCGAGTTTTCCCCCGAGCAGGTTCAGCAGCTCGCCGGGGCTTTTCGTGACGATTACGCCAAGGTCCGCGCTCAGCTCCAACGCGTGATCGTCGGGCACAGCGAGATCCTCGACGGCGTGCTGACCGCCCTCTTCTGCAACGGGCACTGTCTGCTCGAAGGTGTCCCGGGGCTCGGCAAAACCCTGCTCATCCGCACGCTCTCGAAGGCCCTGCGCCTGTCGTTTTCACGCGTGCAGTTCACGCCCGACCTCATGCCCGCGGACATCTCGGGCACGACGATCGTCGCGGAGACCGACGACGGCCGCGGCGGACGCTCACGGCAGTTTGTCTTTCAGCCCGGGCCCGTCTTTGCCCAGATCCTGCTCGCCGACGAGATCAACCGCGCCACGCCCAAAACACAGAGCGCGCTGCTGGAAGCGATGGCCGAGCGATCGGTAACCGTCGGCGGCAAGACGCACCCGCTCCCCAAGCCCTTCTTCGTCATGGCGACGCAGAACCCTCTGGAGCAGGAAGGCACGTACCCGCTCCCCGAAGCGCAGCTCGACCGCTTCTTCTTCAAGCTGCAGGTCGGATACTCCAATCGGCAGGAGCTTTTCGAGATCCTCAACCGCACAACTGCGGGGGTTGATGCGGAACCCGAGGCGGTGCTGGGGACCGAGGAGATCGTGCGGTACCAGAAGCTCGTGCAGGCGGTGGCGATTGCGCCGCACGTGCAGGATTATGCCGTGAGGACGGTTCTGGCGACGCACGCGAAGGGCTCGGGCGGGAGTTCGGGCGAGTTCGCCACGTCGATGGTCAACCAGTTCGTGCGCTTCGGCGCCTCGCCCCGCGCGGCTCAGGCGCTGGTCCTTGCGGGCAAGTGCCGGGCGCTGCTCGACGGACGTTCGAGCGTCTCGGTGCAGGACATCCGCACGGTGGCGTTGCCCGCGCTTCGGCATCGGTTGATCCTGAACTTTGAAGCGCAGGCCGAGGGCGTCAGCACCGACGACGTGGTGAACAACATCACCACCACGCTGGCGGTGGGCGCCGATGCCGGCATGCCCGGCTGAGTCCCGATCAACGCGGACAGTGACGCATGAGGCTGGCGCTCTTCACCGACACCCTGGCGGACGTCAACGGCGTGTCGCGGTTCATCCAAGCCGCGGGCGAGCACGCGGATGCACGATCACGATCGATGCGCGTGTTCACGTGCACGGACTTGCCCTTGCCAACTCGCCCGTGGGTGACGAATCTAAAGCCGATCTTCGCCTCGCGCATGCCCGGGTATGCCAATCTTCGCTTCGCGGTGCCTTCGCGGGGTGAACTCGCCGCCGAGGTTGGCGACTTTGCGCCGGATGTGGTTCATGTCTCGACGCCGGGGCCGGTCGGGCTGCTTGGGCGGCGCTGGGCAATGCGCCATCGCGTGCCGCTGGCGGGGACGTATCACACGGACTTTCCCGCGTACATCACCCGGCTGTTCAACGACGAGGGACTTGGTGCGCTGACCACGAGAATCATGTCGTGGTTCTATCGACCGTTCGACTGCGTCCTGACGCGGAGTGCCGCGTATCTGGACCCGGTGCGTGCGCTGGGCGTGTCGGCGGATCGTTCGATCGCGCTGCGTTTCGGCGTTGACCTGAAGCGATTCTCGCCCGTCCATCGCGATGTGGATTTGCTTCGGCGATTGTCGCCGGGTGTTGGTGATGGGCCACGTGTGCTGTATTGCGGGCGGGTGAGTGTTGAGAAGAACGTGCGTGTGCTCGCCTCGGCTTGGCGAATGCTGGAGGCACGTTGGCGTGAGCACGAGACATCGCCGGCGCCGGCGTTGGTAGTCGTGGGCGATGGGCCCGCGCTTGGCGAGATTCGCGAGAGCCTCCGCGGGTGCAAAGCGTCGATGCTGGGCTTTCGCTCGGGTCATGAGCTCAGTTCGCTCATCGCCTCGTGCGATCTGCTGGCGTTCCCGTCCACGACCGACACGCTCGGACAAAGCGTACTGGAGGCCCAGGCCTCGGGCCTCGCGGCGGTCGTTTCGCACATCGGCGGACCTGCCGAGGTCGTGGTCGATGGTCAGACGGGCGTGGTGGTGCGATCAATCGCGCCCGAAGCATGGGCTAGCGCGCTGCACCGGGTGCTTCGCGATCCGATGCTGCTTTCAGACATGAGACGCCGGGCACGCACCCACGCCGAAGGATTGGATATCCGCGATTCGCTCGAGCACTTCTGGACGCTCAACGCCCGGTTGGCACGCTCGACAGCCGCGTCAAACGCCGAGCACGTCGATCACGTCGATCACGCCTGATCGGCCGCGAGCAGATCCGAATACGAAAGGCTCATGGGCTCGCCCATCGCCGGGGCGAGGGCCTGCCGCAGCCGCTCGACCGCCTCGTAGCACTTCACCAGGTTCATCGCGGGCGAGACGAGGGCCTCGAACTCCAGGAAGTTGCCCAGCCCTTCGACCTCGTCAAGGTGCACCCGCACGCCCTCGAGCATGTACAGCTCGCGGACTTTCTTCACCACGACCCACACGGGCGGTTCGGTTGCGCCGAAGTACTCGGCCGCTTCGGCCGCGGAATAGATCGTGAACCGCGACAGACGGGCGGCCGGTCGATTCTCGCGGTGGTAGAAGATGAACTCCGTCGGCTGGCCCTGGGTCTCACGCTTCTTCAGCCGCCCATCGGCGAGCTTGAAGTACGTGTCGGTCTGGCACAGCGTGTCCACGAGCGTGGCGCGGTGCGCACCGAGGATCACCCGGGCCAGGGCCGGGTCGCGGAGCTCAAACTTGCACTCAACGTTCTGCATGTGCCCGGATGGTAACACGTCGCTGCGTGAAGAGAAGCAACGCGTATTCACCCCCCCGCCATCCTCTGCATCGTCGCGGGGCTTTCGCCCTCGCCCGTTCGGCAGCTCAGCAGCGCCGCCTGCGCAATCGCCAGCACAGCCGAGGCGTTGCTCGACCGCGCACCCTTGAGTAGATCCGCGTTCGCGTCGGCCATGCGGAACATCTGATCCGCGATCAGCAGCGTTAGCGGCGAGGGCTCGGCAACCGCCGTCCCCGACGATGCGTTGCTCGCTCGCGAACGCGTGCGGGCGGGCTTCATCACACGGCGGACGATCTGCGGCGAGCGATCGACCAGCACGCCCTCGGCGTTGATCCACTCCAGCCCGTGCGTGCCGATGGTCAGCCGCCCGCCGGGCCCGAGGAGTGTGACGCTCACCGAATAGTCCGGCGCGTTGGACGAAGCGAAGATCGACGCCGAGCGAGCGTTGGGGAATCGCAGCATCGCGCTCAGATCGCCCTGCAGGTCACGCAGCGAATCGCCCGGCAGCGGACGCAGCACCGCACCGGCGCCGCCCACTGAAGGGACCGGCGGGAAGACGTGCGAGGCGTGCACGGCATCGGGCTCGCCCATGAACATCGTCAGCACGTCGAGGGCGTCAAAGAGCCGAGCGCCCAGCGACCCGCCCCACGCGGGCCCGCAGCTCACCACGTTCGCGCCGCGCACAGGCCCGAACTGTTCGAGAAGATCGGTCGCCGCGGCGACGGGTTCACTGAACCGCAGCAGCGGGACGCACCCGCACCAAAGCGGGATTCGAGCGGCCCTGGTTTCAACCGGTGCCGCGACGGGAGACGGACCGAGTGCCACGACGGGCGTCTGCGCTTCGCTGGTTTCTTCCGCGTGCAGTTCGACAAGATGGATGAGCGACGCCGGCATCGGTTCGAGCGAGACAACCGTCACGCCGCGTCGCGTGCAGGCTTCGAGCAGTTCGCAATCAGCCAGTCGCTGCGCCGCGTTGGGCAGGGCCGCGAACGGCCCGGGCGCACCGATGAGGAAGATCCCGGGTTCAGCACTGGTAAGGGCCGCACGAAGATCATCGCCCACGCTCTGCGCACCCAGCTTCGCGGCCAGGTCGCTCGCCACGCCCGGCGTTGACGAACCCACGCGCAGCGGGTGCTTGCCCTGTTCCGGGTTGAGCATCGCGAGCGCCGGAATCAACGCCGAGCCCAGCACGCCCTGCTCGGGCGTGAGCCAGAGCGTGACGGGCGGAGCGTCCGCGGTCGGGTTCGCCGATCCCATGCCCATGGTGCGAAGTGTAGCGATATGCGGAAGCACGCTGGTTTCATCGGGTTTGCACATCGGGCGATCGAACACACCCGTTCCGGCTTCCGTAGAGTTTCTTACCTAGAATCAGGCTGACAACCGAACAAGCGACGTGGCGACGCGGCCGCTGGATGAAACACGCCAGAGGAAAGTCCGAGCACGGCAGGACACGATGGTGGGTAACGCCCACCGGGCCCCGGGAACGGGGCTTAGGGAAAGTGCCACAGAGAACATACCGCCGATGGCCGGGGTTTCCGCAAGGGAGCCACGGATCAGGTCAGGGTGAAAAGGTGCGGTAAGAGCGCACCGCTCGCGTGGTGACACGCGGGGCATGGCAAACCCCATCGCGTGCAAGGTCACGCAGCCGTCGGGTGGTCGAAAGATCCCCCACCGCCGGTCCGGCGGTTTGACGGCGGGTGGACCGCTCAAGCCCACGGGCAACCGTGGGAATAGAGAAATGGTCGCGGCGATCCGAAGGTGAACCCCGAGCCCCCGTCAATGGACAGAGGGTTCAAACCGCGGATCAGCACAGAACTCGGCTTACACGCCACGTCGGTTCCCGGCGCGGGCCGTCGGCAACACCGGCGGCCCGCGACCTTTTTTGCTCAGTTCAGTTTTCACCCCAGCCCAGCGCGATCACACCCGCCCCACCACGCACACGATGAAACTCCCCTCGAGCTCCGACGCGTCGGTCACCGGCCGCACGTACGGCTTGCCCTGGTCGTCCACCGCGTCGACCAGCTTCGCGTAGACCTCGGTGGTCGCAAACCCGGCTTCGAGCATCGCCTCGCGCAGCTCGGGCACCGACCACAGCCGCCAGTTGTAGACGAACGCGTCGGTGAACTCCTGCTCCACCACGCCCGCGCGAACGGTGCGGAAGTGCAGCGCGTTCTCGACCATCCCCGTCAGGGCGTTGGCGGTCCGCTGCTGCCAGGTGTACTTGATCCGCAGCACCGGATCGGTCGATGGCCCCGGATGGGTTCGTTCCAGGGCGCCTTCGACGAAGGCGGTTTCACCGCCGTAGATATCGCAGACGAAGACCCCGCCGGGCGATCGGCGTTTCGCCTTTGCCAAGCGCTTCACGCACGTGCGGAAGTACTTCACCAGGTCCTCGCGTCGGTGGATCTCGCCGATGGAGAAGTTGCCCACGAAGATCAGATCGAACGGCCCGGCCGCACCCGTACTCTTCGCGTTGAGCTTCAGCACATCGCCCTTGATCAACTTCAGCCGAGTGTCTGCGTCTTTGGGCGTCTGCTGCGAAGCGATCTTCAGCGGTTCCGGATCAAGATCTACGCCCACCGCGCTGCCGGCGGGTGTCTCGATGATCCAACGACGACTCAGCGCCGCGGTGCCGCAGAAGTCTTCACCCAAGCGCGTCGGCTCATCGCCGTGCACGGCTTTCAAGAACGGCACCAACGCCGTGGGGCTCTGCACGCACAGCTCGTAGAGGTCATAGCGCGAGAGCAACCCGCGAGGCGCACCCGTCGCTTTCTTCGTCGACGTCTTCCGCACGGTCGTTCGCACGCTCATCAGGCCATCCTCACCCAGCGGATCAGCGTCGTGAAGTTCGGCGGCTTGCCGTACATCAGCACCCCGATGCGGAAGATCTTCGCCGCCACCCACGCGGTGATGAACGCCGTCAGGATGCCGATGACCGCGGAGACCGCCAGTTGCCAGACCGGCACGGGCTCACTTCCGCCCAGGCGGATCACGCTCACGAACGGGTTCATGACGGGCACGAAGCTCAGCACGGTGGCGAACGTCGAGTTCGGCGCCCGCGAGATCGGCATGACCATCAGCCAAGGCAGCATGACCGTGAGCATCACGGGCGTCAGGAACGTCTGCGCCTCGCGGATGTCATTCACCGCCGCACCCACCGCCGCCATCATCGAGGCGATGGTGAAGAACGCGCAGAAGAAGAAGATCGCCAGCCAGACGAGCTTCGAGGTCTCGATCAGGTCGACCAGATTCGCGACGATGAGCCCCGCGATGCCCGCCCCGCCGTAGATCGTCAGGATCAGCAGCGCCACGCACATCATCCCGATGATCTTCCCGGTCATGAGCTGCATCGGGCTTACGGCCGACAGCAACACCTCCATCACGCGGTTGGACTTTTCTTCCACCAGCGCGGTCATCAGGTACTGCCCGCCGGTCATCACCGACAGCATCAGCAGGATCATCATCGCGAAAGGCACGAGCATCTGCACCGCGCCGACGCTGGGCTTTTCGCCTTCACGTCCCAGCGCCTGCGGCGTCGGATCGGGCCTCGCGAACGTTGCCCGCACCGCCTCCGGCGAGAGCTGCGCGCCGCTGAACCGCGGGTCGGAGGTGATCCTCGCATCGACGATCGCGTCGCCGATCCGCCGATTGATGATCGAGGCGATCTGAAAGTCCAGCTTCGGGTGGATGTACAACTGGTGCTCGGGCCACTTCCCCTCGGCCAGCGGCCCGCTCACCGCTTCCTTGGGCACCACCACCACGGCCATAAGTTGAGGCGTGCCATAGCCCACCTGCGTGTTCTTCACCTCGCTCTTCAGTTCATCAACGTTCGCGCCCGGATCGAGCACTTCGAGCGCGATCGACTTCGCCCCGCCCGTCATCATCGCCGCGGAACTCTGCACCTGGCTCTTCGCCGCTTCGACGGCCGGTCCCTTCAAGCCCATCTGACCCGTCGCCTGATCGATCTGCTTGGTCATCTCCGCCGCGGCACGCTGCGCCTCCGCCTCCGCGCCTTCGGACCCGAAGCGCTTGCGGGCAAAGTCGCTGGTCAGGCCCGACTGATCAACCAGCGCGACTTTCACCTTCATCTCCGGCGCCTCGGGGATCAGCTTCACCGCCAGCACACCCACCAGCACCATCACGGGTGTCAGCAGGATGCCCAGGATGAATCCCTTCGTGAAGACCACCGCCTTGAACTCTCGGATCGCGATCAGCAGTGTGCGATTCACGACTCACCTCCTTCGCCGCTGCTGACGGCAAAGCCTGCCAGCAACCGCTCGTCAACCTCTCCACCGCCGGACCGCCTGACAACCTCAAGGAAAACCTCCTCGAGCGTTACGCGCCGAACTTCGATGCGCTTCACCGCGACGGTCGAGGCGATCCGTGCCAACGCCCGCTGGGCGTTCTCACCCTCACGCAGCAGCACCTGCACCGCCCGCTTGTCCGCGCCGCGGTCCGTCCCTGTGATCACCTCAGCCACGCACTCGATTTCACGCAACTGCTGCACGCCCTCGTCGCTCTGCGTCTCGACCACCAGCGACCGCGTATCAAACTGCTCCAGCACGTCCGTCAACGGCCCGTCGAGCATCTTGCGTCCCTGATGGATCATGAAGATCTGGTCGCACAACTGCTCCGCCTCGAACATCGCGTGCGTAGAGAAGATCACCGTCCGCCCGGCGCGGTGCTGCTCGTCGATCAGGTCGCGCATCAACCTGCGATTCATCGGGTCCAGCCCGCTGAATACCTCGTCAAGGATGATCAGCTCAGGCTCGTGCAGCACGGCCGCGATGAACTGCACCTTCTGCTGCATGCCCTTGGAGAGTTCCTCACAGCGTTTGTTGATCACCCCGCCCAGCTCGACACGCTGCAGCCAGCTCGCCGCTCGCCGGCTCGCCTCTGAGGCGTTGATGCCCTTGAGCTGCGCGACATACGTCAGAAACGCGCCGACCTTCATCTTCTTGTACAGCCCGCGCTCTTCGGGCAGATAGCCGATGCGGTCCTTGCTCTCCAGCGCGCTGCCCTTGCCCAGCACCTGAATACTGCCCGTATCCGGGAAAATGATCGACATGATCATCCGGATCGTCGTGGTCTTCCCCGCGCCGTTGGGCCCGATGAACCCGCACAGCGAGCCCCGCGGCACCACCAGACTCAGCCCGTCCACCGCCACTTTGGGACCAAAGGTCTTTCGTACGCCGTCGATTCTGATCGCCGCTTCGGTCATGGGGCCTCCGGATCGTCGAGGGCGAGGGTAGCCCGCCCAAAGACTCCCCTTCGTTCGGCCATTCACGCTTCAGACCGCCCCGCCGCCGAGCCGATAACCACAGGGATGATCCAGCCAACCGACCTGCTTCAGACCGTCCGTGCCCGCCGCGAGCAGACCCGCACGCTGGGGCATGTCCTCGATGACGCGGGCAAAACCTACCCAATCTGGCCCGTCGCCTACAGCACCGAGAACGCAAACGCCCTGCGCGATCTGGTCATCCGCGAAGGTGCACGCCGAACGCTCGAGATCGGCCTGGGCCTCGCACAATCCACCCTCGCAATCATCGAAGCCCTGTGCACAACGCACGGCGACTCTCCACTCTCCGCCGACGCCCACACCGTCATCGACCCCGGTCAAGCCTGGTGCAACCGCGCGGGCGTGCGCGAGCTCGATCAATCCGGCGCTCGCGCCATCACCCGTTTCATCGAGCAACCCTCGCACCTCGCCCTGCCTCAACTCGTCGCGAGCAACGAACGCTTCGACCTCGCCTTCGTCGACGGCATGCACCTCTTCGATTACGTCCTGCTCGACGTCTTCTACTGCATGCGCCTCGTCAAACCCAACGGGCTGATCATCCTCGACGATCACTGGATGCCCGCGATCCAGACCGTGCTGGGCTTCGCGGTGACGAACTGGGACGCCAAGCTCGAACTCTTCGACCCCAAGGGCCCTGCGCGCCGGATGGTCGCCTTCGCCAACCCCTTCACCGACGAACAGCGCCCCTGGGACCACTTTGCCGAGTTCTCCGCGCAGACGCTCCCCGAGTATCCCTGGAAGCGCAACCAGCCCCGCGGCGCTCCGATCCCGGCGTGATCATCCTCAACCGCGCTCTGACCCGCAGCCTATCCCCCAGCTTCAAAGACGCACCGCACGCCGTCTCGCCCCTCAGGCGGAGCTAAACTCCGCCCGTGTCCGACCTCTCCTCATTCCTGGCTCAACCCGTCATCGCCAAGCTCCGCGAGCTTCGTCAGAAGCACGCCGATATCTCCGCGAAGCTGCTGAGCAACGACGGCACCCTCGATCACCGCGCCTTGCGTGATCTCTCGATCCAGAAAGCCGCCCTTGACCCCATTTCCGACGGCG
>JAVTWO010000169.1:0-4988 GCA_032229765.1 Phycisphaerales bacterium | reverse complement strand
ATGAAGACGTTGCGGAAGGGGACGGGGCCTGTGCCGCGGGCGGGGTCCAGAGTGCTGAGCGATGAGTGCTGAGCGCCGAGCGAGCGTCCCCAGTCCTTGGGCAGTAGATAGCGGTTCATCATCACCATGCGCGAGACCCACAGGGTGATGATCTCGCGCGCGGTGCTGAGGACGCTGGACGGATTGAACGCGGCGAGCAAGCCGGTGAACTGCGACCCGGGGAGCATCTTCTCCGCCGCGGCGGCATCAGGCCAGCCCAGCGTGCTGAGCGGCCAGAGCGCGGAGGAGAACCAGGTGTCGAGGACGTCGGGGTCCTGCCCGATGACGTAGCACATCTCCTGGATCGCGTTAACTGCGCGATGAGCACTGTCCATCAGCGAAGCAGGCACTTGCGGTAAGGTCTTGACCTCGGGGAAGCGCATGCAGTAATCGAAAACCTCTTGAGCAGATTGTGAGCGAATGCAGACGTAAAACGTCCGTTCCGGCCAGTCTCGGCCCGGCGAAACGGCAAATGCACTAGGGTGACCGATCGCGTTACCGAGTTGCTCGAATCGCTTACGAAGCTCAGTCAGAAACGCCGCCTCGTCCTCAACGTAGTCTGGAACACCGGGGAGATTGGTTCGTTCGGGCTGGAGCTCCCACACCGGAATCCGATGCCCCCACCAAAGCTGCCGGCTGATGCACCAGTCCCGGATCCCCTCGTGCCACTGCTGGAAGGTCTTCGCGTAGCGCTCGGGGTGGAACGTCAGGTGCGTGGTGTCTTCGCCTTTGCTGCTTTGCTGATTTGCTGCTTTGCCGCTTTCGTGCAGCGTCTCATTCGCCGCCCTCGCCATGCGCTCATCCGTCACCTTCACGTACCACTGATCACTGAGGTACGGCTCCACGATCGCTTTGCTGCGGTCGCTGTGTTTCACGCTGTGGCGGTACGGCTTGATCTGTTCGAGCAGTTTGTACGCCGAGCCTTGGATGGCGTGCTCTTCGAAGTACTTCACGACGCTCTTGCGGGCGTCTTCGCGTTTTTTGCCCACGAAGATGGTGGCGTTGCCCACGTCGGACCAGCCGTGCGTGCTGGAGATGCTGCCGTCGGGGGCCATGACGTTGATCACCGCCAGGCCGTGGCGCAGGCCCAGTTCCCAGTCGTTCTGATCGTGCGCGGGCGTGACCTTCAGGAAGCCCGACGCGAAGGCGCTCTTGGGGTCTTTCGCGTCGTCCTCGCGCCCCAATCGCTCGGCCACCTCGCGCGGCAGCACCACATACTCGTCCTCGATGATCGGGATGATGCGACCCACCACGGGCAGCTCGATGAAGACGCCGCGAAGGGCCTTCGCCCGCGGGTCGTGCGGGTTCACCGCGACGGCGGTATCGCCCAGGTACGTCTCCGGGCGCGTGGTGGCGACCGTCACCCACGCCTGCACGTCGCTGTCGAACTGCTCCGCGCCGGGGTAACCACGCCGGGCGAGCTCGCCCCACGTCAGCGGCAGCGGATCGACATTCTCGCGCCCGCCTGTGCGGATCGCCGGGTCCTGGCTTGATGCGTGCACCAGCGGATACCGCAGGTAATAGAAGTTGCCGTTGATCTCTTCGTCGTAGCACTCATCGTCCGCCACGGCTGTTTGCAGTGCGGGGTCCCAGTTCACCAGGCGCTTGCCGCGATAGATCAGCCCGTCACTGAACAGCCGAAAGAACGCTTCACGCACCGCGGCGGCGCACACCGGGTCCATCGTGAATCGCTGGCGCGAGAAATCACAGCTCGCCCCCATCGCCTTGAGCTGGTTGGTGATCCGCGCCTCGTACTCGTCTTTCCACTCCTGCACCTTGGTGACGAACTTCTCGCGGGTCCAGCCGCCGTTGCGGTCGGCGTCTTTGAGCGGGCCTTTCAGCTCGCCGTCTTTGCGCAGGCGTTTCTCCACCACCGCCTGCGTGGCGATGCCGGCGTGGTCGGTCCCGGGCATCCAGAGCGTTTCGTACCCCGCCATGCGGTGGTAGCGCGTGAGCACGTCCTGCAGGGTGTTGTTCAGCGCGTGCCCGAGGTGCAGCGCGCCGGTGACGTTCGGCGGCGGGATGAACATCGAGAAGGGCTTGCGCTCGCCACGCAGCACCGCGCCGGGATCAGCCCGGAAGGCGCGGGCTTTCTCCCAGCGCGCACTGATGCGGTTCTCGTGCTCAACAGGGACGAACTGCTTGGGCATGGATTCCAAAAGCCCCGCGCTGTGCGCGAGGGATTGCGTGCTGGTTTGACCCGTTTGCGTGGTGCTCTGGCTCATACGCGGGGATGTTAGACCGCCGTTCGCTCGATGCGGGCGTTCACGCGATCGATCCACCAGCCGGGCCCCGATGGGCATGGGCTCGTGCGAGGCCCGGTCTACCCTTGCAGCGATGGGCACCAACGACGCATCACCGACCAATCAAACCGGCTCCAGCCGCAACCTCAAGCTCACGCTCTTCGTCATGCTGCTGGTGGCGGGGATCCTGACGTACCTGGTCTTCAAGACCCTGCTCACGCCCCCCGCCGCGGGCACGCCCTCAAACGCGGGCACGCCCTCTCCAGCCGGCGGCACGGGTGCCAACCCCGCGGGCAACACCGCCGGCTCAGCCGAAGCACGCACGAAGCCCGTCGACACGATCAACCTCGCGGTGAACGCGATCGACGAGTACATGAGGCAAGGGCGGTACGTCGACGCGGGGGTGATCGCCGACCGCGCGTGCGCGAAGTTCCCGGACGATTCGCAGTTGCGCCAGATGTACGCCGCCGCGTTGATCGGTCAGGAACGCTTCGCCGACGCGCTGACACAAATGGAAGAGGCGGTGCGGATCGGCCCGCCGACGGCGAAGCTCTACTTCGACACGGGCGTGATCGCGAACCAGTCGGGCAAGCCCGCGCGGGCGGCTGAGCTTTTCAACCTCGCCGCGATGAAAGATCCCACCGAGGCCCAGTACCCGCTCTTCCTGGGCATGGTGCAGATCAAGCTGGGCGAAGAGGGCCCCGGGGTCGCCTCGCTCAGCAAAGCCCTGCGACTGAACAACGACATCCCGCAGGCCTGGGGCACGCTCGCGGAGCTTTCGCTCAAGGACAACAAGCTCGATCTCGCACTCGATCAGGTCAACAAGGCCCGCACGCTGCAGCCCGAGTCGGCCCAGTGGCGCAACGTCGAGGCGAAGATCCATAAGCGCAACAACCAGCCGCAGAAAGCGGTCGATCTGCTGTCGGGTTTGAACCCCGAGGACTTGATCAAGTCCAACGCGCTGCAAACCCTCGCGGATTCCTACGGCATGCTCGGCCGCCCGCTCACGGCCGCGAAGGCCTACGCCAACGCCGCCAGCTACAAGAACAACGACCCGCTGCTGTTCCTCGAAGCGGCGAAGTGGTTCCAAAAGGGCGGCGACCTGTCCATGGCCCGCAGCGCCGCGCAGGTCGCGGTGGACTTTGGTCACGCGCCGGCGAAAGAGTTCCTCGCGACGCTCGACAAGCCCGCGACCGAGAGCAAGCCCGCCCCGCAGCCGAAGTGACGCGTGTAGGTTGAGTTGGCAAAGCGTTAGACGAGGCCGCGCCCGCCGTCGACGCGCAGCACCTGCCCGGTGGTGTACGTTGCCGAGAGTGCCAGCCACGCGACCGCCTGTGCTGCTTCTTCGGGCGTCCCCGCACGCCCCATCGGCACGCGGCTGAGGTACCGCTGCTGCTCCGCAGGGTCGCTCTCGGGTCCGCTCTGAGGAAACGCCACCACCCCCGGCGCGACGACATTCACCCGCACCCGCGGCGCCAGCGCCCGGCTGATCGAGAGCGCGAACTCCGTCAGCGCCGATTTGCTCATCGAGTACGAGATGAACCCCGTCCGCGGCCGCCCGCTGGGGCCCATCGCGTGCACGTCGCCCATGATCACGATCGACCCGCCGCCGGGCAGGGTTGATCTGGACAGATGCGGCGCCATCGCCCGCGCGATCATCGCCGGCGCGATGGCGTTGACCGTGTAGTCACGCACAAGCCGATCGCGCGAAAGCTCCGCAAGCTCGCAAGGCTCGTAGACCGACGCGCTGAGCACCAGCACATCCCACCGCGGACTGCTGGCAACCACCGCGTCCAGCTCCGCCCAACGCTCGCCCGCGTCTGAGAGGTTGAGGCGATGGCACGCGAAGAGCTTTGGTGCTGATCCGCTCGGGCCGCCGAGGGTCCGCAGCTCGCGCAGCAACGACTCGCTGTCGCCCGCACTGGTGTTGTACGTGAAGACCACCTCGCAGCCCTGACGTGCCAGCTCAAGACAGATCGCACGCCCGACGCGCTTCGCCCCGCCAATCACCAACGCCCGCGGCGGCGCTCCCGTGTTCACGTTCATCGTTCCCCCCGAGGCGAGTCGCCCGACATCGGTCGATCGGGATTGTCTTCATCGTCGTTGTCGTCGAACATCCCCTCGCCCCGGACGCCCCCAAGCCCCGGCTCCCGCGGCGTTCCCTCGGGCGAATCGACCTTCGTCCGTCGACCGGCTTCCTCCCAAGCGCTCGCCCGCCGCCCGTTGACCAGACGCGGCTTACGTTTGCCGCCGGGCGTCAGCGAGACCTGCGCGTTCTCTCGCGCCACGCGCACCAGGTACATGAGCACGAAGACCACGACGATCGCGCCGATGATCACCAGCACGGGTGCGGCGATGACGTTCGAACTCTCCGATCGTGTCGACGTTGTCGGAGCCGCGGGCGGCGTACCGACAGACACGCCCTGAAAAGCAATCGGCCCGGCCGGAAACTGCTTGGTCTCCCCGTTGGCGTCGATCACGGTCCGTGACGGTTGGACAATCTCCCACCGCAGTCCGAACGAAGGCTGGAACTCGATCACGAGCGTCGCGGTCGATCTCGACTCGCTTGTGCTTGCCGGGTTGTCGAGCATCCGCTCCACATCACAAGCGTACCTGAACCCCGCCCGCCCGCCAACGCCGCACCCGCCGAGTTTCGCTGAAAGCCCATCGCCGTGCGCCTACCGTTGTCGCAGTATGCGTTACGAT
>JAVTWO010000168.1:0-5010 GCA_032229765.1 Phycisphaerales bacterium | reverse complement strand
GATCTCCGGGCTCACCATCTCGCGCACCGGACGCGTCTCCAGCTTCAGCCCGGGGATCTTCGCCCGCTTGATCCGCTCTACCTGCCCCTCGCTGAGCACCTCCGACATCACCAGATACCGGATCAGCCGCGGCGGCTTGCTCGCCCACACCGGTTTCGCGCTCATCCCGTGAACGTCCAACCCCTCCGCCGCACCCGCCGCCACCCCTTCGTTCACATTCCGCGCCGCCGCTTCAGCGCTCTCGCCCGTCGGCTCAGAGCCCTGCTCTTCTCGCGCCCGAGCCTGTTCCTCAAGCTCTTCCTGCTTCTCCTCTTCCGTCAGCATCAGCTCGATCTGCGCATGCTCCGCGATCGCCTTCGCACGCCGCTCATTCTCACCCATCGCGTTCAACACCCGAGGCCCGACCGTCTCCAAGGGCTGCCCCAGAACCTCGCTGAGCAACTCCAGGTGCTTGAACGTGTCCTTCACCGGGAACTCAGTCGGATCCAGGATCGCGCGGAACCCGAAACGCGTCGCCGCCAAGGGCCGACCACGCCGATCCAGCACGTCCCCGCGCCGACCACGCTCCACCCGCACCGACGTGCGGTCCGACATCTGCTCAACCAGCCCCTCCGGCGGCTGCGTCTGCAGCGAAACCACCCGCGCAAAGATCCCCCCCATCGCCAGCGACAACACCCCGAAGATCGCCGCCGCCCACGCCAGCGACCCACCGCCCACACTCCCCGACCTTCCCCGCGCAGCAACAGTCCCGGCCGATCCGCTCAGCGACGCTGCATCCTTCACCGCGTTCATGTCTCTTTTCCCTTCCCGGCCCTCATCCCTGAGGCCGGAGAATCAACGCTGCTGTTCGCGCCGACGCTGATCCTTGCTCGATGCCACTTCACCGCGCGACCCGCCCGCCGGCTTCGCACCGTCGTTCTTCGCGATCATCACCTTCGTATCGGGCATCGCGCCCTTGATCGGGTCCACGCCGATGGGCGACATGGGCCCCATCGCCGCGGCCAGTTGCTGCACCCGCATGGGCGAAAGGTCCTGCGCGATCCGCGCCCGCACGTCAAACAGCACCTTGTCGTGCTGCGCCAGGCGGTTGTGGATCGCCGCCATGTCGTGAACCACCGCCAGCCGCTGCTGACGCACCGTCAGCAGCACACAGGCCGAGGCACCGATGCACAGGATGAGGAAGAGCACTTTCGCCAGCACAGGTGTGACCGTCCTTGATTCTTGATCCGCCCGATCTTTGCCCTCAGCCGATACGTCCGAAAACCACCCCATCAACTCCGCCCAGCGTAGCCGCTCAGACCGCCGGGGAGCAAGACTCCCGATCAGGCTATCGTCCGCCGCCGCCGTTCAGCGCGCCGGGATCTTCAGTTTCGCTCCGACCTTCAGGTTGTCCTGATCGCTGATGACGCCTCGGTTGAGTTGCACGATCTCGCGGGCACGCTTGCTGGACCCGAGAAGCTTCGACGCAATCTGCCCCAGCGTGTCACCCTTCTGAACCACATACTCACGCGCCGCACCGGCGTTCTCGGCACCGGTACTTCCACCAGCCGTCCCCGTCGGCTTCGGGCTCACGCCCGTCACGCCCGCGTCCGGCTTCTTGTTCGAAAGCTCCGCGCTGGCGTTCTCAGGCAGAACCGCCTGACCCAACAGCACGTCCTTCGGCGGGATCCGCAGCGTCACGCCCTGCCGCAGCGACATCTTCTCCCCCACCTTCCCCTTGTTGAACTCCGCCAGCTTCTTCGCCAGCGTCGCATCGTTATAGAACTTCCGCGCCAGCGCTACGAGCGTCTCGCCCTTCTCAACCGGGTGCGCCAGCAGCTTCCCCGTGCTCACGGGCAGCCCGCTTCCGACCTTCGTCGTCCCCGCACCCGCCGCCGACTCATTACCGCCGCTCGCGCCACCGCTGGGCATCGGCACCGTGCTGATCCCCGCCGCGGGAGGAGCGTTCCGAACACCCTCGGGAATAAACACAAACGGGCTCTGCTCAACCGTGCGAGCCCCCGTGCCGTTCCCCGTCGTGGGCTGCGTATTCGCGCCCGCGCCAGAGCCGTTCCCACCGGTCGTCTCGACGGGGACCATCGAGATCGTCGTCGTCGTGCGCGAAGTCGCCGCCGTCGGCACCGCGTTCGCCTGCGTCTGGTTCGCCGCCGCGACCTCTTCACCCGTCACAGCCGGGACCGGCGGCAGCGCCGCGCCCCCATTGCCCGCGACAGTCGCACCGCCCGCGTTCCCGCCCGTCGGCTGCGCCGCCGCCACCGCCGCCGGCGCGTTGCTCGGCTCCGTCGGCACGTTCAACGCGTCCGTCGGGTTCGTCGCGACCTCAACCCCCGGGCTCGCGTGACGAGCCTTCGAGAAGTGATCGCCAACCAGAACGCCCACAACCAGCAGAATGGCGAACGCGATAATCAGGGTCAGTTTGTGTTCACGTGTCACGAGCAGTCGTCCTTGACCAGATTCCGAGTTGACAACCGGATACCCCGGCGTGAACGACCGCGACGACGCCGATTCCGTGGCGTGCCCAGCCGTTCGAGTCCGCTCGGCAACCGCCGAGTTCTCCTCACCGTGTTCCATCACCGAACTATCGGCCGACTTGAGCAAAACCGCACAGATTCCGCGCAACATTGCCCGCCTCGCCTTCTCCCCTCATCCGCCCCTTCACCCACCACCCAAACCAAGCCCGTTCAACCCCGCGTACACAGCCGCACCGCCCGCAACTTCGCCGACCGCGACCGCGGGTTCTCCTTCGCCTCCGCACTCTCCGCCGTCGTCGGCTGCTCACCAACCTCAACCCCCAGCCCGCCCCGCACGATCTCCCCCATCGCCCGCTTCACCAGCCGATCCTCCAGCGAGTGAAAGCTGATCAGCGCCAGCCGCGCCCCCTCGTTCAGCCACCGCGCCCCGAACCCCCGCGCCCCGTCCACCAACGCTTCCAGCAGCACCTCCAGATTCCCAAGCTCGTCGTTGACCGCGATCCGCAGCCCCTGGAACGTCCGCGTCGCCGGGTCAATATGGTCCCCCGGCCCCCGTGGCACAACCGACCGCACCACCTCCGCCAGGGCGTGCGTCGTCACAATCGCCCCCTCACGCCGCGCTTCCACAATCGCCCGCGCCACCCGTCGGCTGTGCCGCTCCTCCCCCCACTCACGAACGATCTTCTCCAGCTCCGCCTCCGAAAGCTCCGCAACCAGATCCGCCGCCGACCGTTTCGCCCGCTGATTCAGCCGCATGTCCAAAGGCCCGTCGCGCATGAAACTCAGCCCCCGCGCCGGGTCGTCCACCTGCGTCGAGGCAAACCCCAGATCCGCCAGCAGCATGTCCGCCATCATCCCCCACTTCCGCAGGTGATGATGGGCCTCGGAAAAGTTCCCGTGCACGGTCCGCACGCTCGGCGCATCGGGCAAACCCCGGATCCGCTCCGCCGCCCGCGAAAGGTTCCCCTCATCCAGATCGATCAGCACCACCGTGCCCGTCGCGCCGATCAACCGCGCCACCCCCTCGGCATGCCCGCCCAGACCGGCCGTGCAATCCACAAAGACCCCGCCCGGCGTGGGGCAGAGCGCTCCCAGCACCTGGTTATACAAGACCGGGATATGCGTGAAATGGCCCATCGCTGCGCGCCAAAGGCTGGTCATTCTCCGTCCCTTCCCCGCCGGCCCATCCTACGCCCAACCGCACCCTCCCGAGTCATTTCAGAAGACTTCCCTCAAGCTCGGACGGAGCCCCGTCGCGCGGGCTATCAATGGTCGCCCCCTCATCACTTTCCCAGCACCTTTCCCGGAACCCGACCATGGCCCACCCACCCTCCACCACCGCCCCCGTCGCCGACCGCGTCCGCGTCCGCCGGGCCCTCATTTCCGTCTCCGATAAAACCGGCGTGGTCGAGTTTGCGCGCGCACTGGCGTCCATGGGCGTCAGCATCATCTCCACCGGCGGCACCAGCAAGGTTCTGAAAGACTCGGGCCTCGCCGTCACCAAAATCGAAGACGTCACCGGCTTCCCCGAAATGATGGACGGACGCGTCAAAACCCTCCACCCCAAAGTCCACGGCGGAATCCTCTCCGTCCGCTCCAACCCCGAGCACGCCCGCGCCATGCGCGAGCACAACATCGAGCCCATCGACCTCGTCTGCATCAACCTCTACCCCTTCCAGCAAACCGTCGCGAAGCCGAACGTCTCACGCGCCGAGGCCATCGAAAACATCGACATCGGCGGGCCCAGCATGGTTCGATCCGCAGCGAAGAACCACGACTTCGTCTGCGTCGTCACCGACGCCTCGCAGTACGAGAGCCTGCTGACCGAACTGAAATCCAACGACGCCCACACCACCCGCGCCACCCGCGCCCGCCTCGCCCAAGCCGCCTTTGCCATGACGGGTGAGTACGACCGCGCCATCGCGCAGTACCTCGCCGGCCCCGGCGCGCTCGAATACGCAACGGAGCCCAAGGCCACCGCCAGCGACACCCTCTTCCCCGCGGTCCTCGCGCCCAAGCTCGAACTCCGCAGCGTGCTGCGTCAGGGCGAGAACCCGCACCAGGCCGGCGCGGTCTACGCGAATCCAGCCGAGTCCGCCTGCGCGTCGGTGCTGAGCGCCAAGCAACTCCACGGCAAGGAGATGTCGTACAACAACGTCGCCGACGCCGCCGCCGCGCTCGATCTTGCACTGGCTCTCACCCGCCAAAGCGGCTTCAACAAGGTCGGCGCCTGCGTGATCAAGCACGCCAACCCCTGCGGCGCCGCCGTCGCTCCATCCAGCTTCGACGCCATCGACCGCGCCATCGCGGGCGATCCCCTCGCGGCCTTCGGCGGCATCCTCGCCTGCTCGCACACCATCGACACCAAAGCCGCCGAGCGTCTGACGGGCAAAGAAACCTTCCTCGAAGTCATCATCGCCCCGTCCTTCAGCGACGAAGCCCAGGCGATGCTCAAGGCCAAGAGCGTCAACGTGCGTCTGCTCGCCACGGGCGACCTGCGCACCATGCCCGAAGCGCCGATGATGATGAAGTCCATCGC
>JAVTWO010000167.1:0-32636 GCA_032229765.1 Phycisphaerales bacterium | reverse complement strand
ACTTCACCCACGCCGGTCGCGGTCGTCGATGATGTCGACGCGGTGCCGGACGACGCCGCCGTCGGCACGTCACTCTTCGTCGGCTCAAGCGTCAGGCTCGTCTCGACGTGGAGCTCGTGAGCCGTGTTCGCGTAAGCACCACTCACACACGCCATGCCGACAACGCCAACCGCCAGCAGAGCGACCTCGGCGCGAAGGCACGACAACGATTCACCGCCATGACCGCTCCGCCGACGAGGGATGAAGTTCACCATGCCCCAAGCCTATCGGGCTTGCAACAATCGTGCATGCCCCAGCCGACCGATCCAACCAACCCCGCGAACCCCGCCGCCCCCGACCCTCGGCTGAACCGTCTCGAAGAACTCGCGATGTATTCCGAGCAGGAACTCGCGGAGACACGCCGCCAGATGGGCGAACTCTTCACACAACTCAACGCCATCACCCGCCGATTGGCGCAGCTTGAAACCTCGCTGACGCAGCTCGAACTGCACCGCGAAAAGACCGCCGACACCGACCAGACGATCGACCCCGCCACCGACGCCCTCGACGCTTCGATCTTCCCCAACGAGAAGCCCCCCCACTCCGCCTGAGCCGTTCTCACCGCTCGGCGATCAACCTCTTCAGAATCTCCACCACACCCACCGCCTCGGGCTGGCTCGCGATGTGGTGCGCGTGCTCCTTGATCGCCGGGTGGGCGTTGCTCGGGCACGCGAAGAACCCAACCCGGTCGGCGATGCACTTATCCCCGATCGTGTCGCCGATCCCCGCGAGGCGTGACCGATCAATCTTCGCCCCGCCGCCGCCGACGCTCATCTTCCGCAGCATTCGATCAAGCCCGCTCCCCTTCGACACATGCTCAAGATCGCAGTTGATGTAGTACCACGTCATGCTCACCCGCAGGGGCCAGCTGCGTTTGGCGTACTCCTCCCGCACCGGCTGCTCCAGGCTCCGCAAATACTGCACGTCCGGGTGATACAGCGTCACGCTCGCGTTCTTCCCCGGCTGCTGCGTCACGCCCTTGGGCCCAAGCTCTCTCCGCGCCCACGCGCTCGCCTCCTGCACGGCCGACAGATGCTCCTGCGTGATCCCCGGGTCCAACTCATACTCGTTTGTCCCCGGGTGATACACCCACGCACCCATCTCGCACACGCACGGCACCAACATGTTCCCGATCAGCCGACACATCGCCTCCGCGAACGGCTGCGGCCGCCCCGAACACACCGTCACGATGGGCCGATCTCCACGTTCAACCGCCAATCGGTTGTACTCCGCGATCCACGAGAGCGAGGCAACGTCCATCGCTTTCTGCGATTCGCTGACGAGACAGCCGTCGATATCGCAGATCACCAGGTCGTACTGACGCAACGGAAGTGTGCCGGGCATAGGGACGAAACATAGGGCGGATTCCGAGGCTCACCCGATCAACGAGGCGAATATGCGCCGATCACGTATCAGGCCTCCACCGCTTCCACCACCCCGCTGGCTTGATCCAGCCGCGCCAAGCGTTGCGAACCTCGTCACCGACGAACTTCTCGCCGCACTCGGTGCAGACGACTTCGCCGCTTCCTTCGAAGGGGTACGCACACTTCGGACACAGCCGCCAGTCGTGCTTCCGCACACGGTCTTTGAAAGGCCGGAAGTACCACCACCAGTTTGCGAAGAGTCCGAGGATCTGAGCGGCCGGTCCGCAGAGTATGGCTACGTATATCACCCATTGGAATGCGAAGAACGGTTGCGCACCCGGCCGAACATTCGCGACATCGAAGAAGATCCAGCACACCAGCAAAAGTGATCCGAAGACGGGCACCACAATCATGCCGATTTTCGCGGGACCCGCTAGAAACCAACGCTTCTTCAACGTGTCCCGTGTGACCTTCTTCATCTCGCACATACCCGCACACCAAAGCCTCCCGCCCAACCACACGCATCCACTTTTCTCACTCTATCAACTCGTCATCAACCTCACATCCATCTCTTCACGGACTTTTTTATCAACCAATCAACACCGCACTACGCTTGATCACTTCATGCCCACCCCGCCCACCGACCATCCCGCACCTTCACCCGCCCCGGGCCTCCCCCCGCGCCTCTGCCCCGCCTGCAAGTACGACCTCTCAGGCACCGAGTCCGACACCTGCCCCGAATGCGGCGGGCACCTCTTCACCGGCAAAGCCATCGAGTCCCTCGCCCGCGCGCTCTCCACCATCGACCAGCCCGCAAACGACCCTCCCGACCGCTTCAACCGCCCCTGCTGCACCGCCTGTCGCGAGCCGCTGCCACTGCCTTTGCCCTCGCACTGCCCCGTCTGCTCGTGCAAGGTTCACCCGCGCCATTCGCCGCGCTGAACGCTCAATCAGGCCGTACCCTCTCCGCATGCCCGAACTCTCCTACATCACCGCGGGTGAATCCCACGGCCCGGCCCTGCTCACCATCGTCTCAGGCCTCCCCGCGGGCCTCGACATCGACCTCGACTTCATCAACAGCGAACTCCTCCGCCGCCAAGGTGGCTACGGCCGCGGCGGTCGTCAGAACATCGAAACCGATACCGCCGAAGTCCTCTCGGGCGTCCGCAAGGGCAAGACCATCGCCTCGCCCGTCACGTTGAAGATCGCCAACCGCGATTCACGCCTCGACGACGACAAGCGCACCCCGCCCGTGCACACGCCCCGCCCCGGGCACGCCGACCTCGCGGGGAGCATCAAGTACCTCACCACCGACTGCCGCGAAACCCTCGAACGCGCCAGCGCCCGCGAGACGGCCGCCCGCGTCGCCGCCGGCGCACTCAGCCGGGCTCTGCTGAGCAAGGTCCCCGTGACTTCGCTGGGCGAAGGCACACCCATCGAAGTCTTCGCCTTCGTCCGATCGATCCACACCGCGGCAACGAGCGTCAACGTCACCGAAGCGAACTGGCGCGAGCTGAAAAAACTCCGCGATGAGTCCGACACCTACTGCCCCGACCTCAACGCCACCGAGAAGCAAGCCGCCGTCATCCGTCAGGCCAAGATCGACAAGACGACCGTCGGCGGCATCATCGAGTGCCACGTCTTCGGTCTGCCCCCCGGCTTGGGCTCGACGATGGACCGGCGCGACCGCCTCGACGCACGCATCGCCGCCGCCGTCATGGGCATCCAGGCGATCAAGGGTGTGGAGATCGGCTTGGGCTTTCAATGCGCAAGCCTCTTCGGGCATGAAGTCCACGACCCCATCCGCTACGACCCCAGCCTCATTAACACCCCCGCGCTGGGCTTCGTCCGCGACACCAACAACGCCGGCGGCACCGAAGGCGGCATGACCACCGGCGCACCGCTCGTCGTCCGCGCCGCCATGAAGCCCATCTCCACCCTCCTCCGCGGCATGCCCAGCGTCGACCTGAACACCAAGGCCGTCGCCACGAGCGCGTACGAACGCTCGGACGTCTGCGCCGTCTCCGCTGCGAGCGTGGTGCTTGAGAACGTGGTGGCCTTCGAGATCGCCGCCGCCCTGCGCGAGAAGTTCGCGGGCGATTCACTGCCCGAAGTCCGCGACCAGTACCAGCGCTTCCTCAAGATCGCCCGAACGCTTCCGTTTGCGCCGCTGCCGACGTGGGATGGGCCGATCCCCCCAACGGGCAACGAACCGCGGACTGCTTGATACTGATTCTCAGAATATGTATCATCAAACGTTCAAATCGTGCAACGGCTGGTCGATCTATGTGTAGAATCAATCCCCTATACAGGGGATTGGCCATCGGACCGTTCGGAGCTTGAATCAACACCACGGATTTCCCTGGTGTTGCGCGAATGATCCTGGTGCCAAGTTGAACGTTGCGGTGGTCGGCCATCGAGATCAGGCCGGGTGTTGGCGAAGCGTTCTGAACCGAAGGGGAAACCATGAACTGCCCGTCATGCAAGACCGTTCAGCTTTCGATCGCGGAGCGCGCGGGGGTGGAGATCGACTTCTGCCCGACGTGCCGGGGTGTTTGGCTTGATCGCGGCGAGTTGGACAAGATCATCACCAAGGCGATGGCCGACGAGGGCGGGCCGGCTCAACCGATGCCGGGCGGGCCGCCGATGATGGGCGGGTACGCGCCGAACAACCCGCACCCGGTGCCACCGACGCCGTACGGGCATCCGCAGCAGCGTCGGTACGACGACGACAACGACGATTCGAAGTACGGGTACAAGTACACACAGCCCGATCCGCGGACGGGGCAGTACCCGCACTATCAGAAGCCCAAGAAGCCGTTCTGGAAAGAGCTGTTCGATTTCTGAGATCCACCCCACGCACCATTCGTGACGGTGCGTGGGATCGCGAAGCCGCGGCGGGCTTCGTGTGCGTGACGAGCACGGACGCCGCCGCGTGTTGAGGGGGATGTGTTTGGGGACCAGCAGACCATGGAACTGACGACACTCCGCCACTTTGTTGCCATCGCCCGCGAGGGGCACGTCACCCGTGCCGCGAGGACGATGGGTGTGAGCCAGCCTGCCCTCTCGGCGATGCTGCGGAAGCTCGAGATCGAGCTGGACGCGAAGCTCCTGCACCGCACCGCGCGGGGGGTCGAACTCACCGAAGCGGGCAAGGTCTTTGCCCAGCACGCAGAAGAAGCCATCCGCCGGGCTGAGGCGGGCATCCGCGCGGTGAAGGAACTGCAAGGGCTCGAACAAGGCTCGATCCGCATCGGCGGCGGCGCCACGGCGACGACGTTCCTGCTGCCGCCGGTGATCTCCGCGATCCGCAGGTCGCACCCGGGCCTGCGTTTCTACGTCCGTGAAGACGGCTCCAGCAGCGTTGCCGACGCGGTGCTGTCGGGCGAGCTGGATCTTGGGATCGTCACACTGCCCGTGCTGCACCCGCAGGCCGACCGTTTGCACAAGATCCCGCTCGCCAGCGATGAGCTTCGGCTGATCGTCCCGCCCGCGCACGAACTGGCGGCTTCGCATCAGTTCCGCTGGACGGACTTGCAATCGCAGAGCGTGGTTGCCTTCGAGGGTGGGTCTGCGGTGCGCGATCTGATCGACCGCGCCGCCGCCGCCGCGGGCGTGGCGCTCAACGTGGTGATGGAACTCCGCTCGATCGAATCGATCCGCCGGATGGTCACCGCGGGCATCGGCGTGGGCTTTGTCTCACGCTTCGCGCTCCGCAACGACGAAGGCCTGACGTGCAAGGACGCCCGCCTCGAACGCCGATTGGCGATCGTGCGCCTGCGCGACCGCGAGCCCACACCCGCCGGGGCGATGTTCGAGAAGATGCTGCTGGAAACCGTCGCGAAGGGCTGAGCCGGCGATCATCGCGTTGTTCGTGCGGAGCTTGACTACTCCCGCGGCTCCACGATCGCGCGGAGCTGGTCCACGCTCATATCAAGCCCGACCTCGATCCGCTTGAGGTTGTACGCACGCCGCGGCGACTGCATCACGCCCTTGTCCACGCCCGCGGCGAGCACGTAGCCCGCTTCGCGAGCGGCCTTCTGCACGCGCTCGTCGGTGTCGCCGTAGGGGAAGGCCAGCACGTCGACCTCTTCGCTGATCTTCTCTTCGATGATGCGTTTGCTCTGCGAGAGCTCGTCGCGCAGCTCGTGATCGGAGAGTGAGGTGAGCGAGCGGTGCGTCAGCGCGTGCGAGCCGATCTCCATGCCCATCTGCGCCAGCGTGCGGACATCGTCCCAGGTCATGAAGTCACCCCAGCCGACGGTCTTGGGGTTGACGAAGAAGCTGCCCACCATGCCCAGGTCTTTCAGCGTGGTGGCGGCGACGTGCGCGTGCTCTTTGTACCCGTCGTCGAAGGAGACGATCACGGGCTTGGGGGGCAGGTCTTCCGCGTCGTGGAAGTGCTCGGCAAGGTCGTCGAAAGTGATGGCCGTGAACCCTTCGTCACGCAAGACCTGCATGTGAGCCTTGAACTGCTCGGGTCGAACGGTCATCCGCCGAACCATGCGGGGCACATCGCCCGTCGGCTCGCTGATGCGGTGGTACATCAACACGGGCACTTCGACGGAGGCACCAATGCGCGAAACCGCCGCCGCCTCAGAGCGCAACGCCACCGCTCGCCCGCCGGCACAGATCGCCAGCAAGGTCAAAGCCGCCAAGTTGGTCCACAGGCCGGTCCGGTCCATCACAGGAGGCAATTATCGCCCGGATCAGCGGGGCAGGCCAACAGGTGTTTGAGAACTGTCCGAGAAGATGAAAACCAGCCACAAAGGCTTGTTTTTGAGGCAGCATCGGGTGCTGAGGTGATCTCTTGCTGGCAGTACCATCCATTCTAGTTATCGAATACGAGATTGCTATCTATTCGATTCATGGCGATAGACATGGAATGCTTGAGTGTCCGAAGCGGCTTCAGCGGCTGAAGACGATTCGGAGACTTCGACTTTCAGAGCACATCCAACACCCGGCAGGACCACCAAAGCAAAGCAAGGAGCGCACGATGAAGACCACCGATCCGTTCAAGGCCCGCAAGAGTTTCTCCGCCAACGGCAAGGCGTACACCTACTTCTCGCTCGCGGCACTGGAGAGCGCGAAGATCGGCAAGCCCATCGCCAGCCTGCCCTATTCGATCCGCGTGATCCTTGAGTCGATGCTGCGGAGCGTGGACGGGTTTGTCGTGTCCAACGACGACGTGACGGGGTTCGCCTCGTACGACGCGAAGAAGGTCACGAAGGAAGAGATCCCCTTCATGGTCGGGCGCGTGGTGTTGCAGGACTTTACGGGGGTGCCGTGCGTTGTGGACCTGGCGGCGATGCGGCACGCGATGAAGCAACTCGGTGGCGATCCGAACGCGATCAATCCCCTTGTCCCGTGCGATCTGGTCATCGATCACAGCGTGCAGGTCGACGCGTTCGCGGGCGGGCGCGACGGCATGACGGCCCTCACGTTCAACAACAAGCTGGAGTTTGAGCGCAACAACGAGCGGTACGAGTTCCTCAAGTGGGGCCAGCAGAGCCTGAGCAACTTCCGCTGCGTTCCCCCTGCGACGGGCATCGTGCACCAGGTGAACCTGGAGTACCTCTCGCCCGGCGTGCTGACCAAGGACGTTGGCGGCGAGACGGTTGCGTACCCGGACTCGTGCGTGGGGACCGACTCGCACACGACGATGATCAACGGGCTGGGCGTGGTGGGCTGGGGCGTGGGCGGGATCGAGGCGGAGGCGGTGATGCTGGGCCAGCCGTACTACATGCTGCCGCCCGAGGTGATCGGGTTCAAGCTCACGGGCAAGCTGCCCGAGGGCACGACGGCCACCGACCTGGTGCTGACCGTCACGCAGATGCTCCGCAAGAAGGGCGTTGTTGAGAAGTTCGTCGAGTTCTTCGGGCCCGGGCTGGCGGCGCTGTCGATCCCCGACCGCGCGACCATCGCCAACATGGCTCCCGAGTACGGCGCGACGATGGGCTTCTTCCCCGTCGACACCATGACGATCGACTATTTGAAGTTCACGGGTCGCAGCGAGCAGGCGGCCGTCACCGAGGCGTACTGCAAGGCCAACAACCTGTGGTGGGACACCACCACGCCCGACCCGGTCTTCACTGATGTGCTGGAGCTGGACCTGAGCACGGTGCAGCCGAGCCTTGCGGGCCCCAAGCGCCCGCAGGACCGCGTTGAGCTGAAGAACGTCAAGGGCGAGTTCCTCAAGGCGCTGGGTGCGCCGATGGGCAACACCGCCTTCGGCCTGAGCCAGGACAAGATCTTCGGCGCCAGCGGCACCTACACCAGCGCCGACAAGAAGCACACCGCCAAGCTCACCCACGGCGCGGTGGTGATCGCCGCCATCACCTCGTGCACGAACACGAGCAACCCCGACGTGCTCATCGCCGCGGGGCTGGTGGCTCGCAAGGCCCGCGCCCTGGGCCTGACGCGGAAGCCCTGGGTCAAGACTTCGCTCGCCCCCGGCTCGCGCGTCGTGACCGATTATCTCGACAAGGCGAACCTGAGCGCGGACCTTGACGCGCTGGGCTTCAACACCGTGGGCTACGGCTGCACGACGTGCATCGGCAACTCGGGCCCGCTGCCCGAGGAGGTCGAGGCGTTCATCAAGGAGGGCGACCTCGTCGCGGCGAGCGTGCTGAGCGGTAACCGCAACTTCGAAGGGCGCGTCCACCCGGCGGTGAAGGCGAACTACCTGGCCAGCCCGCCCTTGGTCGTGGCGTACGCCATCGCCGGCAGTGTGGCGATCGACCTGGCGACCGAGCCGCTGGGCGTGAGCAAGGACGGCAAGCCGGTGTACCTCAAGGACATCTGGCCCACGCAGGCGGAAGTGATCGCGACCAAGAACGCGTGCCTGAGCCCCGAGCAGTTCAAGACGCAGTACGGCAAGGTCTTCACCGCGAACGAGACCTGGAACAAGGTCCCCGTCAGCAAGAGCGAGCTGTACGGCTGGAGCGAGAAGAGCACGTACATCCAGCGCCCGCCGTACTTTGACGGAATGAAGCCCAAGGCCTTCGAGGGCGCGATGCCCAGCATCACCGGCGCTCGCGTGCTGGTGAGCGTTGCGGACAGCGTGACGACCGACCACATCTCCCCGGCGGGCGATATCGCCGAGGCCTCGCCCGCGGGTGAGTACCTCAAGGGTCTGGGGGTGAAGAAGTCGGACTTTAACTCCTACGGCAGCCGCCGGGGCAACGACCGCGTGATGACCCGCGGCACCTTCGCGAACGTCCGCGTGAAGAACAAGCTTGCTGTCGGCGCTGACGGCAAGGTCAAGGAAGGTTGGTGGACGAAGGACTTCTCGAAGTCGGGCAACGGCGCGGCGACGCCGATCTATGCCGCGAGCGAGAACTACAAGAAGGACGGGACGAACCTGATCGTGCTGGCGGGCAAGGACTACGGCATGGGCTCGAGCCGCGACTGGGCGGCGAAGGGCACGATGCTGCTGGGCGTGAAGGCGGTGATCGCCGAGAGCTTTGAGCGCATCCACCGCAGCAACCTTGTGGGCATGGGCGTGCTGCCCCTGACGTACAAGGCGGGCGAGACGGCTTCGAGCCTGGGCCTCGACGGCAGCGAGGTCTTCGATATCGCGATCCCCAGCGAGATCACCCCGCGCGGGATGATCAGCGTGAGCGCCAAGAAGAGCGACGGCAAGGTCGTGAAGTTCGAGGTGCTCTGCCGCCTCGACAGCGCGGTGGAGATCAACTACTACCGCAACGGCGGCATCCTGCAGACCGTGCTGCGGAAACTGCTCAACGAGAGCAAGCAGCCCGCGATGGCGGGGGTCTGAGTGGGAGCGATTCGGGTCCTGCTCGGATGACCTGAGTTTTCCACAGTGACAACCACAACCTGAGGTACCGTACCTCGGATCAAGCAATGAACAAGCCCGCTGCCGTGTGGTGGCGGGCTTGTGTTTTTGGACGATACTTCTGGTGTAAAGAGTGAAAACCAGATCGGCAATCGGGCCGATCGCACGGAGAAACCAGATGATGCGAGAGAACCGTTCGGAGACGGCGGTGGGTGCGGGGAGTGTGGGGGGGTTGGGGAGTGCGGGGGGAATCCAAAATCGTGCGTTGTGGGATCGGCTGCGGGTCTTTGAGCTCGATCGGCCCGGTGACGTTCGGTCCTTCTCAGTTCGGCTTGCTCACGAGCAGGGTTGGACGCGTGAGTTCACACTGCGGGCGATCGATGAGTACCGCAAGTTCGTGTACCTGATGGCAACAACGCCGTTCGCCGTGACGCCCAGCAAGGTTGTTGATGAAGTCTGGCACCTGCACCTGATGCACACGCGGTCGTACTGGCACGATCTGTGCAAGGGTGTGGTCGGGCGTGAGCTGCACCACGACCCGTCGCGCGGAGGGCCGAGCGAGCGGGCGAAGTTCGAGCACTGGTATGAACGCACGCTGACGCGGTATCGCGAGAGCTTCGGCGAGCCGCCGGCGGATGTGTGGCTTGGTGCGGGAGTGGATCGACCTCGAGCGAACGTTTCGGCGATCTGCACCGATCGCAATCACCAGCGCGGAGCGGATCATCGCGGCGGGTGGGTGGTTATCGGGCTGCTAATCGGCGGTGCGGCGCTGCTTGTGTATGCCATGACCTCAGGTGGGTGTATGCTGAAGCACGGAGAACGCATGACCGCACCGACAGAATCCAACGTGCTCATCGGCGGAGTCATCGTGGCGACCATCATGCTGGCGACTTTCGCGCTGCTTGGTGCGGTGCTGAAGCGCTCGAAGCGCCGCAGCGACAACGCCGGGCTGAACCGAGACCCGGGGCACCGTTCTCGGCACAGCTCAACCACGGATCACCTGCACCACAACCCCACCGGCGTTGAGTACCTGATGATGCAGAACATGCTGAACTCGTCCTCGCGAAACGGTGGAGGCGGGGGTGGCGAAGGGAGCGGCGGTGATCGGCCGACCGATCATCATCATCACCACGGCGGAGACCACCACGACGGTGGCGGTTCGAACGACAGCAGTGGTGGTGGTGGTGGTGACAGTGGCGGCGGCGGTGGAAGCGACGGTGGTGGTGGCTCAAATTGCGGCGGCGGAGGGTGCGGCGGCGGTGGCGACTGATCGACACACGCGCACCGAGCGACATCTACCATCAATCATGCACCACGCCGCCGAGACACACGAGCACGGAACGCAGCAACCGATCGTCGTTGAAATCCCGGTGGCGTGGGGAGAGATGGATGCCTTCGGGCACGTGAACAACGTCGCGTACTACCGCTATATCGAATCGTCGCGTGTGGCCTTCTGTACCGCCGTGGGTTGGATGCCCACGGGGAGTCAGGGTCAGAGCGGGGTCTGGCCGATCTTGCACTCGGCGCAGATCCGGTTTCGCTCGCCGGTGATTTATCCGGACACGTTGAAGATCATCGCGCACCCGCGCGAGGTGCTGGAGGACCGCTTTACCCTGGCGCACGAGCTGTACAGCGAGAAGCAAGCTCGCCTGGTTGCGCAGGGCTCCGGGATCATCGTGTCGTTCGATTTCAGCGCGAACGCGAAGGCACCGTTGCCCGCCAGCGTCCGCGAGCGGGTGCTGAAGTTCGCGCAGCACGCCCCGACGAACACGCCGGATCGTTGAAATCGCAAATCCAAGAACGCGTTCTTGCGACGCTCATCCACTCCGGCCGACGCGGCGGGTTTCGTCGCACACCAAACACACCACATACAAACCAAACTCCCGACGCGTCGAAGCCGCGATATCTGAGCCTCCAAGGCTGATTTCACGCGTCCGCCGCTCGGTTTCCTCGCCATTCTCGGACCCGGGTTTACACTGTGGCTGGAGTGTCGTGGCGATCGTTCGCCGCGATTGTGTTGGCACGATCGAGTGGGAGATATCCATGAAGGTTTTCTTGGCCATGGCGGCGGGGGTCGCTGCGTTGTCTGCTTCAGCCTCGGCGCAGGTCACGCTCAACGGCGCCATCGCGGTTGACAACGGTTTTACCGCGTACATCAGCACCAGCCCGACTTTGCAGGGCACCGCGTGGCTCAGCGGCAACAACTGGCAATCGACGATCACGGGCAACACGGTGATCAACGCCGCGGGCACGTACTACCTGCACGTGATCGCCTTTGATCAGGGCGGGCCCCGCATGTTCCTGGGCGAGTTCTCGCTGCAGAACGCCGGCGGGTTCACGGGCACCTTCACCGCCAACGGCGGCACGAGCCTGCTGACCAACAGCACCGACTGGGTTGTCAGCGACACCGGGCTCGGACAGAACACCTTCGCCCCGATCGATCAGGGCGGGAACGTCATCGGCGCTCCGACCTGGGGTCAGCGGCCGAACATCAGCGCCAACGCGCGGTTCGTCTGGGGCAACCTCAACGTCACCACCACGTATTTCAGCACCACCATCCGCGTCATCCCCGCGCCCTCGGCGCTCGGCATGCTCGCGCTCGGCGGGCTAATGGCCTCGCGCCGGCGTCGCTGAGTTCGGACGATGCGTTACACACGAATCTTCGCCGCGGCCCGGCTTCCCGGGCCGCGGCTTTGTTTTTGCGTGAGTTCGTGCCAAGCCTTCGGGGATCGCTCGGCGTGCGAACAATCGACCTGATGTTCGATGCACGCTCACTCGCGACGCTCTGCTATGCCAAGGGAAAGTGGTTCCCGATGGGCATGCAGCGACTGCGGAAAAGCCTCGACACCTTCAAGCTCGCGCGGACAGACTACTTCTGGCTCGATGAACTCCCCCCCCACTGCCCCACGCATCAGCAAAGCCCCTACGCCTTCAAGTACTTCGCGCTCGAGCACGCACGCTCCAACGCCCACCGCTTCGGCTGGTGGCTCGATTCGTCGCTCGTCATGGTCGGCGGGCACGACCGAATCCTCAGCCACACCCTCGCGCACGGGATCTACCTCTCGCGCTTCCGCAGCTACACCGTCGGGCAGTACACCTCCGACGAAGCCCTCGAAAAGCTGAAAGTCTCGCGCGACGAAGCCATGACCATCCCGATGGTCGACGCCAACACCATCCTGCTGGACTTCAACCACCCCGCGGCACGCGAGCTCCTGACCGCCATGCTGGAACTTGCGCAGCAGCCCGGGCTCTTCGCCGGCCCTTGGACCAACGAGGACAACGCGATCTCCAAAGACCCGCGCGTGCTGGGACATCGCCACGATCAGTCCGTGCTCTCCGTCATCGTTCACCGCATGAAGCTGCAGACCTTCGCCTTCAGCGACCTGATCACCCGCAGCAGCCTGCACTACCGCCTCTTCGAGAAAGGCACCTTCGTCTGTCGGCGGGCGTGCACCGAAAGCGAACTCCGCGGGCGCGTCGGCTCATTCCCCTGGCGTGTACGCCAGAAACTCAGCGGGCTCTGATCAACGACGATCGCGAAGGTACGGACGCTGCGAGATCTCCACGCGATCAGGCCCGGGTGCGCCGGGAAGCTTGAAGACCAGCAGCCCGTCGAAGCTGTAGCTTTCGGGCAGGTCCGCCTCCGCCACCAGCGACATGCCCAGCCGGGTGAGCTCGCGCTTGCACCAGGCGTGCTTGTGCATCGAGTGCGTGGAGAGGAAGACCCACGAGACCTTACCGGCGGAGATGCTCTCTCGGCAGCCGCGGATCATCTCGACCTCGGTGCCCTGCACGTCGGCGTGCAAGACATCAACGTGCGGGATCGCTCGCTCGCTGATGAGCGTGTCGACGACGATCTGTTTCGCGCCGGGCTGGAGATAGTGCTTCGCCAGCACGCCCACATAGCCCTGAAGGAACTCGCCCCGACTGTCCACCGCGTTGAGCGCGAGGTTCGTCCGTCCTGATTCGAGGTTCTCTTTCATGGGCTCGATGAGCAGGCTCGTGCTGCCGGGCACGTGCGTCAGAAACCACGCGCTGTAGAAGCCCCAGAACGCGCCGAGCTCGATCATCCGCGCACCAGCGGGGAGTGCGCGGATCACCTCCGCGAAGACCCGTTCTTCCTGCGGCTCGTGCACGCCCGCGTTCCGCTTGAGCATGTCGGTGTACTCAGGTCCGTAGTAGCTGTCGGTGCGGACGCGCAGCCCGTTGTGCATGATCTGCACGTCGCCGCGAACTTCGCCCGCGCCGGGGACGCGCGGGATGTGGGCGTTGTCGGGGCTTTCGATGGCGAGCAGGACGCGTTCTTCCCACGTCGCGGGGAACTCAAACTGCCGCGGGCGCACGCCCAAGGGCGAACGTGCAAACCCGAAGCGCAGGTCCCGCTTCAGGCACTGGAAGATACTCATGGGCATAACGACGCCTCGGCAAAGGCCTGTTCAACCGTCAAGCCAGACACGGTTCAGGAAAGGGCCGCGAGGACCTCATCGAGCACCATCGCCTGCGGGATGTCGCGCTTCTGGGCCCACTTGACCTTGCCGTCGCGACCGATGACCACCGTCCCGCGCCAGGCGATGTTCAGGTCGGCCCAGTACAGCCCGTACGCCTTGCAGACGTTGCGGTGCATGTCCGACAGCAGCGTGTGCTTGAGCCCGAGCTGGTCGGCCCAGGCCTTCAGCGCCGGGCCCGAGTCGCACGAGATGCCCACGACCTGCGCACCCTTGCCCGACCACTTCGCCAGGTCGCCGCTGATGCACTGCATCTCGGCCGAGCAAACGCCCGTGAAGGCCATGGGGAAGAACGAGAGGACAACCTCGCCCTTCTTCAGGGCGTCGGAGAGCTTCCAGTTCTCGCCGCGGTTCTGGGTGGGCAGCTCGAAGTCGGGAGCGACCGAGCCGACGGCGAGGACCGAATCACGCGGAGCAAGATTGGCGTTGGGGTTGGACATAGTGGGCGATGGTAGGGCCGAACGCTTCATCGATGCCACACGATGGCGGCTGCGAAAAAGGCACCAAGCGAAGGGCAGAATCACCACCGAGCAGAGGACGCCCGAGAGGATCGCGCCGAGCACGGTCGAGCCCGGGAAGCCGGTGCCGTCGTAGGGGTCTTCCGGATACATCAGCAAGCACACGGCGGAGGATGAGTACGTCCCGCACAGCAGCACCCACGCCGCCACTTCGTGAATCCAACCCGGCAACCGACCGACAAAGTGGTGCGCAATCGCGGCGAAGACCATCAGCCCCAACATCGTCAGGGCGACAACCATCGACACGCTCAGCCAGACGCGTACCTCAAACTCGCTGGTGAGATAGGGCGGGCCGCCGAAGTCCGACTCCGCGTGCCAATAGCGCACGAGGTTCATCGCGACTCCACCGACACCCATCAACGGCGAAACGCACACCCACAAGCCCGCGGCCGTGCGCAGACCAGGGTCAGAGAGTGAAGGTGCCGGGGGTACAGATGAAGGTGATGATGAAGGTGATGATGAAGATGCCGTTGAAGGCGCGTCGCTCATTGTCCCGGTACGGACCGGACATTCGACAAGTTCACCACGCGCGGCTCATCGCCACCATTCCGCCTGCCCCCTCACTCCACCGTCACGCTCTTCGCCAGGTTTCGCGGCTTGTCCACGTCATGCCCACGCGCAACCGCCGCGTAGTACGCCATCAACTGCAGCGGCACCACCGTCAGGATCGGGCTCAGCGGCTCGATCACGTCGGGGATGTAGATCACGTCCTGCGCGTAGTTCTTGATGTGCTGATCGCCCTCGGTGGCCACCGCGATGACGTGCCCGCCGCGCGAACGCACTTCCTGAATGTTGCTCATCACCTTCTCGTACTGCTTGCCGCGGTTGGCGATAAACACCGCCGGCAGGCCCTCGTTGATCAGCGCGATGGGCCCGTGCTTCATCTCCGCCGCGGGCATGCCCTCGGCGTGGATGTACGAGATTTCCTTCAGCTTCAACGCGCCCTCGATAGCGGTCGGGTAGTTGTACCCGCGACCCAGGAAGAGCCAGTTCTCGCGATCGACGTACTTCTCGGTGATCTTCTTGATCTTGTCCGCCTGCGCCAGGATCCGCTCGATCTTCTCGGGCAGTTCCTCCATGTACTGCATGAACCGCGTGCAGTCGTACGCGCTCATCAGTCGGCGACGGGCCATGAACAGGCCCAGCAACGAAAGGGCGGTGACCTGGCCGACGAAGGCCTTGGTGCTCGCCACGCCGATCTCGGGCCCCACGCGCAGGTACACGCCCGCGTCGGTGGTGCGGGCGATCGACGAGCCGACGACGTTCACCACGCCCAGCGCCAGCGCACCGCGTTCCTTCGCTTCGTGCAGCGCCGCGAGCGTGTCGGCCGTCTCGCCCGACTGGCTCACCGCCACCACAACCGTGTTCTCTTCCACGATCGGGTTGCGATAGCGGAACTCGCTGGCGTACTCCCACGTGCTGGGGACCTTCGCCACGTCCTCGAAGAAGTACCGCCCGATCATCGCGGCGTGAAGGGCCGTGCCCTGCGCGGTGAAGACCACGCGCTTGGCCTTGGTGAGTTCCTTGCCGAAAGAGCCGATGCCGCCCAGCACCACGCGCCCGTCGCGCGTATCCGTGCGCCCGCTGATGCACGCGCGCAGGGCCTTGGGCTGCTCGAAGATCTCCTTGAGCATGAAGTGCGAGTACCCGCCCAGTTCGATCTGCTCCAGGTCGATCTCGAGCTGGCTGATCTTCGGCGTGACGGCCGTGTTGTGAATGTCCGTCGTGTGGAACCCGTTGCGGGTGATCTTCACGACGTTGTAGTCGTCGAGCATGAAAGCCTGCGACGTGTGCGCGATGATCGCCGCGGCGTCCGAGGCGACGATGTACTCGTCCTTGCCCACGCCCACCAGCAGAGGCGAACCCTTGCGGGCCACCACGAGCGTGTCGGGCTCCTTCTCGCACATCACGCAGATCGCGTACGCGCCGGTAACCTCACGCAGCGCCGCCTGCACCGCCTTCTCAAGGTCCCCTTCGTACAGCTCGCTGATGAGCATGCTGATGACTTCGGTGTCCGTCTCGCTGGTGAAGACGTGCCCCTTGTCCTGCAGATAGGTCTTCAGCGCGGCGTAGTTCTCGATGATCCCGTTGTGCACAACCACCAGCCCGTGCCGGTCGTCCTTGTGCGGGTGGGCGTTCAGCTCCGTCACGCCGCCGTGCGTTGCCCAGCGCGTGTGGCAGACGCCGATGGTCCCGCCGAACCCGCCGTCCTGCTCCAGTCGCTCTTCGAGCATCGACACGCGCCCGACGCTGCGGGCGAGCTTCATCTTCCCGTCGACAAGCATCGCCAGCCCCGCCGAGTCATACCCCCGATACTCCAGACGCTTGAGGCCCTCAATGAGGATGGGCTTGGCTTGACGATGACCGAGGTAGCCGACGATTCCGCACATAGATAACGCCTCGCATAGACAGGAGTCAGAGGAAGAAACCGGGATTGCAGCCCCAGTTTACGGCCGCCAACCACCCCGGGATCGCGCCCGGAGCAAGTTTCGCCGCTCTCTGTGAAGATCGACCGTCCGTCGAGTTCGCCTTCATCAAGCTCCCCGATGCACGCACGAACACGTTCGCCAACCAAACCCCGCCGCCCCCACCGCTCGCACAGCTTGACGCTGCGCCGTCCGAGAAGATCACGCGGAAAGACGACCCGAAAAGCGGACAAACGCGCCCGATCTCAATACACTTGCCGGACCGCGAGGCGATGAACCGTCCAGATCCCGTCCAGCACCCTTCCGCTCTTGCATAGGGGTTCCGATGCCCAAGCGCACCGACATCAAGACCATCCTCATCATCGGCGCCGGGCCCATCGTCATCGGGCAGGGCTGCGAGTTTGATTACTCCGGCACCCAGGCCTGCAAGGCCCTGAAGGCCGAGGGCTTTCGCGTGGTGCTCATCAACAGCAACCCCGCCACCATCATGACCGACCCGGAGATGGCCGACCGAACCTACGTCGAGCCCATCACCCCCGAGTCCGTCCGGAAAGTCCTCCGCAAGCAGAAAGAGCTGGGCGACCCCATCCACGCCGTGCTCCCGACCCTCGGCGGGCAGACCGCCCTCAACTGCGCCTGCAAGTGCTTCGACGAGGGCATCTTCGCCGAGTTCAACGTCAAAATGATCGGCGCCGACCGCCCCGTCATCCACCGCGCCGAGGATCGCCAAGTCTTCAAAGACATCTGCGAAAAGCTCGGGCTGAAACTTCCCAAAGCCAAGACCGTCACCACCCTCAGCGACGCCGAGGACTTCCTCAAAGAGATCGGCCTCCCCGCCATCATCCGCCCCGCCTTCACCCTCGGCGGCACCGGCGGCGGCATCGCCTACAACCGCGGCGAGTTCGTCGACATCGTCTCACGCGGCCTCCGCGCCAGCATGATCGGGCAGGTTCAGATCGACCAGTCCGTCATCGGCTGGAAGGAATACGAGCTCGAAGTCGTCCGCGACAAGAACGACAACTGCGTCATCGTCTGCGGCATCGAGAACATCGACCCCATGGGCGTGCACACCGGTGACTCCATCACCGTCGCCCCCATCCAGACGCTCTCCGATAAGGAATACCAGGCCATGCGCGATGCCGCCATCGCGATCATGCGGGCCGTGGGCGTCGAAACCGGCGGCAGCAACGTCCAGTTCGCCGTCAACCCGAACCCCAAGCCCAACGCCGACGGCTCAAAGCCGTTCGAAATGGTCGTCGTCGAGATGAACCCCCGCGTCTCACGCTCCAGCGCCCTTGCCAGCAAGGCCACCGGGTTCCCGATCGCGAAGATCGCCGCGAAGCTCGCCGTGGGGTACACCCTCGACGAACTGAAGAACGAGATCACGGGCAGCACCAGCGCCTGCTTCGAGCCCGCGCTGGACTACGTCGTCACCAAGATCCCGCGCTTCACCTTCGAGAAGTTCCCAGAAGCCGACGAAACCCTCACCACGCAGATGAAGTCCGTGGGCGAAGCGATGGCCATCGGGCGCACCTTCTGCGAATCGCTGCAAAAAGCCATCCGCTCGATGGAGGTCAAACGTTTCGGGCTCGGGCTTGATCGCAACGACCACTGGCTGCTAGCGCAGCGCTCGGGCACGGCCGAGGCCGCCCTCGCCAAGGGCGCCGACCACGCCAGCCTCCCGCGCACGATCGACGGCGAGCCCGTCCAATGGCCCATCCCCGAGGACAAACTCACCCGCAAGCTCACCGTCCCCGGTCAGGGCCGCTTGTACTTCGTCCGCTACGCCATGAAGGCCGGCTGGTCGATCCATCGCATCTGCGAGCTCACCCGCTTCGACCCGTGGTTCGTCGATCAGATCGCCCGCATCGTTGAGTTCGAAGACGTCCTGCTCTCCTACGCGAAGCTCGAAGACGTCCCCGCCGACGTCATGCTGCAAGCCAAAAAGCTCGGCTTCTCCGACGCGCAGCTCGCCCACGTATACCTCAACACCATCACCCCCGACGCGGTGCTGACCGTTCGATCGCACCGCAAGAAGCTGGGCATTGAGCCGGTCTACAAGCTCGTGGACACCTGCGCCGCGGAGTTCCAGGCGATCACGCCCTACTTCTACTCCACGTACGAATCGCCCGTGAAGCGCCGCGACGCCTCGGGCACCTTCTTCACCTCCACCGACGACGAAGTCCGCATCAGCAACACACCCAAGGTCGTCATCATCGGCGGCGGCCCGAACCGCATCGGCCAAGGCATCGAGTTCGACTACTGCTGCTGCCACGCCGCCTTCGCCGCAAAAGACCTGGGCTTCGAATCGGTCATGATCAACTCGAACCCCGAGACGGTCAGCACCGACTACGACACCAGCGACCTGCTCTTCTTCGAGCCGCTGACCCTCGAAGACGTCACGAACATCATCGAACGGCTCAACGGCAAGCCTCTCTCAGAGCCGTCGGCTTCAGCCGACGGTCGCGCGAACAAGTCACGCGAAGGCCTCATCCTCGGCGCCATCGTCCAGTTCGGCGGCCAGACCCCCCTCAACCTCGCCAAAGGTCTCGCCAAGGCCGGCGTCCCCATCATCGGCACCTCCGCCGACTCCATCGACCTCGCCGAGGATCGCGACCGCTTCGACGCGCTGCTCACCAGGATGTCCCTCAAGCGCCCCGCCGCCGGCATCGCCCGCACACTCGACGAAGCCACCAAGGTCGCCTCCACTCTGGGCTACCCCGTCCTCGTCCGCCCCTCCTTCGTCCTCGGCGGCCGCGGCATGGAGATCTGCTCCGACGAAAAAGCGCTCCTGCACTACATGAAGACCGCCGTCAACGCCAGCGACTTCGAACGCGCTCCCGTCCTCGTTGACCGCTTCCTCTCCGACGCAACCGAAGTCGACGTCGACGTCCTCGCCGACTATCAGCCCAACGCCACCACGCAAGAAACCCACCGCCGCTCCGTCGTCTGCGGCGTCATGGAGCACATCGAACAAGCCGGCATCCACTCGGGCGACTCCTCCTGCGTCCTTCCCCCCTACTCCCTCCGCCCCCAAATCGTCGAACGCATCAAACGCATCGGGCACGATCTCGCCCGCGAGCTCCGCATCAACGGCCTCATGAACGTCCAGCTCGCCATCAAGGACGACGAGATCTACATCCTCGAGGTCAACCCCCGCGCCGCACGCACCGTCCCCTTCGTGGGCAAGAGCACCAACGTCCCCTGGGCACGCCTCGCCGCGTGCGTCATGATGGGCAAAAGCCTCGACGAGCTGGGCGCGAAGGAAGTCGTCCCGCAGGGCTTCTACAGCGTCAAAGAGTCTGTCTTCCCGTTCAGCAAGTTCCAGACCATCGACGTCGCCCTCGGACCGGAGATGCGTTCAACAGGCGAGGTCATGGGCATCGACCGCTCGCTGCCGCTGGCGATGGCGAAGGCCCAGATCTCCGCCGCCAACGCTCTCCCACTGAAGGGCAACGCCTTCGTCTCGGTGCGTGAGACCGACAAGCTCTTCATCATCCCCGTCGCCGCGCAGCTCGCCCGCGAAGGCTTCACCATCTACGCAACCGCCGGCACCGCCCAAAGCCTCATCGCCGCGGGCGTTCCGACAACCATCCTCCCGAAGATCGCCGGCGCCGAACGCCCGAACGTCCTCGACCTCATGACCGACGGGCAGATCCACCTGGTCATCAACACGCCAACGAAGACCGGTTGGCAGACCGACGAGGGCAAGATCCGCAACGCCGCCGTGCGCATGGGCATCGCGATGGTCACCACCGCGACGGGCGCCCAAGCCGCCGCGATGGCCATCAGCGCCATGCGGAAAAACGACTGGGACGTGGCGGCCTTGCAAGACTACTGGCCCACCGCGCCCATCGCCCCGCTGCGCATCGAAACCAAAAAGCCCGCCCTCACGCCCAGCTCGCCGATGGCGTAAGCCGATCGCTCCGCAGAGAACACAGTGCATCTTCAAAGCACGGCTCGAATCGGCCGTGCTTTTCTCTTCATCGCGATCGGTGCCCCGGGCACCATTCCTTCCTTCCTCACATCGCTCAACCTTTGTAAACTCACCCCGTGCCGCTCCCAAAGGTCCAACCCGCCGATTCACCTCACAGCTCCCCCTGCCCCGCCTGCGAACGCCCGCCCGATACCGACAGCGTCATCTGCGTGAACTGCGGCTACGACAAACGCAAGGGCTTCACCCCCGGCACAGGCCTCGGTGCCTCCGCTCAAAAATCCGGCTCGCTCACCTGCAACCACTGTGGCTACGACCTCCGCGGGCTCAAACTCCGCCGATGCCCCGAGTGCGGCAAGGTCCCCACCGCCCCCCACTGGCGCGATTGGAACAAAGCCCTCGGGCGCGATGTCGTCCGCAAAGCCTGGCTCGTCCCCGGCTCCATCTTCGCGTTCTGCGTGCTCTCGACCATCATCGCCTTCGCCCTCACCCGCAACGCCGCCCTCATCCCGCCCTTCGGCGCGGTCATGGGCGTCTACGTCCTCGCCGGGCTCATCGCCAACTTCATCCTCTGCGCCGTCTGGTCGGGCTTCGACGCGCCGATGAGCCTCACCGCCCTGCGCCTCGGCGCCGTCGGCTCGCTCTACATCGCGCTGCAACTGCTCACCGCCGCCATCCTCCCTCCATCGATCCTCCTGCTCATCATCCCGATCATGTCCGCCACCGTCCTCGCCCTGGTCCTGCTCGATCTTGAACCGGTCGAGGCCCTCGTGCTGACGATCCTGACCGCCGTCATCGCCTTCGGGTTCGTGCAAGCCCTCATCGCCTTGGGCGTCCGTTCACTCTGACGGGAACACATGCCCACCTTCGCCCATCACCGCCAAGACCTGCAAACCGTCTGGGACGCGGTCCTCTCCGCGATCGACCCCGCCCTCGCCGTCGATCGTGCGCTGCGTCAATCGATCCACCCGACCTCCGCCGCCGACACGAACGCCCTGACGCGCACGCCCGTGCTGGCGATGGGCAAGGCCGCCATCGCCATGGCGCAGGGCTTCATCCACGCAACACCAACCCATCGCGCGCCGCTGCTGATCATCTCACCCGAAGGCATCACCACCCCGCCGCCTTCGCACGCCGAACTTCTGATCAGCGATCACCCGCTCCCCACCGCGCGCAGCTTCACCGCCGCCAAACGCGTCCTGAGCTTCCTTCAAAGCATCCAACCCGCCGAGACCCCCTCACCCGCACCCCACCTCATCATCCTCCTCTCCGGCGGCTCATCCGCCCTCTGCACCCTCCCCCATCCGCCGCTGACCATCGACCACCTGCACGCCCTCACCCGCGACCTGCTCTCGCTGGGCCTGCGCATCAGCGAACTGAACCTCATCCGCCGAGCCCTCGACGCCACCAAAGGCGGGTTGCTCGCGGGCGCCCTGCCCGAAGGGTGCCGAGCGCTCGTGCTGACGCTCAGCGACGTGATCTCCGGCGCTCCGCACGACATCGCCAGCGGGCCGTTCTCGCCGAACCCCACCACCACCGCCGACGCCCTGACCCTGCTGGAACGTTTGAGCCTCACCGACAAGCACCCGCAGATCGCCGCCTTTCTGCGTGAGCGTGCCGCCGCGGAACATCCGCCCGCAACGACCGCACCCGCCGAACCCTTCTCACGCGTGGACTATCGGATCGTCGCCTCGCACACCACCGCCGCCAACGCCGCCGCCTCAGCGCTTCAACGACTGGGTTACTCCGCGATCGTCCGCACCGGCTTTGAGTGCAGCGCCGACGCGATGGCCCGCGAGGCGATCTCCGCCGCCCGCGCCGCGAGCGTGCGTCGCCCCGCCGCGATCGTCTTCACCTCCGAGGCCTTCGTCACCTCCACTCCCCCTCAGCCCGGCGGCCGCGCACGCCACGCCGCCCTTTGCTGCATCGAACCACTCGCCAACCTCGCACCCGCCGCCCTCCTCTCCATCGCAACCGACGGCGTCGACGGCACCTCCGCCGCCCCGCCCACACCCGCCGGCGCCCTCATCACCCACACAACCGCCCGCGCCGCCCTCAGCAAAGGCCTCTCCCCAATCAACCACGCCCGCAGAGCCGCCAGTGACGAGTTCTTCCGATCGCTCGACAACCAAGCCGCACCAAGTCACCCCGCCACCATCACCACAGGCCCCACAGGCACCAACGTCAACGACCTGCTCGTCCTGCTGCTGCCAGAGAAGTGAGCCAGCAACGGGCCGCCGTCGCTCACGTTTCTGCTCCCCTTCCATCCCTTCCCTCACTTCGTTGAGAAGAAAAGGCAATCGGGAATCGGCAATAGGCAATCGCAGAAAGAGAAACGAAACACCCTCTCCGATCTCAGTATCCCCTCCCATATTCCTCCGCGGCCCGCCGCGAACTCCGCGTTGAATCCCCCTTCCTTCGCGTCTTCGCGTCTTCGTGCACAAAATCACCCACGAGGACGGAACGAAGAGACCTTCGCCAGTTCCTCCATCAGCCGCCGCTCGTCTTCGCTCAGCGTCTTCGGCACGGCGATCTTCAGCTCTACATACAGATCCGAAGCCTCGCCGCCGGTCGATTTGCCCTTGCCTCCACCGCGCCGGCGTAAACCTCTCCCGCGCAGGCGCAGCCGCTGACCCGAGTTTGAGCCCGCGGGGATCGAGATCGAAACCGTCCCGTCGAGCGTCCGCACGTCGACCTTCGCGCCCAGCGCCGCTTCCCACGGCGTGAGCACGACATCGGTGATCAGATCATCCGCCGACAGCCCTTCGTCCGACGCGGGAACACCGCGCGCAAACCGGAACGTCCCGTGCGGATCGACCTTGACCGTCACCAGCAGATCACCCGCGCCGCCCGGGCCCGGCTGCCCTTGCCCCGCGAGGCGAAGGCTCGACCCGTCGGTGGTCCCCGCGGGGATTTTCAGTTCGATCGTGCGCTCGCCCTGCCCGTCGCGCACGGTGATCGTCCGCGTCGCGCCGGCGTGGGCTTCTTCGAGGCTCACATGCGCCACCGCGCTGACGTTGCCGCCGCGGGCGGGCGCTTCCGCCGCGGCTCGAAAACCCTCCGCGAAGGCATCTCGCTGCGATGAGCCACCCACACCGGCATCGTCCCAACGCGCCGAGCCGCCGCGACGACCGTGCTGTTGCTGCTGCTGGTTCATCTGCCCGAAGATCGCGTCGAAGAAATCGCTGAATCCACCGGCACCCCCCGGCCCGCCGGCCGACCCGAACCCACCCATCCCCTGGGCAAAGTTGGCAAAGTCCTCCGGGCTGGGCCCGCGCGCCGAGCCACGCCCGCCGGCACGCCCACGCCTCCCTCCACCCGCCGGGCCACCCTCCCAACCCGGTGGCGGCCTGAAATCCTGACCCGCCTTCCAGTTCGCCCCCAGTTGGTCGTAGAGCTTCCGCTTCTCCGCATCGCGCAGAACCTCGTACGCCTCCTGCACGCGTGCGAACTTCTCCGCCGAGCCGGGCTCTTTGTTCACGTCCGGGTGGAGCTTGCGCGCCAGGCCGCGGTACGCGCGCTGGATCTCCTCCACCGACGCACCCCGCGTCACACCCAGCGTCGCGTAATAGTCCTGAAACTGCACGCTCGAAACTCCCGTCTTCATCTTCCCATCCTCCCCACAACGCTCACCATACGCCCCCGGCCACCCCCTCGCCCGCCTTCGGTGCATCTGAAAAGCCGATGGGCACACCATTGCGCGCAAACGTGGGCTTCTGAAATCTTGCCCACACCGGCGCGCTGTGCGTCCCATGAAACCCACTTCAACCCGCATGCCAGCTTGGCATCCCTTACTCCACGCTTCACCCCGCCCCTCGAGCGTCAAGTTGGCAGACCCCTGCCTGCCAAGCCGCTCGCTCGCGGTCATGAACGCCCCGGCGTTCGGGTGCTTCCGAACCGCCTGACAACTTCCCCAGTCCGCCAAAGGCCCGTTCTTGACGCGGAATTCCGTGCTTTCTCGCGGCATCGGCTTCTGGCACGGGGTTTGAAATGTGTCCCCCGCCGACGCGGAGAACCGGACCCGCCTCGGCGAAACGTCCGAACCTCAACACCGAATCAACACAGGAGATCTGACATGAACGCGAACACGAACGTTAACCACGCCGCCTGCACCACCTCGAACTGCGCCCCCGGCGTCGTCCGCTTCTCGGGCACCGCCCTGCCGACCTTCAGCGACATGGTCGCGAGCGTCTTCGGGCCCGGCGCTCTGCCCCGTCATGACGTGCACACCGGTGCGCCGATGACCATCTGGACCGACCCGACCAAGGGCGTGCTGGAGATGGACCTGCCCGGGTTCAGCATGGACCAGGTCGAGATCACCCTCGAGCGCGACGTGCTGACGATCCGTGGCAGCCGAACGCTCAGCCGCCCGGAGAACGCCGAGGTTCTGCGCGATGAACGCCCCGAGGGGACCTTCGAGCGTCAGGTCCGCGTCGGCGACACCTTCGACAGCGAGCGCATCAGCGCCGCGCTGAAGGACGGCGTGCTGACCGTCACCATGCCCCGCAAGCCCGAAACCCAGCCCCGCAAGATCACCCTCTCAAACACCTAATCAAACGGGCGAACCGACCGACTCCCGCGGTCGTAGAACGCAGACAACCGGGATTTGGAGACCATCCATACCCCGGCCTTCCGCCCACCGGCTGACCCCGGTCGGCGGGATTCCTCAGGACCTTTCCGAGAACCGTTTCTCGCACCCCTTTTTCGTCCGCGATTCCGCCTCGCTTCAGGAACCCCACCCATGTCGAAGTCCAAGCACGGCAACTCCATCGGTTTCCTCGCGATGTCCGCACTCTCGCTGGCGCTCTTCTGCCCGGGCAAAGAAGCAAACGCCGCCGGAACGGCCGCCCCCGCGGGGATGGCGGTGACCAAGGAAGAACAGGCGGCACTCTCGCTCGCGCAAGGTCTTTCGTCGGCCTTCCAGCGCGTCGCGCGCGAGGTCACGCCCACCGTCGTGCACATCACCGCCACCAAGGGCGATCCGCGTTCACGCAGCGAACAACTCGACGCGCGCGACCAGATGCTCCGGCGCTTCTTTGGCGGCGGGCCTGACTCCATGCCCCAGGCCACCAGCTTCGGCTCGGGAATCGTCGTCTCGCCCGATGGCTACATCCTCACCAACAACCACGTCGTCGAAGGCTCCACGAACATCACCGTGAAGTTCGGCGATAACCGCACCTTCGACGGCAAGCTCATCGGACGCGACCCCGAGACCGACGTCGCGGTGCTCAAGATCGAAGGCTCGAACCTGCCCTTCGCGGAACTGGGCGACAGCGACAAGCTCGGCGTGGGCGAGTGGGTCCTGGCGATCGGCAACCCCTTCGGGCTCAACCAGACCGTCACCGCGGGGATCGTCTCCGCGAAGGGACGGACCCTTCCCGATTCGCCCCAGCGCGGGCAGAACCGCTTCGAAGACTTCATCCAGACCGATGCGGCGATCAATCCCGGGAACTCCGGCGGCCCGCTTGTCAACCTGCAAGGTCAGATCGTCGGCATGAACACCGCGATCTACAGCCGGGCGGGCGGGTACATGGGCATCGGTTTCGCCATTCCCTCGAACATGGCGAAGAACATCATGGACTCGATCATCTCCACGGGCACGGTGCAGCGCGGCTGGCTGGGCGTGGGGATCCAGCCTCTGGACGAAGCGACCGCGAAGAGCCTGGGCTTTGACCGCACCGAGGGCGTGGTGATCAACAACATCGTCGCGGGCGGGCCGGCGGAGAAGGCGGGCCTGCAGGCGGAGGACGTCATCACCGCCATCGACGAGCGCGTGACCAGCAGCGACAACGCGCTGCGGAACATCATCGCGACTCTCCCTCCCGGCAAGACAGTGAAGCTGAGCGTCTTCCGCGGCGGGAAGAACATCGAGGTCGACGCGACGATTGCCAAGCGTGACGATGCGAAGATCGCCGCGGCGGCGGGTGCGATCGGCGCGGACAACCGCCTGGGCGTGGGCGTCTCGAACGTCACGGCGGACGTGGCGCGACAGCTCGGCATGGGCCGGGCGGTGGGCGTGGTGGTGACCGAGATCGCCGAGACCTCGCCCGCAGCGGGTTTCCTGAACCCGATGGACGTGATCCTGCGGATCGACGGGCGCGACATCCGCTCGATCGACGATTTCCGCGAGGCGACTCGGTCGGTGAGCTTCCGCAAGGGCGTGCGGATCATCGTCTACTCGCAGGGGATCCAGCGCGTGCTGACGCTGCGTGACTCACGCGCTGGCGAGTGAGATTCGACGAAGGAATACAACCAGCCTTGTTCATGCGGGCGGCCCTCGTTGGGCCGCTTGCTTTTTTGACCGGTCGCGCTCACTCGCCGCGAAGGCGCGGCCTGGCGGCCCAGTGCATCTTCTGCACCAGCGTGTCCCAGTAGTTGCTCTGCGGGTTGCGCACGAAGAGCACGGGCTCAGGATGGAATCGGACGATGACGCGGTCGTTGGTTTTCAGTCGGCAGACCGGCTGACCGTCGAGCAGCAGGCAGGTGCCCCCGACGCCGGCGTTGCTCTGAGCGCCGCGGGGTGTATTCACGCGGCCCATGGTGAGCGTGACTTCGGAGCTGCCGCTGACGACCACGGGACGGAAGGAGAGCGACTGGGCGGCGATGGGCGTGATGACCATCGCGTCGACATCGGGGGCCATGATGGGCCCGCCCGCGCTGGCGTTGTACGCGGTTGATCCCACGGGCGTGGAGACGACGATTCCGTCGCCCGCGGCGGTCGGACCGGGTTGCCCGTCGATGGACATCTGCGCCTCGATCATGCGGAAGGGCTCACCCGCGGCGATAACGGCGTCGTTGAGCGCCAGGCCCACGTCTTCGTCGGTCATCCCCACACCCCGGCCGGGGGCGCTCGATCGGCAGACGCGCACCGTCATCATCCGACGTTTCACGAGCGTCGCGGGGCCTGAGCAGAAGATCGAGCCGGCGTGCTGACGCAGCGTGGCGAGGTCAAACTCCGCAAGGAAGCCCAGCTTGCCGAAGTTCAGACCGAGCAGAGGCAGGCGCAGGTGGATCGTTCGGCGGGCTTGCGAAAGGATCGTGCCGTCGCCTCCCAGGATCATCAGCAGCTCTGCGCCGCGGGCCTGAGCGGCGGAGAGGGGACCGTCGACAAGGGCGTCTTCTTCACCGACGACGTGCCCGCCGGCGTTGTGAACGATCGTTCGCACCTCTTCCAGAGAGGAGCAGATCTCGGGCTTGGAACGGTTGATCAGCAGGAGGACCTTGGCGGGCATGAAGCGAGGGTAGCCAATCGTTCGGGGCGGTTCACCGTGCCCTCGAGCGAAGAAACCCGGGTTGATCGATCAGATGCCGTACGTATTTTTACGGAGATTCACCCGTCATTTCGGTCGCCAACGCCCGAGAACTGTGACACACTTACGCCGGAGTGTCGTCCGGGCCTGTCGGTCCGGGCTCTTTGTTTTTTCGTGGGAGATGAAGATGAACCGGATCAAGATGTGCGCGGCCGTCGGTACGCTCGCCCTGGCCTCGATGGCTCAGGGGCAGGTGTGGCTCTCGGGTGTTGTGAACTACTCGACCTTCTTCGGCGGCTCGAGCTCGAGCGAACCCGCGGAGTATGACAACATCCTCGGCACCGGCAACAGCGCCATCACCATCAACGGCGCGCCCCGTGGCACGACCTTCCCGCTTGTCGTCGGTGTGAATGACTTCACCACCAGCCTGCAGGGCGGTTACAACGGCTTCTCGCTCTACTTCGCCACCAACGCCAACCCGTTCAACCGCCCGTTCGGCTCAACGCCCGATCTGGTGACCTACGGCTACGGCAGCACGCCGCTGGCGCTCACCCCAGGGTCGCTCGTGCAGACCAACGGGCAGTTCTCAGGACTCGCGGTCTACAGCGGTGCCACGTCCGTGACCATCGGCAACTACACCCTGAGCGTCACCGGTCTTGGCATCTCGGTCAACGGCAACAGCAACACCTTCCAGATCACCGTGCGGGAGATCCCCGCTCCCGGCGCGGGGGCGATGCTCGCCCTGGCGGGTCTGGTGGCCGCCCGTCGGCGTCGGTCGGTCTGAGATCGTCGAAGACCGCTGATTGAAGTTCAGATTCAACAGAAATGAAAAGCCCCGTGAGTATTCGCTCACGGGGCTCTTTTGTGTTCTGTGTTTTCTGTGCTGTGCGTGCGATCTGTCGCACGCCTGCGGTTGCACCCTTCGGCTTACTTCGAGCTGCGGGCGACGCCCGCGACCTTGACGTGCACCTCGGGGGAGGTTTCGCTCGCGGAGAGGGCCGCGGCCTTGCGGATGGCCTTGGCGATGCCCGGCGCGTCGAGGCCCACGAGGGCCTGCTGCTTGGCGCGTGAGTCCTGGTAGACCCAGGCGTCGGGCAGGCCGACCTTCACCACGCGCGAGGCGTCGAGGTTCATGTCGCTGGCGGCCTCGACCACCGCGGCGCCGAAGCCCGCAACGACCGAGTGGTCTTCGACGGTGACGATCGGCACGCCGGCCTTCAGCAGGCGGGCGATCAGGTCGGAGTCGACGGGCTTGGCGAAGCGTGCGTCGTAGACGCAGACGCGCAGCTCGCCCTGAAGCTCATCGAAGGCCTTCATGGCGTCGATGGCGCAGGTGCCGAAGGCCAGGACCGCGACTTCGGGGACGCCCGCGCCGTTGTTGCCCGGAGCGCCGAGATCGAACTGAGGCGTCAGGCAGCGGGCCTTGCCCAGCTCGAAGGCGGGGCAGGCTTCCTTCGCGAAGCGATCGCTGACGCTGTCGCGCGGGTAGCGCACGCTGCTGAGGCCCTGGTCGTAGGTCCGCATGAACTCCACCGCGGCCTTGAGGCTGGGCTCGTCCATGGCGGCCATGATCGCGGCCTGGGGCAGGACGCGGAGGATCGCCACATCGCAGAAGCCGTGGTGCACGGCGCCGTCGCCGCCGACGAGCCCCGCGCGATCGAGCAGCAAACGCACGGCCAGGCCTTGGAGGCTGACCTCCTGGAAGCACTGGTCAAACGCGCGCTGCAAGAACGTGGCGTAGACGGCGAAGAAGGGCTTCCAGCCGGTCTTGGCCATGCCCGCCATCATGTCGAGGGCGTGGCTCTCGCAGATGCCCGTGTCGAAGGAGCGCTCGGGGTACTTGGCGAGGGTCTTGGCGATGCCGGTGCCGTCGGGCATGGCGGCGGTGGCGGTGACGATCTTGGGGTCTTTGCCCATGGCCTCGACCATGATGTCGCCGATGGCGGCGGTGAAGGAGCGCCCGTCCTTCTTGATCTCGACGCGGCAGCCTTCGTTCTCGAGGTTGCTCGAGTCGAGGTCGCCGATGACGGTGAAGGCGGCGGGGGAGTGGAAGGTGCTGCTGTCCTTCTCGGCGAAGGAGAGGCCCTTGCCCTTGATGGTCTTGACGTGCAAGACCATGGGGCGGTCGAAGTTCTTGGCTTCGCGGAGGACTTCGATCATCTCGGGGAGGTTGTGCCCGTCGACGGGGCCGACGGTGACGAGCCCGAAGTGCTCGAACCACGCGCCCTCGTTGAGGACGGCCTTCATGCCCTCGCCCATCTTGTGGTAGGCCTCGCGGACCGCGCCGCCGCCGGGGACGCTGGCGAGCAGTTCCTTCGCGGCCTGCTTCATGCCCGAGTAGGCGCTGGAGATGCGGAGCTTGTCGAAGTAATGAGCCACCGCGCCCTGGGGCTTGCTGATGCTCATGCCGTTGTCGTTGAGGACGACCATGAACTGGCGCTTAAGGGTGCCCGCGCCGTTGAGGCCTTCCATGGCGACGCCGTTGACGATGGAGGCGTCGCCGATGATGGAGACCACGCGCCGCCCGTTGGGGGCCTTGGCGGGGTCGAAGCCGTCGCCGTTGAGCGTGTCGCCGCGGGCCATGCCCACGGCGGTGGAGATGCCCGTGCCGGCGTGCCCGACGGAGAAGAGGTCGTAGCTGGACTCACGCGGCTCGGGGAAGCCCGCGAAGCCGGCGCTGGTGCGCAGGCCCGCAAGCCCCGGCAGACGCCCGGTGAGCAGCTTGTGCGGATAGCACTGGTGACCGACGTCAAAGAGCAGACGGTCGTAGCCGAAGTCGAAGACGTAGTGCAGGGCGATGCTCAGCTCGACGACGCCCAGGTTGGGGGCCAGGTGCCCGCCGGACTTGGAAACCTGCTCGTAGATCGCCTGACGGATCTCGGCGGCGAGCTCGGGGAGCTGCTCGATCGACAGGCGCTTGAGGTCGGCGGGTGAGGCGATGGTCGGGAGAAGTTTCATAAGAGCGTCGTGCTCCAACTTTCAAGAATGACTGAAAACAAACCGTAGGCGGTCCGGGTGAGGGCGGTGTGCCCGGCTGGTGGAAAACCCACATCCTGGGTTGGGAAAGCGGGGAAATCAGCCAAACCAACGACGGACCGAACGGGAACAAAGACAAAGAACGAACGGTGTATGAGGGGAGAGGATAGCACCCTGTTTGATTCCCCGCCGCCCGGGGGGGATGGCGAAAGCCTCTGGGGATTGCTTGGACGTCCCGGGAGCCCCCCGGGTTCAGGCATCAGCATAAAACCCGAGGTTTCTCGGACTCGCGGTCAGGGCCCTTGGTCGGGGGGGAGGGGGGTGGTCGGACGGTTGGTCTGGGTCACTTCGTGCGCACGGCCATGTACCGGGCGATCTGGGCGAGCGGCTCGGCGGCGGGGCCGAGCGGGGCGATGGAGGCCAGGGCGTGGTCGAGCAGTTCGGTCACGCGCTTGCGCGAGAGGTCCATGCCCAGGACACCGGGGTAGGTGAGCTTGCCGGCGTCGATGTCCTTGCCGGTCTTTTTGCCCGCGTGCTCGGGGGGTTGGGTGACGTCGATGATGTCGTCGACGATCTGGAACATCAGCCCGATGTCGTCGGCGTAGTGGCTGATGGCGCTGAGGGCCGGGAGGTTCTCGCTGGGCGAGAGCTGGCAGATCGCGCCCATGCGGCAGGCGGCGCGAAGGAGTGCGCCGGTTTTGTTGATGTGGATGGTGCGGAGTTTCTGTTCGTCGGAGAGGCCCGGCTCGAACCCGGCGAGGGTGTCGTAGACCTGCCCGGCGATCATGCCGCTGGTGCCCTGGGCGAGTTCGCGGACGAGTGAACGCAGCGTGGCGGGGTGATCGATGACCTGGGCGAGGTGGGCGTAAGCGAGGTTGAGCATGGCGTCGCCGGCGAGGATGGCCATGGCTTCGCTGGTGGCGATGTGGAGGGTTGGTCGGCCGCGGCGCAGGTCGTCGTCGTCCATGGCGGGCAGGTCGTCGTGGACGAGCGAGAACGCATGAACAAGTTCAACGGCGGCGCCGGCGGGGAGGCTCTTGATCCCCGCGTCGTGGTCGGTCCGACCGGAGACGGCGGCGGCGCACCACCAGGCCATGAGGGGGCGGAGGCGTTTGCCCCCGCCGTAGAGGGCGTAGGCGACGGCGTCGCGGAGGTTCGTGGGGTAATCGAGTTTGCCGACGATGTCGCGGAGGTAGTCGTCGACGGCCGCGAGCGGCGTGAGGATGTGCTGGGGGAGCTCACCGGCGTTGACGGGGGGGTGAGGATTCATCGTCAGGTTGGCTGGCGCGTGCGGCATATCGGAAAACCCGTTGAGTGAAGGGGCTTTGAAACGGAAGCGTGTGCGTCAGGCCGGTTCCTGGGCCTTGATGAGGGCGAAGAGCTCCTCGGCGGATTCGGAGGCGAAGAACTGCTCGCGGAGGTCCTTCACCAGGAACATCTTGCTGATCTTGGCGAGAACGGTGATGTGGTCCTGGCTTCGATCGGGGGGTGAGGCGAGGAGGATGATGAGCTTCACCGGCTGGCGGTCGATGGACTGGAAGTCCATGGGGGCAGCGGGTTTGCCGATGGCCATGACGAGGGCGGGGATGCCGGCGCACTTGCCGTGGGGGATGGCGAGGTTGTTGCCGATGCCGGTGGTTCGGGTCTGCTCGCGGGTCCAGACGGCGTCCTTGAGGGTGCCGGCGTCGGTGATGCGACCGGCGGCGGCGAGGGCGTCGACGAGCTCGTTGATCGCGCCGCGCTTGTCGGTGGCCTGCAGGGGCACCTTGATCGAGTCTGGACGGATGAAGTCGGTGAGGTTCATGCGGGGAACGAGTGTAGCCGGG
>JAVTWO010000166.1:0-5213 GCA_032229765.1 Phycisphaerales bacterium | reverse complement strand
TGCGGCACATACGTCAGCTCAACCAACCGCTGCAGCGCCAGCCCCATCGACGCCCGCTCCAACACCCCGAGCGAAACCGCCGCCGACACACACGCCGACTCGTCGCGCGAATCACCCGAGCCGCCCGCCCCCACCGAAGGCTCATCCAGCAGCATCGCCCGCGCCGCGATCGGCAGCCGCCGCCCGTTCGTCAGCACCTCGTCCAGCAACTGCTCAAACCGCCCCGCCCGCACCAACCGATCGATCCGACTCGCATGAATCACGGCCCACCTCCATGTGTTTCAGCCAGACACCCCCACCCCGCTCCATCCGTCCGCCACGCCCAAAGACCCGATCACCGACCGATCAACTTTCGATGAGTATACTGACTATGTTCGGTGCGTCAAGGGCTATTTCCGGATATTGTTCGGATTTTTGTTCGGATAAAACCAAACGACCGGCCGAACCCATCCTCGCTCCCCGATCTACCACTCCCTCCCGCCACTCCACCCGCAACCCCGGTCGCCAAAGAAAAAGCCGGGCCTTTGGGCCCGGCTCATGTGCTTCTCAACTCTGTTCAAACTCCAACGGCGGCTCTTCCTCTGTTTACTTCAACCCACCCAGCAAGAACGCGTTCAGCAGCGCCGCACCGATCCCCACCAGCGCAGCACCGGCGATGATCCCCGCGCAGATCGGCTCGTGCGAATCGATCCACAGCTTGTGCCCGCTCGATTCCTTCTTCTTGCCGTAGACCTTGTGCATGATCACGAAGAACAGCGCGCCCGCGAACATCGCCAGCGTGCTATCCGGCGGCACAACCACGCCCAGCCCGATCGCCAGCGGCGAGATCGGGAACTTGTTCTTGCTCACGATCCGCACGATCTCAAAGATCAGTCCCACCGCCGCCGCAATGATCATCGAGATCACGATCGACTGCGTGAGGATCGACGACTGACCCGGCGCGCCGCCGCCGAAGACACTGGAAATCAAATCCGACACGCCCTTCCACTGAATCGCGGAGGGGAAGCCGAACTGACCGCCCTCAGGTGCCATCACCTTCTGCAGGTGCTGCGGATCCGTCGCCGCAACTTCCGGGTTGTAGTTGCCCATGAACAGCACAAAGAACAGCGGCGTGCTCGCCAGCGACCCGGCGATGATCCCGATGATGTGCCCCCACGCCTGATGCCGGGGCTTCCCGCCCAGCATGTACCCGGGCTTGATGTCCATCAGGAGGTTGCTGGCGTTGCTGGCGACCTCGACGCACATCACCCCCGTCATCAGGTTCGTCGGCGGGTGCTTCGGATCCGCCGCACCGAAGATGAACTGCGGGATCTTGCTCAGCGAGCCCGTCGGGGTGATCCCCGTCAGGGCCGTGCTGCTGGCGGCGATGAGCGTCAGCACGATGATCATCGGGATCGCCGTTGCGCCGAAGACCCACGACACGCCGAACCAGTCGTGCGCCATCCACACGCCCACCGCGCCGACAATCGGCACGCCCACCCACGAGATCCACACCGGCACCTCGATATCACGCACCGGGTCCGAACCCTGCTCCTTCGCACCGCGACGGAAGACCGCACCGAACGCCTCCACGAACACCTTGGGCTTCGCGAACAGCGCCACCATCGCCGCCGTGACCATCATCGCGATGCCCCACCACAGCGCCCACGTATTGAGAATGTGCGTGCGACCGAAGACCGCATCGCCGCCCGCGATCGTCCCGCTCTTGGGCAGAATCTCCCCGATCGCGATCATCCACGGCACGATGATGAAAAAGTTCAGCGCCATACCGATCATCATGCTGATCCCGGCGCGGATCCCCATCAAGCCGCCGGCACCGAACATCGCCAGGTCCAACGCGGGGATGAACCCGAGCTGCTTCAGACTCACGCCCGACAGCTTCGGCTCCCACCCCTTCGTCGCCAACCACGCATAAAGCCCGTTGACATCGTGCGGGAAGGTCCACGTCTGCTTGAGCGCCGCGGCATTGTCCTTCACCGTTTGCGTCCACCCCGCTCCACCCTTCATCACCAGCACCACCGCGTGCAGCGTGCGCGTGTACGCCTCGCTGGAAATGAACGTCACAAACCCCGCAATCGCCGCGGCGATCGCCAGGGCCTTGGCTTTGAAGATCCCCACATCCGCCGACGACGTGTAGAGCGTATCGAGCACCACGCCGCAGGCACGCCCTTCGGGGAACGGCTGCTGCTCATCGTTGATGAACCGCCGCTTCATCGGGAACGCCACCAGCACGCCCAAGATCGACAGCACCACGTTGAACCAGAACATCTGGTACATCGGCAGCGGCTTGTTCTCGATCCACATATACGCCGCCATCCCGCTGATCAGCGGGCCGGTCATATACCCCGCGGCCGTCGCGATCGACTGGCTCGCGTTGTTCTCCAGAATCGTCATATCACGGAAGCCAATCCGCGACATCACCCGGAACGCCGCGAAGGCCAAGATCACGCTCGTCAGACCGACGCCCAGCGTCCAGCCCGTCTTCGCGCCGACGTACAGATTCGTCGCGCTCAGCACCCCACCAAGCAAGAACCCCGTGACGGCCGACCGCAGCGTCAACTGCGGCATGTTCCCACGGAAGACGTTCTTCAGCCACCACTCGTCCTTCTGTCGACGCGTCCACGTGGCAACCTGTTCTTCCGTCAGTTGGGGAATGGCCATAGGGGGAGAAGATAGCCGAAAGACCGACGATCGGAAAGCCCACGCACCAAAACGCGGGGCATACCCGCAACCCGCCCCTCGCACATCCGGCCGCGAACAGAAAAACACCCACGCGCCGCGATCGGCCCGTGGGTGCGTGTGTTCTGCCCTTGGTCGACGCGTTCAGCGCCGAACCGTCACCATCACTTCGACGCCAACAGCCCCAGCGCCGTCGCCGCCATCGCCACGATCGCCTTCATCAGGCTCTCGCCCGCGATCATGCCCGACGCCACCGCCACCGCGTACTTGTCCGCGTGCTTGCGGTTGATCGCTTCCCAGATCTGCACGATGATCGCACCGAGCAGGAAGCTGAAAGTGTTCCCGAACGGGATGACCCACGAAAGCCCCAGCCCCATCGCGCTGGGCATGTACTGACGGTACTTCGAGGGCAGCATCCGATCAATGATCGGCAGCGCCACACCCACCACCGCGCCGATCAGCAGCGCCCACTTCGCCGAGTCCGGCAGCTTGTGCAGCCCTTCCGTCAACACCCGAGCCACGGCCGCCCACTGTTGCGTCGCCGGCAGTGCATACTTCTCAAGCGCCGCCTTATCCGGGACCATCAGGAACCACGCCGGCACGATCGCCAGCGTCCCGAAGAAGATCCCCACGAACTGCGCGATGAACTGCTTCCGCGGGTTCGCACCCAGCAGGTACCCGCTCTTCAGGTCGGTCAGAAGGTCCGCGCTCGCCGCCGCCGAGTTCGCCGCAACACCCGCCGAGGCCAGGTTCGGCACGATCATCTTGGGCTTCAACACCGCAAACGTCAGCTGCATCACCTTGCCCATCGCGCCGATCGGGTTCGTGTCCGTCTCGCCCGTACTCCGGCACGCCACCATGCTCAGGATGAAGCTCATCGCAATGGCGATCAGCCCCGCCCACCACGCGATATCGAACGCCACATACTGCACGATCACCAGCCCGATGGTCACGGGGATCAGCCCGATGATCATCCAACTGTTGGGCACCTCGATGGCGTCCATCGCGCTGTTCCCGCTCGACTTGCGGTTGAACATCCCCGTCAGCGCCCGCCCAACGACCTTCCACTGCAGCGCCAGCGCCGTCAGCGATGCGAAGACCATCACCGCGCTTCCGCCCCAGAGCGCCCAGCGCGTGAAGTGCAGAACCCCACCGCCGCCCACCACATCGATATTCACCACCGCGTCCTTCGACAGACGCGCCGCCTCCCACACCCACACCCCCGCATCGTTCTTGAACCACCCGCTGCCGGGCATCACCTGGTCCTTGCTCACAAGCCAGGGCCCGACAAAGAAGTACAGAAGCGCCGACCCCGCGAACATGCTCAGGCTCACCCGCATCCGCGTGATCACACCCGCCGCGATCAGCAGCAGGCTGTACTCACCCGTATGCCCGACGCCCGTCTTCCCATACCACAGATTCGTCGACGCCCAGTTCTGCCACGGGAAGTGAAACTCCCCCGGGATCCGCAGCGGCACCTTCTCAAAGAACTTATCCAGCGCCTTGAGCGCCCCCTCCGGCGTGTTCAAGAGACCCAGCAACAACCCCGCCGCCAAACCAACCAGCAGCGCATACGCCTTCTGCAAAGCCTCAGCGCTCTCGCTATACAAGCTCCGCAGCGTCTCCGCCGCCGCCACACCGCTAGGGAACCGCAGGTTCTCCTGATTGATCATCTGCCGCTTCATGGGCACCGCCAGGAACACACCCAGCGCCGCCGTCAGCAGCGTGAACGACCCCACCACCCACCACGAGCTGACGTTCCAGCTCTTGACATCCGCGGCCGTCTGCCCCTCCGGCACCGGCGCCAGCAGCAACAACGCCCCGAACATCACGCCGATGGTCGCGCCGGTGCTCGAGCCCGCCGCCGCCGCCGTCGACTGCATGCAGTTGTTCTCAAGGATCGACATCGACGAAACCGACCCGCCGCTGGCGGCCCGAATCCCGTTCCAGATCACATAGCTCATCACGCACGCCGTGATCGCCACCCCGAAGCCCCAACCAATCGCCAGCGTCGTATACAGATTCGAGACGCTCATCAGCATCCCGAGCACACCACCCATCAAAACCGCCCGCAGCGTCAACTGCGGCATCTTGTCCCCCTGGTACACATGCTTGAACCAGTGCGCGTCCTTCTCCTCCGCCGTCGCGTTCACCGGAAACGCCGGCACCCCGGGCCCGAACATGCTCGCACTGTCATCAACTTTCACACTCTCCGACGAACCCGAGGGACCGGCCATGAAAACTCCTCTGCTGTCTGCCCCAACCCTAACCCGACACCTCCCCCACCCCAACCAAACGAATCGCAAGCACCCAGCGTAGAGCCAACAGGCCAAACCCGCAAGGTGACAAACTCCTCAACATCACCCTGCCACCTTGGCAGCCCCGCACCCCCGCTCATGCCGCACCATCGCGATTTTGACCGATCGCCTCCCCCTCCCAACCCCTTCCAAAGCCAACCGCCCCCCTTCACACCCCGCCGGGCCCCATGCGCACGCCCCCTCGCCGCCCTGAATCGCCCTTCCACCCCGCCCACC
>JAVTWO010000165.1:0-33235 GCA_032229765.1 Phycisphaerales bacterium | reverse complement strand
TCCTCCCCCCGTCGTACCCCCCCTTGCCACCCCCCATCCCATCCGGGGCGTCCTCACTGAGCCCATTCCGCCCCCGAACCCCCCAAAACCCCCGCCCGACACAGCGCAATCCGCATCCCGATGATCGGGTCCCCACGCCGACGCCAACCCGCCAAAACCCCCTTCGACGCCTCCTTCATCCGCTCCAGCCGAGCCTCATCCGACGCCACCACCGTCATCGCCTTCATCAACCCCGCCTCATCCCGGCGTGAAAAGACCGCCCCGTTCACCCCCGCTTCCACCAACTCGGGCACCGCCCCCACCACATCGCTCGAAATGATCGCCATCCCCGCGCACGCAGCCTCGTTCACCACCAACCCCCACGCGTCCGAATCGCTGGGCACCACCAACACATCACTCCCCTTATACGCCGCCGTGATCTTCCGCTGATCACCCATGAACCCCGTGAACTTCACCCGCTCCTTCAACGCCTCAGGCACCAACGCCCGGCACTCCGCCATCAACGGCCCGTCCCCGATCACCACCAAATCCCACGTGGGCAACTTCTCCGCCACCTTCACAAACGCACTGATCGCCAGGTCAGGCCTCTTCACAGGCTGCAACCGCCCGCAATACACAAACCGCTTCCGCCCGGGCACAAGCCCGAGCTCCGCGTGCACCCGCGCAACCTCCTCCGCCCCCATCGTCTCGATCATCTCATAGTCCGGCTCGTACGGACAGTAAATCACCTTCGTCGCGTCCGCCCCATATCGATAGAAATACCGCGCCCCGGCGCTCCCGAACGGCAGCACCGCCACGCACCGCCTGATCACCTCGCCCACCACAAACTGCTTGACGAACTTCCGCAGACCCGAGGCCCGGTCGCCGTGGATGTTCGAGTCCGCCACCAGAAAGACCGGGATCCGATTCGTCGAACACCACCGGAAAATCCGCAGCCGCCCAACGTCGTTATACCCCGAGAGAAAGACCGCTCGAACGCGATTTTCAACCAGCCAATCGATAATCCGTCCGCCCTTCTTCCAATCCCGCAGCACTCTCCCGGGCGTCACCGCCCCCTCAACCGAATCCCCCTCGCCGAACGTCACCGGGTTGATCTCCTGCGCCCGCGGCGACGTCCAAGGCTGGTCGGCCTTGCCGTGGGTATACAGAGTCGACAATCGAATCTCCGGAATCTCGCGCACAATGCGACGGTGCAACGCCACCCGATAGGGCGTCTCCACGTTCGTCACAATGACAATGTTCGGACGGACATCCGTCCTCGATTGCGAGGTTTCCACGAGGACCTCAGCATACACCGCCCCCAGCCGCTGTCCGATCCGATCCCACGTGAAACCTCTTTCAATCAGGGCTCTGCCGCGTTCCGCTCGCTGCCGCGCCGCACCCGGGTCCGAGAACACCTCTTCCAGCGCCCGTTGTACCGCACCCACCTCACGCTTCACCACCCAACCAGCACCCGATCGTTGCACTTCATCAAAGTGGCATTCCTCCGAGATCACCACCGGCACCCGCGAGGCCAACGCCTCCGCCACCGACATGCTGAACCCCTCATGCCCGCTGGGCAGACAGAACGCCGCCGCGTCCGCCATCGCTTCATACTTCTTCCGCCCGTACACCGCGCCCACAAAGTGCACCCGATCCTCAACCCCAAGCTCGCGCGCCACACGCCGCCACGATTCCCCCGACCCCTCATCAGGACCAGCAAAGACCACGCGCGCCCGCGGCTGCGTCTTCAGTAACCCCTTCAGCGCCCGCACCAGAATGTCCCCGCCCTTCACCTCGTGCAGCCGAGCCAACAGCAACACGAACGGATCATCCCCAATATCCGTATGCTCCGCCCTGAACTTCCCCCGCTGCGGCAATGGATCAACATCCGCCAAGTTCACCCCGTTGGGCACCGTCACCACCCGCGAATGGAACCCGCCCCGCTCGACACACCCCTTCTCATAGTCGCTCAGCACATGCACCCGCGCCGCTCCGCTGATCAGCTCGCGCCGCCCCAACCACAACGCCGCCTTCTTCTTCCACGCCTTCACCGACAACGCCCACTCATCCAGCATCCCGTGCGGGGTCAAGACATACGGCACCCTCGCCGCCCGCGCCATCGCGCCCGCCTCCACCAACGCCGCATCCCACACCCCGTGCACGTGCACCACCTGCGCCCACACAACCATCTCACGCAGCTTGCCCCGATCCGCCTTCGACAACCGCCCACGCCCGCCAAAGAGACTCCCTCCACCAATCCCGCGCAGCGCTTCCAGCCGCACAGGCCAAAGGTCCGCCGCGGCTCCGTGTGCGCCGTGCGCGTGCAGCGGCGCCGAATCAGCGCGATGATGCCCGACGATCACCACGCGATGACCCATCGCCGCCTGCGCTCGCGCCAGGCTGAACACCACCGCGTGCGGGCCGCCCACCGCGGGGTCAAGCGAATCTATCACGTGCACGATCCGCATCCGCCGTCTACTCCTGCAATCCCCTCGCCTCCACCCAAAGCCCAGCACAACAACTTCGGCCCGCCCACCGCCCCAATCCACCCTCATTCATCCGCCCCCGCTCAACCTTCCACGCTCCCCAAGCCGCCGGCTCCGATAACCGCCAGCATCTGCGCCATCTTGATGTTCAGCGCGTGCCCGCTCCGCACCCCGCGCACCACCCCCACAACCGCCGCCCCACCCACCAGCGCCAAATCCCCGATCATGTCCAGCACCTTGTGCCGCGCCGGTTCCTGAGGCAACCGCTCCGCCGAACCCACCGCACCCTCGGGCCCGATCACCAGCGTCTGCCCCGCCTCCACGTGCAAGAACATCCCGCGCGAGCGCATCTGCTCCGCTTCATCGAGCGTGCAGAACGTCCGCGCCGGCGCGATCTGGTCCAGATACCCGTCCGCGTCCGTCTTCACGTGGTTCAGCACCCACTTCGCCCGCTGCTTGGTGATCACCGCCCCCGCGCCATAGTCCAGCTCATACTCGCACACCAGCGCCGGGCCAAGCGTCGCAAACTCCTCGTCAGTCAGCCCGCGGAGTTCGATCACCCCCGCCTCACCCGCGCCCGCCTGCCCCACCCGATCGTCAACGATCCGCACCGGGTTGTTCACGCGCATCACCGCGCGCTCGCCCGTCTGCACAATCCCCGCCTCGATCAGCAGCCCCGCGATCGGCGCCGCCGACGCGTCGAACATCGGGGTCTCGGGCCCGCTCAACCGGATCACCGCATCACTGACACCCGTCCCCGCGAGCGCCGACAGGACGTGCTCGACAGTCTCGATCCGCGCCCCGCCCTCACCGGTCAAGACCGTGTGCCGCTGACCCGCCCCGCCCGTGGCATGGTCCCACCGCGCCGGCACCCGCACCCCGCCCAGATCCTCGCGCACAAACACGACCCCCGTCCCGCTCTCCGCCGGCTCGATGATCATCCGCACCGGCGCGCCGCTGAACAGTGTCAGCCCGCTGACGCTGATGCTTCTCTGGATCGTCCGGGTTGGTACGTGCATCTGGCTCATGATCGATCGCCGTCGGTCAAGCCCCGATCGTTCGTCCACCGCCTGCCCACTTCCACCCGTACGCTCATCTTGTGCAGGACTCGCCCCCACCACCCACCACCACCGCCTCTCCCATCCCCGACCCCGCGGACATCCTCATGATGCGCCGCGCGCTGGAGCTCGCCCGCGCCGCCGCCAGTATGGGCGAAGTCCCCATCGGCGCGGTGGTCTACCGCGCGATCAACCCCGAGACCGCCGAGATCATCGGCGAAGGCGCCAACCGCCGCGAGATCGACCACGACCCGCTCGCCCACGCGGAGATCCTCGCCATCCGCGCCGCCTCGCAAGCCCTGGGTGATTGGCGACTGACCGACCTGCGCATCGCCGTCACACTCGAGCCCTGTGCCATGTGCGCCGGCGCGATCGTCAACTCGAGGCTTTCCAGGCTGGTTTTTGCCGCCTTCGATCCGAAGGCCGGCGCCTGCGGCTCGCTCATGCGCCTCACCGAAGATCCGCGATTGAACCACCGCGTGACACCGATGGCCGGAATTCTCGCCGAGGAATCAAGTCAACTGCTGCGCGATTTTTTCCGCTCGCTTCGACAAGAAAAAAACCCTCGCTGCGACGAATAACAACCCGTCCACGCTTCGCCGCACAACAGGTTGTATCCCGCGCACCGCCGCGCACGACCGCGAGCATCCACCACCCCCTGCGCCGTTTTCGACTTTCTGTCAAGCCATTTTCTCAGTCACAAATCACGCACAGCGTGCGTCGAAATCTGTTGACAGTTCCGCGGTTTCACTCTACCGTCGATTTCGAGGTTGCCCCCGTGCGATCGACGCACGGCCAGCCTTTTCCTCTTCGCATTTGTGCCGACCAGGAGGTATCTCCAGGTGAACGCCCACGGCCTCCGTTCCGGCCGATCGATCGCGCCGACCAAACCCGTTCGCGTCGACCCCGACCTCCAGACTTGGCTGGACTTGCTGTCCTACATGCGCGCAACCCAGCCCGGTATCTGCCGCCAATGGTTCGAAGAAATCGAACCCCTCGGAATCACCGGCGGGGTCCTCTACCTCCGCGCCCACACCAACATCCACCGCGATTACCTCCAACGCCAGTGCCTCCAGCCCTTCAACGACGCCGCCCAAACCGCCTCCGGCCGACTCATCTCCGTCCGCTTCCTGGGCCCCGAAGACGAACTGCCCACACCCCAGCCCTCTGCCAACACCAATAACCCCTCCGCCACCGCGTCACCATCTGCTGCGAACGCCTCCGCTTCCGCGCCGATCGCCCATCAAACTTCGCCCGAAGCACCCCACACCACACCGCAGGCCATCGGCACGCCCACCATCGTCACCCGCCCCACAGGCGTGCCCACCCCCTCCGCAGGGGTCGCGAACGCGCCGGGCACAAGCGACGATCCCGAAGGCTTCTCTACAACGCCGTTCTCCGCTGAGGAGCGGATGAATCTCCCCGCTTCCGGGCTCGCGGTGAGCATCGACAACCACCGTCCCGGTGTTTCAGCGGGTCCCACCACCCTTTCGGGCAACCGCGCCGATCTTGAGCCGCTCTCCGCCGCCCATTACGACGATGGGCTGGTGCTGAATCCGGACTACGGGTTTGACAACTTCATCGTGGGTCCGAGCAACCGTCTGGCGCACGCCGCCGCGATGGCCGTGGGCGCCAACCCGGGGCGGGCGTACAACCCCTACTTCGTCCACGGCGGCGTCGGCCTGGGCAAAACCCACCTGCTGCAGGCGATGTGCCTGAACATCCGCGCCCTCCGCCCCGACGCGATCATCTACTACACCTCGTGCGAAGGGTTCATGACCCAGTTCATGGACGCGGTGGCGCAAGGGATGATGACGCGCTTCCGTCACAAGTTCCGCCACGTTGATGTCCTCGTCATCGACGACATCCACTTCCTCGCCAAGCGCGACCGCACGCAGGAAGAGTTCTTCCACACCTTCAACAGCCTCTACCAGAGCCACAAGCAGATCATCCTCTCCTCCGACGCGGCCCCCGAGGACATCCCCGATCTTGAAGACCGCTTGGTCTCGCGCTTCAAGTGGGGCCTCGTCGCGCAGCTCACCCCGCCTTGCTACGAAACCCGCGTCGAGATCCTCAAGAACAAGGCCCGCATCCGCGGCTTGGTCCTGCCGGATGACGTGGCGTGCTATCTGGGCTCGAAGATCGACACGAACATCCGCGAGCTGGAGGGCGCGATCGTCAAGCTGCAGGTCTTCTGCAGTGTCGAGTCGCGCCCGCTGAGCCTCGACGCCGCCCGCGCCTGCTTCAACGACGCGGACGTGGGGCGCGCCGAGCCGAAGATCCAGATCCAGACGATCATCGACGCCGTCACCGATTACTTCGGCGTCAAGGTCACCGACCTGCAGAGCAAGCGTCGCCAGCGCTCCATCGCCCAGCCGCGACAGCTCTGCATGTACCTCGCCCGCAAGCACACCCGCTACAGCCTCGAAGAGATCGGCGGCTACTTCGGCGGGCGCGACCACACCACCGTCATGCACGCGGTGCGCACCATCGACGACCGCCGGGAAACCGACGCGGAGTTCAACGTGGTGGTCAGCTCGCTGGAAGACCGCCTCCGCACGCCGGGCTGATCCTCACGCACGCTTCTGACACCCCGGACAGAAGACCGTCGTCCGCTGGGCGAGCGTGATCTGCTTCAGCGTTGTTCCACAGCGTGTGCACGCCTCGCCGCCGTGTCCGTACACGGCGTGCCTGAGCGCAAAGTCCCCCTGCGACCCTTCCGCGTCCACATAATCCCGCAGCGTCGAGCCGCGTGCCTCCACCGCCTCGGTCAGTACCGCGCGGATCTGCTCCGCCAGCGCTTCCACTCGTTCACGCGAGAGTCGGTGCCCCTTCGTCCGTGGATCGATCCGCGCCCGAAAGAGGGCCTCGTCCGCGTAGATGTTCCCCACACCCGCCAGGACCCGCTGATCGAGCAGCGCAGCCTTTGCCGCCCGTTTCGTTTCGCGCAACGATTCGAACAACGCGTCCGCGTCGATCGTGAGCGCATCAGGCCCGAGCAGATCGAGCTTTCCGTGTTTCAGCTCCAACTCGCCGGCGAAGGTCCACACGCCGCCGAACCGGCGCGGATCGCGGAATCCGATCCACACCGTCTCCACATTCGCGCTCGCCTGAACTTCCCACACCACGTGCACATGGCTCAGCTCGAGCAACGCCGCACGCGTGGGCTTCACCAGCACCTGCCCGCTCATGCCCAGGTGAATCGCCAAACAAGGCCCGCCCACGCAAGTGTCAGGTCTTTTCTCACCGGGCGTTTCACTGTGAATCATCAGCAGCTTGCCACGTCGCTCAACACCCCGCAGCACGCGTCCGACCAGCAGGGCCTGCTCGGTCGCCTCACCTTCGATCACCGAGCGTCTGAGGACCTCCACGCCCCGCACACGCCGCCCCAGCAGGTGAGGCAGCAAGGTTCGTCGCACGGTTTCAACTTCGGGCAGCTCGGGCACATCGAAAGGGTACAACACTCGCCCACGGCGTGTTCGACTCGCACGGCTCCGCTGTGCGTGCGTCTCTGGTCTTCTCTTCTCTATTCAAGATAGAGAGAGAAAGAGTGGTGTTGGTAGGAATTGGCAGCTGGCGCTTGTGGAGAACCTGTGCGCCGATGCGTGAAGCGAGCGGACGTGAAGCGGAATGATCACGGTGCAACGGTGTGGATCGGCCGTGGAGTCACCTCACCCCACCCCTGTCGCTTGCGCTCGTCGGCGCGCGGTTGCGCGCGGGATTGTCCTCCTCGCCCAACCATCGCACGCACCCAGCCCACCTCCCCGGCCCAGCCAGGGGGGGAGGGCTGTCGGTTGTGCCTCGCTTAACCGACAGTTCATCCAACCCTCTCCACCTTCTTTCCCTGCTTCGCGCCAGCCGACGAATCACCAACCAAAGCGCCCGACACGCTGTCAAAACAGGCAACTTTGGTGCATGCACATCGGTCCCCCCGGATCTGCGTCGGCATGGAACCTGACCATGTCGAAACCATTCAAATCCAAACAGATTCCGCTCACTGCAACCGCCGATTCAGCCGAGGGTATCTCCTGATCGGAAAGAGGCTTTGCCCGGCCGTTCGTCGGCAGGTCTCTCGGAGGGTTCCCCCGTGTTCATAGTCTCGGCCAACACCCGCACGATCCGCTCCGCGAGCTTCACCAAGACGTCGTCGCGCACCCGCCGGGCGTTCACGCTCATCGAGCTCCTGGTGACCATCGCGATCATCGCGGTGCTGGTGGGCATCCTCATCCCGTCGCTCGCCGGCGTGCGGGCGTACAGCCGAAACGTCAAGTGCCAGACGAACCTTCGGTCGTTCGGGCAGTCGTTCCAGATGTACCTGAACAACAACAAGGACTTCCTGCCCTACGTCCGCCCGTTCTACGACCCGAACATTCCCAGCTCCAGCGACCCGGCCTTGCTGGAGATCTTCTCCGCCTACATGGACGTGAAGACCCCGCAGCGCGAGATCCCCGACGATCCCAACAGCAAGTTCATCCCCGCCGACCCGTTCTTCTGCCCCGCCGACACAAACCCCCTCGACGAAGCGGGGTTCAGCCTGGGGATCAGCTATGAGTATTGGCCGGGCATGATGATGGTCTTCGCCGAGGGCCCGCTGCTGGGTGATAAAGGCAAGGCCCAGCGGATGGTCTCCAACTACTGGCGCAACGGGACGAACATCCCCGTCCTCTCCGACGCCAAGGCCTGGCACAAGTTCGGCGGCAACTCCGGGCAGAACGGGCTTTACTACGGCGATTGGCACATCGCCGCCGTCGACATCACGCCGCGTGAACAAGTCGAAAACAACGTGCCGCAGATCCCGGTCACGCCCCCACCCACGCCAACACCGCCAACTCCTCCCGCACCGACCGGCCCGTAAGCCACGCCCTTCGCCCGCCAACACGCATCCACCAGGACCCGCACCATGACCGCGCCGAACACCAACTCGTCCATCGCCGGCTTCAAGTTCAAAAGCCGAACCAGCGTGTGGGAATCACTCCGCGGCCGGCTGTCGGGCCTGCGTGAGTTCGCCTCGCGGCACAAGCGCGTGCGCAACGGCGCTATCGTCGCCCTCCTCCTGCTGGGCAGCGCTTCGGGCGTCTGGGCCTACATCGCCACGCGCCCGGTGCCGGTGCCGAAGGTTCTCGTGGACGACCTCGACGACACGCTGAACTACATGCTGCTCAGCGACGAGTTCAACAAGCTCCCGCTGGCGCAGCGCCGCGCCCTGCTGAAGGATCTCGTCGCCAAGATGAAGGGCATGGGTTCCGACGACTCGGCGATGATGGCCGCGTTTGCCGCGGGCATCATGGGCCCGGCGCGCGAGCAGCTCCGCAAGAACGCCGAGAAGCTCATGATCGACCAGTGGGACGAGTTCGCCCAGCAGTACGAACGCATCCCCAAGGACAAACGCGGCGATCACCTCGACAAGTCCCTCACCGAAATGACCAAGCTCGTCGAAGAGATCGGCGGGTTCAAAATCCCCATCAAGGAAGAAGAACGCGCCACTCGCGCCAAGGCCGACGCCAAACGCAACAAGGAACGCAACGGCAACCGCGTGAACACGATGCGCGAAGACATGGCCATGGCCGCCGCCCAGAGCGTCCAACGCGGCAGCGAGCTCGCCTCCCCCAAACAAAAAGCCCGCATGGCCCTGTTCATGCGCGACATGACCCGCCACCTGCGAGGTGAAGACCCCGAGACGGGCAAGCCCATCGAACCGCCCGTCCCGCCCGAAGACCCCTCCAAAGAGAAAGACAAAGAAAAACAGCCCGAAGATCCGAACAATCCGAGCGGGAATGATCCCACCGGATCAAACCCGGCGGCCCCAGGCGCACAGCCCGGCGGCGGGGAGCCCACCCCGTCGCCGGCGCCGCCGGCCCCGGGCCGCTGATTCACTCCTCCCCCACCCCTCATCACACGCCACACCTCCAGGGCCCCCGCACCGTTCGCGGGGGCCTTTGTGTTGACGTCCAAACGCTCTACCTCTCAAAGTCTCAACCTTCTCAGCACACCACCCGCCACCAACCCACCGCGCTCACGTGCGGCTCGTCGTCACCGTCGTTCCCTCGCCCTGCCCTGCACCCTCACCCGACGCGCCATCAGAATCCTCGCCATCGACCTCGACAAACATCGGTCGCCCGCCGATGGTCATCCCCACCGACTCGCCCTTCGCACCCACCTGCTCCGCGTGGTGGTCGTCATCCCGGCACGTGCACACCGGGATCCCCGGATACGCCAGCAGCAGCAGCGAGTGCGCAACCACCAGCAGCGTCCCGCCCTCGTGCCCCACCACACCCATCCACAAAGGCACCTTCACGCCCATCCCCGCGGCGATCAACACACCCACCGCCATCACGCCCATCGCACCGAGCGCGAACACAAGGTTCACCGTGATCGTCCGCCGGGTGCGTCGCGCCAAACCAACCGCCCAGGGCACGGTCGAAAGATCGTCCGACAGCAGCACGATGTCGGCCGATTCCAGCGCCGCGTCGGACCCGATGGATCCCACCGCGATCGCCACGTCCGCCGCCGCGAGCGCCGGCGCGTCGTTCACGCCGTCACCGATCACACCGACATACCGCGCCGCGCCGCCGCCGGGCGTGCCGGGCCCGGTCTTCAGCCGCTGCACATGCGAGACCTTGTCCCCCGGCAGCAACTGCGCGTGCACCTCATCAAGATCCAGCGCCTTCGCGACGGTCTGCGCCGTCGAGGCGTTGTCACCCGTGAGCATCACCACCGGTCGCACGCCCTGCTCGTGCAGCCGTTGTACCAGGCACTCCGCCCCGGGCCTGATCGAGTCCGACAGGATGAAGACCCCCGCCATCTCATCGTGCGCGATCACCACCGCGATATGCCCGCGCGACTGGATCCGGTGCAGCACCTCCGCAACGCGATTCCGCAGGCAGACGGGGATCAGTTCCTGCGTGTGCGCCAGCGAGCCGAGCCGCGCCGGCTTCCCTTCACTCATCCCGCTCACCCCGCGACCGGCGACGTACCCCACATCGCTCAGCGGCGCGGGCGTCACACCCATCGCCTTGGAGGCCTTCACGATCGCCTCCGCGATCGGGTGCGTTGAATGCTCTTCCAGAGCCGCCGCCACCGCCATCAGGTGCGTCTTGTCACTCCACCCGATCGGCACGATCTGCAGCACGCTGGGCTTCCCCACCGTCAGCGTCCCGGTCTTATCAAACGCCACCGCGCGCAACCGCGCCAAGCGTGCAATCGCCGAGCCGCCCTTGAACAGCACGCCGCCGCGCGCCGCCCGACTGATCCCCGTCAGCGTCGCTGTGGGCGTCGCGATGATCAGCGCGCAGGGCGACGCGACGATCAGCAGCGTGATGGCCGTGTACGCCGCGGCGTTCGCCCCACGGTCCAGCACCAGCCAGAAAACCATGAACGTCACCAGCGACGCCACAAACACGCCCACCGCGTACGGCTGGCTCACACGGTCAATCACCTGCTGCACCGGCTCGCGCTGCTGCTGCGCCGTCGTCACCAGATCCAGAATCTTCTGCAGGCTCGATGTCGCCGCCGACCGAACCACCACCGCCTCGATCGGATTCCCCACGTTCACCGTGCCCGCGTAGACCTCATCACCCGCGCGCACATCCCGCGGCATGCTCTCGCCCGTCAGCGTCGCCTGGTTCACGCTCGTGCTGCCGCTGAGCACCACGCAGTCCACCGGGATCAACTCGCCCGGCAACACCCGCACACGGTCCTGCGCCTTCAACGACTCCGGCGGCACTTCAACGAACGCACCGGTCGTCTCGTCCCACTTCTGCGCACTGGTGGGCATCAGCTTGTGCAGCGCCTCCACCGCGCGCGTCGTCCGCTGCATCGCCAGTTCTTCCAGCGCGCCCGAGAGCGTGAACAGGAACAGCAGCAGCGCGCCTTCTGCCGGCGCACCGATGAACGCCGCGAGCACCGCGCCGACAAACATGAGCACGTCGATATCGAACTCGAGCTTGCGGAGTGATTCGAGCGCCGCCCGCCCGCCGTGGACAAGCCCGATGAAGAGCGCCGCGAACTCGAGCCCGCGCTGCGCAGCCGCGGCCCAGGCCTGAGCACCCTCGCCCCCGAAGGTCAGATGAACCCCCCAAGCCGCGAGGAGCATGGCACCCGCGACGATCGCGCTGCAGAGCTCGCCCTTGGGCGTGAAGATCCACGTCCCCGAGGCTTCGTGCTTCTCGCCGCCGGCGTTGGCTTTCTTCGTCGGGTCGTTCATGGAACGCTCATCCCGCGCTGCTGCTTCACACATTCCCGCCGGGGGTCAATCTCACTGATCGCCGCCGCCACCACTCCCACCACCGCCACTCGATGCTGGCGCGGAAGCCGATCCTCCGTACCCGCCTCCACCACCACCGCCTCCACCATGCCCGCCGCGGAACCCACCGCCGCCGCCGGGCCGTCCACCACGGAATCCACCACCACCACCACCCGGCCCGCCGGGCCTGCCGCCGCGACGCTCGCCCGTCTGCGTCGGATGCTCGCCCGCGTCCATCTGCTGGCGCTCGTAGCGCTCCTTGTTCGCCTTGCCGTCCATCAAGAACTCGATCTTGTCGGCCTTCGCGCGCCCCAGCACCTTCCCGAGCTGGCTCTTGGCAATCGCCAGGTTCGTCCGCCGACTCACGTGCCCCAAAATCAGCTTCTGACACTCCAGCACGCGCATCCACTCGACAATGTCGTTCACGTGCAGGTGCATCCCCGTCTTCGCCCGGCTCTTGTGGTCCGGCTCAAAGAACGTGCACTCCGCGAAGACCACCTGCGCCTTGCGCACATCCTCGCGCACCAGCCAGGGCCCCGGCAGCGTGTCCGTCACGTACGCGATCAGCGGGATCTCCAACGTCCGCGTGATCTCCTCCCCACGATCCTTCAACTCCATCAGCTTTTCCTGAGGCAGCCCCACCAGCTCGGGCTTCAGCTTCGTCCGCTTCTCGATCACCGTGTACCCAAAGACCGGCACCGTGTGCTCAAGCTGGAACCCACGCAGGAAAACGTTGTTCTTGATCTCCACCATCTGCTCGGGCGCAAGCGAGATCAGGTTGTACTTCGTCGCCTGATTCTCAAGCTCCTGATACCCGTCCATCATCTTCTTCACCGCGCCGGCAATCTTCTCCGGCACGTAGATATTCCCGGGCTCCATCCCCTGAAAAACCCGCTGCGAGCAGTAGTACGCCAAGCCGCCGATGTGGTCCATGTGCCCGTGACTGATCGCCACGTTCGGCACCGCGAGCATCGGCCGCGGACACGCCCCCATGTCAAAGCAGATGTCCAGCTCGGGCACCTGCACCGTCGTCACCTCGCCCGCCACCGAATGCCCGATCACCCGATACGGCGGCACATACAAAAAGCCCAACTGAGGTTCACGCGGCGGCGGTTTGGGAAGCATCCAGAAAACTCCTTCGCGGGGCTTTCGCCCAGCTCAAGGCGACGACATTGCTCGCGGCACACACACGACCACTCTCGTCGAAACCTCACCTCTCCCCACACTGCACCCGAATATAGGCGAAAACTCAACCACCAGCCATCACGCAAACACCACCCGCACACACCTCAATACGCGTTCCGCTTCACCACAAACCCCGCTCCCCGCGGATCCACCCGCGCAAGCAACCCCGCGATCCGCTCCCCCGCCCGCCCATCACCAAACCGATCGCTCTCCTTCAACCTCTTCCCGCTCCCGATGACACGCTCCAACCCGCGCACCACGCGCATCACCGCCGCGTCGTTCACCGTCTCAATCTCCACCACATTCCCCGCGCGCTCGCGCCCGTTCTGCCTCGGCCCGATGTTCACCACGCGCAGCCCAATCGCCGCCGATTCGATCAACCCCGCCGACGAGTTGCCGATCAGCACGCCGCCGTCCCGCGCCAGCCTCTTGAGCAAGCCCACAAACACATCCCGAGGCAGATGCTCGCGCACGCGCACAAACCCGCCCGCCTCCACCCCGCGGTAGACCTTCACAATCTCCTCGCGCCCCGCGTCCGCGTTCGGCATCAAAACCAACGGCGTCGTCCCCAATCCCCACGCAACGCTCAGCGCCGCCACCGCCGCCGCCCGATCCTCGCTCGCGCCGCGCCCGCTCGGATGCACCAGCACCACACTGCCCGGAAAACCCAGCTCCTCCATCATCTCATCGTCAACCGGCTTCACCGCCCGCAAACCATCAATCCCGGGCGAGCCCGTCACCACCACCCGCTTCGGCTCCTCACCCATCCTGATCAGCCGCCGAGCTGATTGCTCCGTCGCGACACAATGCAGGTGCGCCATCTTGCTCACCGCGTGCCGCATCGCTTCGTCGGCGATCCCTTCCGCACGGTCCCCGCCATGAATGTGGCACACCGCCAAGCCCGCGATACTCGCACAACTCGCCGCGGCGAAGGCCTCAATCCGATCACCCAGCACGACGACCCAATCGGGCTTGAGCTTCTCGTACGCGTCGGCAAACCCCGCGATCCCACGCGCCACCGCCCGCGCGTCGGCCACCCGTCCACCCGCACCAGCCTTCTGCATCACCACGCGCGCATCAACGCGGTACGCCGCGGAAACCTCACGCTCGGTTCGCGCGGGCGAAAGCAAATGCGACCCCGCCACACACGTGAGCAGTTCCAGTCCCTGTTGGCCACGCACCGCGTCCATGACGCTCCGCAGCAACCCAAACTCCGCCCGGCTGCCCGTGACGACCAATACACGCCGACGCTGTGAGCTTGCCATGTGTTCGTTTCTTCCTTCCCCTCACCCGCGCAGCGTCCGAATGATCGCCTCGCGCAGCGCCGCCGCGTCACCCTTCCCCGCCGCGAGTTTCATCGCCGAGCCGACGATCCGCCCCACCGCCTGATCCTTCCCCGCGCGAACATCCTCCGCCGCCTTCGCATTCTCCGCGATCGCCTGCGCCACCCACACCGCCATCGCACTCTCGTCGCGCTCGATGATCATGCCGCGCTGCTGCGCCATCGCCCCCACGTCCCGCGCCGTGCTCGCCAGCGCACCCCCGGCCAGCGCATCCTGCTCATCCTCACCCACGCACAACGCCCCGAACAACTCATCCGCACCCGCGGCCGAGATCTTCCCCGAATCCCTGAGCAGGAAAATCTCCGCCAGCTCCGCCGCCGAGACCCCAAGCTCGCTGACAATCACAGGCCCGGCAAGCTGTCCCTCACGCTCGATGCGCCGGGCCGAACGCTCGTTGGCACGCTTCGCGCCGTTCTGCAGCAGCAGATTCGCGATCCCCCGTGCCGCACCGTGCCTGGGCGCACCTTTCTCCGCCGCGATATCGATCGCCTTCTCGTACAGATCGCTGTCCGCGCGCTCGCCCGTGAGCGCTTCCGCCTCTTTCACACTCAGCCCCCACTGCGACACATACCGCACGATCCGCGGGCCCATCGCCTCGGGGATCGTCTCACGCACACGCGCCTGCCACGCCTGATCGATCTTCACGCCCAGCAGATCCGGATCGGGGAAGTAGCGATAGTCCGCCGCCTCTTCCTTCTCGCGCTGCACGAACGTCGCCCCCGCGCCGTTCATCGCCGTCTCGTCCCACCCGCGCGTGACCTTGTTCCCCGCCGACATCTCCCGCCCGTCCCGCTCCCACCGCGCCGGCTGCTCCCGCAGCTCAAACTCAATCGCCCCGCGCAGCGACCGAAAACTGTTCAGGTTCTTCACCTCCACAATGGGCGTCTTCACCACACGCCCATCCTCCAACGTCAAAGCACAGTTCACATTCGGCTCAAACCGCATGTGCCCCTTCTGCAAAACCCCCTCGCTCGCCCCGCAATACCGACACATCTGCCGGAGCATCTGCGCAAACCCCACACACCGACCCGCACTGGTAAAGTCCGGCGCCGTCACCACCTCCAAAAGTGCCGTCCCCGCACGATTCAAATCCACGATCGATCCCTCAATCGCGCCACCACTTCCCCCAGGCATCTCGTGCAGCAACTTCCCCGCGTCCTCCTCAAGGTGCGCACGGATAATCCCGATCCGCGCAAACCCGCCCTTCTCCCCCGTCCAATCCACCAGCCCCGCCCCGTCCGCCTCCGGCACATCAACCGCCCCATCAAAGCACAGCGGCATGTCGTACTGACTGATCTGATACCCCTTGGGCAAGTCCGGATAGAAATACCCCTTCCGGTCCCACTTCGTCCACCGCGCAACCGAACACCCAAGCATCATCCCCACCCGCATCGCCCGCTCAACCGCCTCCCGATTAATCACCGGCAGCGCCCCGGGCAACCCCAACACCACCTCATCGATCGCCTCGTTCGGGCCCAGCCCCTCAAACCCGCTCCACGCCGGCGACGGCGCCGACGAGAACATTTTCGTCCGCGTCGAAAGCTCGACGTGCACTTCCATCCCAACCTTCAGCTCAACGCGCGCAATCCTCGCCATGATCCCCGATGGTACCCACCCCCACACCACCCCCATCATCCACAGAAAACCCGCACCGCTTCAGGCCCTTCCCCGCGACAACCGATCTACACATGTCCAAGCACCTTGACCAACCCGCGCACCGCGTGCGCGCAACCCAACCCCGCCTCCCCGAGCCCGCTTCATGAACACCAACGACCAAAGCGCCAACCCCTTCGCGATGTATCCCTCGCCTCTCCCGTCATTGCCGATGGATCAATCCAACCAGCCGCCACCCCTGCCCGACCCCGGCAGCAAGCGCGCCGCCCTCTTCGCTTGGATCATCTTCATCGTCTGCTCGCTGACCATCGCGGTGCAGAACCAGCTCGAGCACTTCCTCCCCGCGCACCCCGCTCCCACACCCACCACCGCACCCGCCGCCGCATCAACACAAGCCCCCATCGACCCGCCCGGCGCCGATCCTCAATCCCTCACGCTGCGTTTCGCCCTGAAGTACGTCTCAACCAGCGCCGTCGAATCACGCAAAGCGATGGCCGACCTCCGCAAGTCCGCCGGCAAAGACCCCATCACCGCCGCCCGCCTTGACCTCGCCGACGCCATCGTCGATTCCTTCACCAGCCCTTCCGACCTCTCCCAAACCGTCACACGCCTGACCGACCAGGCCAACGCCCAGACCGACGAGCGCCTGAAGGCCGACCTTCTCCTCGCCGCCAAGGTCTATTCCCTTCAACCCAACACCACCACGCCACTCCCCGACGCGCTCAAGCCCGACGCCGTCAACGACTTCCGCCAACGCCACGGCTTCCTCGCCGACGCAACCCTCGGCTACGCCGACCCAACCTTCGCACCCGCCCGCATCACCGCCACCTCGGGCATCGTCACCATTTTCGCCCTCTCCCTCTTCCTCATCTTCGGCTTCATCGCCGCCTTCCTCATGGGCCTCGCTTTGCTCATCTACCGCCTTGTCACCATCGACAAACCGCGACAAGGCCCGTCCCAACGCCTCCTCCCACCACTCCCCGGCGGCAGCCTCCCCATCGAAATCGCCGCCCTCTTCGTCACCGGCTTCCTCGCCATGCGCTTCATCATCACCGCCGCCGCTCACATCTTCTCCCCCGAAACCGCCAACGCCCTCGCCATCATCCTCCCCTGGCTCCTCACCGCACTCGTCCTCATCTACCCCACCTTCCGCGGCATCCCCTTCGCCCACGCCCGTCAAATCCTCGGCCTCACCGCGCCCCGCGGCATCATCCGCGAAATCTCCTCCGGCATCCTCGGCTGGCTTGCCGCCTTCCCCCTCCTCGTCCTCGCCCTCCTCATCTCCGTCCTCGCCGCATACCTCATCCAACTGCTCACCAATACACCACCCCAGCAAAACGCCCGCGTGCTCGACCTCGCCGCCGGCGCTCAAGGCATACACCTCCTGCTCTTCCTCGCCCTCCTCACCGTCTGGGCACCCCTCACCGAAGAACTCGTCATCCGCGGCGGGCTCTACCGCCAACTCCGCACCCGCCTGCCCATCTTCCTCGCCGTCCTCATCTCCGCCTTCTTCTTCGCCATCCTCCACCAATACCCGCTCTTCCTCATGACCCCCGTCTTCACCCTCGGCTGCCTCTTCGCCATCCTCCGCCAACACCGCACCTCACTCATCGCCTCCATCACCGCCCACGCCCTCAACAACGGCCTCGTCGGCATCATCCTCCTCGTCATGCTCAACCTGCTGATGAGCTAACCCCGCCCGCACCAAAGCACACAGCAGCAAGCCGGAACAATCCCGCCTGCTGCTTCGCTGCTTTGAGCTTTGAGCTTTGAGTTTTCCTGCCTCAGCGCCGCCGCCGGCCCGCCGCCAGCAGCCCGCTCAAACCCAGCAGCGCCGCCGCACCCGGCGCGGGGATCACCTGCAGAGTCACGTTGTCCAGACCGCTCAGCCCGTTGTTGGGCGAGCTGCCGTTGAAGAACGAGATGTTCGTCACCGTGCCGGTCGCGACAAAGTCAACCGTGAACAACTGCCAGTCCATCGAGTTTCGCGGCGCGGTGGGGTTCGTGAAGCTCACGCGAGCGCCCCCGGCGATGCTGAGGTCCACCGTCGACGCCAGAATGTTCGAGTTGTTCGTCGCCGAGCCGACATAGAACGACAGCCGGTAGAGCTGCCCGATGATCGTGGCTACGTCCTGCGACACGCCGTTGCTCGCCTGGTTCGAGCCGGCGCCCGTCAGGTCCAGCCACGCCGCACCGCTCTGCGAGTTGAACGTGATCCCCGACTCCACATACGAGCTGCTGATCACCGCCACCTGGTTGCCCACCACCGTCCAGCCCGTGATGGCCGTCGAGCCGCCGCCGTACGAGGCGAACAACCCCACGGTAACCCCCGGATTCTCAAACGAACCGTTATTCACAGTCGCACTGGCCGAGGCCGTCAGCCCGCCGATCACCGCGGCAACACAGGCCAGCATCGCCGGGCGAGCCGTGGTGAAGTTGACGGAAAAACCACGACGAGGTGCGAGGACGGACATGCGAGAGACTCCTGGGTGAGGTCTCTCTCCTCAAGCAACATACGGCATTTGTCAGTGTCAACGCGTCTTCGCGTCGGCCTGTCAATATACACCCCACCAGCACGCCGGCAAAGGAAATCGCTCGGACATCCGCGGTAAACCCCAGCCACCCAGGCCAAACTTCACATCGTTCTCCGCGGCAATCGCCCTTCTTGCCCTCACCGCGTTGCGAAACTGCGCTTTGAGCTTTGAGTTCTGAGCTTTGAGTTCTTGGCCTTCCCTCACTCCCGCTCAACCCGCGGCGGCATCTCCTCCAGCGGGCCCCACCACACAATCGCCCACGGCTGCACCAACGCACTGTTCTCACTTCGGATCTTCCCAACCGCCCACCCGCCCTGCCTCACCGCCACATCCCCCAGCGCATCCGTCGCCTCCGCCTCGATCCGCCAGAACTCGCAATCCAGCGACAAACACGCCTCCAGCCGATGCAGATCCACCTCCTGCATCCGCGTCTCGCTCGTCAAGGCCCGCAAGTCCCCAAGCTTGATCCGCCCCTCGCGCCGCTTCGCGATCACCGCCGACGCAAACGCCTCACCCGCCGCGTCCGGGCTCACACCCCGCGCCAGCGAAGACAAAACCTCCCGCGGCGCCGAATGAATACTCACCCGTCCCGGCCCGCGCTCCCGAATGTACTCAGGCCCCGTGAACCCGCGCGCAACCAAGTCCGCCGCCGCCCGATTCAGAATGTACGGGTGCGAGCGTTCCTCTCCAACCGTCCGCAGCCGCATCGCCCCCTGCGCGTCATAGAACCGCACCTTCAGGCGCTGATTCCCCGAAAGCTGCATATCAAACCCAACCGTCCCCGACGACTCATCGACCCCCGCGTCGCGCCTTCGGAACGCCCCCGCCCACCAATCGACAAACTCCTTCAGCCCCGCCTGCGTGTGGTGGGCCGTGTACGCATCGATCTCCCGTTTCTGCGCCCGCTTCAGCGTGTCCGCACGCTCCAAAAGCAGCACCACCACAAACCCCGCGATGAGCGCCACCATCGCCACCAAAACCAACGCAAACCCACGCCGCGAAGAACCCCCGCGCCGCCGATCACGGCCACCACCGCGCGCCCTCCGTTGAACAACACCCTCGCGCGCAGACGCCGCCATCATCAGTTCCCCTCCTTCCCACGTCGGCCCTGCTCGTGCATCCGCTCTTTATCCACCCCCGACCCCGTCCCACTCCCCGACCGCGACCCGCTCCGCGCAGGCGTCGCACCGGTATCACGCGAGCCCGATCCGCTCGCCGCCCGCGCTCCCCCCTCCTCCTCACCCGCCGGGTCGTTCGCTCGATCAAAGTTCAAATCCCGCGCCAACCGCTCCGCGTCCGGCTCCCCCGCCACCGTCCACCCGATCTCGAACATCCACTTCACCCGCCGCCCCGAAACCATCGTCAGCTCCACCTCCGCATACGCCGGCAGATCCGTCTTCACCGTCACGCTCGCCGTCGCCCGCGGCTCAAGCTGCATCTGCTGATTCGTCTTGTAAAACTGCCACCGCATCGCCGTCACACCGCTCGCCAGAACCACCCGCGTAATCGCCTGACGATCAGGCCCCGCCTGCGTGTTGTACGGGTACACCTCCCACACCAGATCAAACCCGCGCCCCAGAATCGCCGCACTCTTCTCATCCACACCCACCGGCAGCGCCCCAAACCCTTCGCCGCCAACGCCCCCCGCCCCGCCACTCGCAAACCCCGCCTCAACCAGCTTCTGCGCATCCTCCGCCTGCTGCCGAACCAGCCGCTCACGCAACTGCGCCGCCGCGAGCGTCATCCGCTCCTGATCGCTCATCCCCGCCCCGCCGCTGATCGTTGGTCCCTCAATCTCCGGCATGCGCAGCACAAACGCCCCGCGCGTTAGCGCCCGCTGCAACGCCGGGTCCGTCCCCACAGGCAACGCCACAGGCGACTCCGCCACCAGCATCTCCAGCCGCGGCAAACCCATCTCGTCCGAATCCAACACCAGCCGAGGCACGTTCACCCCCGACCCGCTGCTCAACCCGCCCGCACTCCCCGCACGCCCACTCGGCTCTGAGCCATCACCACTTGCCCCACCCGCCACACCAGAACCACCCGTTCCACCACCCGACCCGCCGCGCCCCGAAGCGCCGCTGTACTTCTCATCACGACCATCCCCGCCACTCCCCGCACTGCTCGCACGCCCACTCTCCGTCGAGCGCACCGTCGCGTTCGTCAGCCGAACCGTCTCCGCCTCACTCGAACCAACCGCATTCGCCCGTGGCAGCCGCCCACCCGTACCGCCCCCACCCCCACCGCCGGGCGTCGCCGGACTGTTCGCACCACCCTCACCCGCGCCACCCTCCTTCCCACCACCCGCACCACCACCCGCCGCCCCATCCTTCGTCGCAGGCGCGCGTCCATCGCTCACGACGATTTGCCGCAGCGCCCGCATCATCGCCGTGTGCGCCCGCGTCAGTTCATAGCTCGTCTGGGCCGTGCTCCGCGACGTCCGCTCCACCCGCACCACACCCAGCAGCATCGTCATGGCGGTGATCACCACCATCGCCGCGATCACCGTCGCCAGCACCGCCTCGACCATCGTGAAAGCACGCCGCACTCGCCGCGCACGCAAAGACCCGCGTCCCCATCCCCCCACATCCACGATGGTCATCGCTCGCCTGCGCATGGTCTTATTTCTTCCCACCGCTCCCCGTCCCGCTCCCGCTCGGCACCGTCACAGGCCTCGTCCCCCCCGCGCCCGATCCCGTTCCACCACCCGAACCCCCGCCCATGATGTCCGTCATGATCTTCGCCGTGCGTTCGCGGTTCCCCGCCGCTCGAATCCCCGCGTCCGGGTTCCGCCCCGCCAACTTCACAATCGGATTGTGCGTTCGGCTCAAGAGCGCCAGCTCGTCATCACCCCGCGCAACCCCACCGATCCCATTCGGCACCCCGTTAAACACCCGCACCGTCACCAGCTTCTGCGCATTAAACAAGTTCACCGCCTGCCCCTCCGACGGCGCAACCAACACCGAATCCCCCGGCACCTCCACAACCAGCGGCGTCACCTGAATGTCCCAGTGAAACCAGTACGTCCCGTCAAAGTACCCCAAATCCTGCCGCGGCATCGCCGTCTCATCGTCCAACCACTGCAACATGATCCGGTTCGCCGTCTCAAAGGCGTGCTGCCGCAACTTCCCCCGCTCCGCACTCCGCTGCACATACCCAACCGCCGACGCCACCGCCACCGCCGTCATCCCCAGGATGACCGTCGACAGCACCGCCTCCAAAATCGTCACGCCGCGACGCCGTAGCACCGTGCACACTCCCGCGAACATCCGCCGACACGCTCACGGCGTCGGCGTCACATCCATAGTCCACACGTTGATATTGTCCTGCCCGCCACGCTCGCCCGACTTGCCCGTCGAGATCAACTCAAACCGCGGCGCACCCAACGGGTCCGTCGCCCCAGAGGGCGAATAGAAGAAGTCCCGGTTCCACCCGTCCTTGGGCACCTTCTCCAGATACTTCGGCACCAGCGCTTCCAACCGCTCCGGATACGCCGCGTAATCCATCTGATAGCTCAGCAGCGCCGTCTTCAACTCGCTGAGCTTCACCTTCGTGGTGCTCTCACGCGCCGAGTTCAGCCGCGAACCGATCGCCACCACGCTCACCGTCGCCAGCATCCCGATGATGAGCACAACCAGCATCATCTCCAGCAGCGTGAAGCCCGCCCCACGCCGCCGCCCACCCGTGCGCGTCCCCGACCGCTCGGCCCGCGCCATCAGCCGCAGCATCGCCGACTTCGCCACGCCCCCAACCTTCGCCACACCCGCCAGGTTCTTCGTGCTCATGTGCAATGCTCCCGAATCAGGCAATCAGTTCTCAATCTCTTCGCCGTGCAAACACAACTCGGTCCAGACCGTCAGCACCAACCCCTCCCCCTCCGCCCCTCCCCCCCTCCGCCCCTCCGCCCCCCATTGTTCGCTCCCCGTAGCCGCCGTGCCCGCTCTCCAAATCACACCCAACCAACGCCACCGCCCGCGCCACGCCGTCGGGCTTCACCTTCCACCCACCACCCGCGAGCACCACACTGTGCCCCGCCTCGCCGCCCCCAGCCACCCCGCCATTCCTGATACCCACTCGCCGCCCGCCGGTTGCCCGCACACCCCGCACCGCACACCCACTTTCACGTTCATATCACCCTTCCCGTCCGAAAACCCTCCCCCTACCCCACCACCCGCCCCTCTACCCTCCGCCCATGCCCCCTTCCCCACCCGCACTCTCCGCCCGCGAACTCTCCAAACACTTCGGCCCGCGAACCCTTTTCACCAACGTCTCCCTCACCATCGACCCCTCCGAGCGTCTCGGGCTCATCGGGCCCAACGGCTCCGGCAAGTCCACGCTTCTGAAAATCCTCGCCGGCCTCGAACACCACGACGAAGGCCACATCACCTACCGCAAAAACCTCCGCACCGCCTACGTCCCCCAGGCCGACACCTTCCCTCCCGACTCCACCATCCTCTCCACCGTCATCGCCGCCCTCACCGCAAACCCCCCCTCACACCTCCACGACGAGCACGAGATCACCCTCCACGCCGAGCAAACCCTCTACCGCGTCGGCTTCTCCGATCTCACCCGCCCCACCAACATCCTCTCGGGAGGCCAGCGCAAACGCCTCGCCATCGCCCGCGCCCTCGCCCTCGAGCCCGACCTGCTCATGCTCGACGAGCCCACCAACCACCTCGACCTCGAATCCATCACCTGGCTCGAATCCCTCCTCCGCTCCTCACCCTTCGCCTCCGTCTTCATCACCCACGACCGCTTCTTCCTCCAGGCCGTCGCCACCCGCGTCGTCGAGCTCTCAACCGCCTACCCCCAGGGCACCTTCTCCGCCGAAGGCGACTACGAAACCTTCCTCGAACGCAAAGACACCTTCCTCGAAGGCCAGCTCCGCCAGCAACAAGCCCTCGCCGGCCAGGTCAAAGAAGACCTCCGCTGGCTCGCCCGCGGCGCCAAAGCCCGCCGAACCAAAAGCAAGTCCCGCATCCACGCCTCCATGCAGCGCATCGACGAGCTCGCCGCCATGAAGCTCCGCACCGCGCCCCCACGCGCCGCCGCCATCGACTTCCTCTCCTCCGACCGCAAAACCCAAAAACTCCTCGTCGCCCGCGGCATCTCCGCCTCCATCCCCACCGCCCCCCTCTTCCGCGACGTCGACATCATCCTCTCCCCCGGCACCCGCCTGGGTCTCATGGGCCCCAACGGCTCCGGCAAATCCACCCTCCTCCGCGTGCTCACGCTCCAGCAACCCTCCGACCCTCCCTCCCCCGAAGCCGTCGCTTACGCCGCCTCCATCGCCCACGAGCTCCCACGCTCCGCACCGCCCCTCGCCACCGTTCAGCACGCCCCGGGGTTGCGCATCGTCTACTTCTCCCAGCACCGCGCCGAGCTGGACCCCAACCTCACCCTCGCCGAAGCGCTCGCCCCCCAGAACATCGTCATCTACCAGGGCCGCCAGCTCCACGTCGCCGGCTACGCCCAAATGTTCCTCTTCACCAAAGACCAGCTCGACAGCCCCCTCTCCACACTCTCAGGAGGCGAGCTCGCCCGCGTCCACCTCGCCCGCCTCATGCTCGAACCCGCCGACGTGCTCATCCTCGACGAACCCACCAACGACCTTGATATCCCCACCCTCGAAGTCCTCGAAGAATCGCTCGAAGAGTTCGCCGGCGCCCTCGTCCTGGTCACCCACGACCGCGCGATGCTCGACCGCCTGGCCAACAAAATCCTCTACCTCGAAGGCAACGCCACAGGCCAGGCCCATTTCTACGCCGACTACCAGCAGTTCCTCGCCGTGCAAAGCGCCAAACCCCCCTCCCCCGCCGCCGCATCAACATCCACCACAAGCTCGGCCTCATCCACCTCCACTTCATCCGACTCCGCAACCACCACCGCCACACAAACCAAAAAGAAACTCACCTACAAGCAGCAGCGCGAACTCACCGACATCGAAGCCGAGATGCCCAAGCTCGACGAGCGCATCAAGCACCTGCAAACCCAGATGAACGACCCCGCGGTCCTCAGCGACCGCAAAAAGCTCGACACCATCTGCCGAGAAATCACCGAAGCCCAAACCCGCAGCGACCAACTCCTCGAACGCTGGGCCGAGCTGGAAAGCCTCAAAGACTAGAAACCGGAAAGACAAGGCAATCGGGAATCGGGAACTGGCAATCGCAGAAAGAGCCCAGCTTACGCCTCGATGCCCCGATGCCTCGATGCCTTCTTCAATCAAAGAACCCAAACACCCGCGCGCACATCTGCGATTGCCAACTGCCGATTCCCTATTCCCTATTCCCTCTTCCCATGTCTCCCCGCTTTCACTCCTCAAACAGATCCTTCTCCCGCAGCAAATGGTGATACGACTGCGCAAACCGGTGCGCCTCGTCACGCACCGCCTGCAGCAACCTCAGCCCCGCGTTGTGCCGCGACAATCGCACCGCCTCCGCCCGCCCCGCCACATAAATCAACTCTTCCTTCTTCGCCAGCGACACCACAACCCGCGGCTGCACAGGCAGCCCGCTCAACGCCTCCAGCGCCGCGTTCAACTGCCCCACCCCACCATCGATCATCACCACGTCCGGATACAGCTCCAAGCCCTGCGCCGCGTCGCGATACCGCCTCGACACCACCTCCCGCATCGACGCAAAGTCGTCGTTCCCCGCCGTGCGGATCTTGTACCTCCGATATTCCTCCTTAAACGGCCGCGCATCAATAAAGCACACCTTGCTCGCCACCGTCAGCGTCCCCTGCAAGTGCGCAATATCAAACCCCTCAATACACCGCAAAGGCCCCTCAACCCCCAGCGCCTTCTGCAACGCCCGCGACGAACTCTCCGCCGAGATCAACGTCGGCGCCTCCGTCTCAGGCTGCCACCCGTCCCCCGCGCTCGCCCGCTCATCCAACTTCTCAATCGCCCGGATCTGATCCCGCAACGCCGCGGCCTTCTCATACTCCATCGCCCCGCTCGCCGCCGCCATCTCCTCCTTCAGCGCCCTCAACATCGCCGACCGCTTCGACGACAAAAACCGCGCAAACCGCTCCACCGATTCCCCATACGCCTCAACCGAAATCCTCTCCGCGCACGGCGCCGTGCACTGGTCAATCGCATGCAACAAGCACGGCCTGAAAAACGCGTTCCGCTTGTCTCCCGCCACAATGTCCAGCGAACACGTCCGAAACTTGAACCCACGCTGCAAATGCTGCAACGCCTCCCTGAGCGCCCCCGCATTCACAAACGGCCCAAACACCTTCCCCGCACGCACCAACCGCGAAAACGCCTCCCCCTCCCCCGCACCCGTCGGGTTCCGCGTCACCAACACCCGCGGATAATCCTCCCCGCCCGTAATCACCAAATACGGAAAACTCTTCCCATCCTTCAACCGCACATTAAACCGCGGCGGCGGCTTCAAGTCCTTGATCAGCCGATTCTCCGTCAGCAGCGCCTCCCACTCCCCCTCGCACTCAATCACCTCAAAGTCCTCCACCACCTCCAACATCGGCTGCTTCTTGAACCCCAAATCCGCCGACGGCACAAAGTACGACGAAACCCGATCCCGCAACACCCGCGCCTTGCCCACATACACAACCACCCCCGCCGCATCCTTCATCAGGTACACGCCGGGAACCTCGGGCAACGCCCGAGCCTTCAGCAACAACCCTTCAATCCGCGCACTCACCCCAAATCCTAGCGAACCGAGCGCCCATCCACCCAACCACCAACACCCGATTCATCCCCCGCACCCATCACTCACTTCCCAAGATTCGACCCCATCGTGAGCAACGGCACCAGAATCGCCATCAACAACGACCCGATCACCACAAACATCACCACGATCAACGCCGGCTGCAAAACCGCCAGCAGCCGCGCCGACCGCCGCTCCACCTCGTCCGTCATATCCCCCGCCAGCGAGTTGAACGCCGACTCCAAATCCCCCGACCGCTCCGCCGCGATCAACAGCTTCCGCGTCGCCAGCGGCAGCGCTTCCACCTGATCGATCAACACCCGCAAAACCCCGCCCTCCACCAGCTTCGTCCGCAGCCGATCCATCTGCGACCGCAGCACCTTGTGGCTGATCGCCTGGTTCGCCGTCGCCAGCCCATCCGCCAGCGGCACACCCGCCCGCGTCATCGCCGCCATCACCGCGAAAAACCGCGCCGCCTCCTGCGCCATCACCAGATCGCTCATCAAGGGCAGCTTCTGCGTCACTCCAATCACCCACGCCAGCACCCGCTTCCGCGCCATAAACGCCGCGAACGCCACCGCCAGAAACACCGGCAGCACAATCACCAGATTGTCACTCAGCGTCCGCCCCGTCCACACCATCGCCGTGGTGTACCACGGGATCTTCTCCCCCGCACTCTCAAGCTGCTCCCCCAACTTCGGCACAATGAACACGAGCATCACCGTCGCCACCAACCCCGCGATCAACAGCACAATCGCCGGATAAATCATCAGCGTGGTCGCCCGCCCAACCACCGCCAGCGTCCGCCGAACCGTCACGCTCAACTGCTTGCACGCACCCGCCAAATCGCCCGTCCGCTCCGCCGCACGATAAATCGCCACCGTCACCGCGTCCAAACCACCCGCCGCGTGCGCCGCTTCAGAAAAGCTCGACCCCGCCGCCACCATCTCCCGCATCTTCTCAACCCGCCCCCGCGCCGCCGGCGCAACCGTCTGCGCCACCACCTCCAACGCCTCAATCAGCGGCACGCCCCGCGACAACAACTGCCCCAACTGCTCATTCAAAACCGCCTGATCCCCCATCACCAACCCGCGGTCCGGCGCCGTCGCACCAGGAACCACATACGACTTCCGCAGCAGCAGCTTCTCCTTCCGCAACTGCTCCGCAAGCGCCGGCCGACTCTTCGCCGCCCGAAACCCAAGCGACGTCCCACCCCCAGGCCGGGCGGCCACATAAAAAAACGTCGCGTTCATCCCCGAAACAGCCCGGCTCATGCCCCAATCCTATCGACAACCCCTCAACCGGTTGCCCCAACAAACGACCGAGAACCACGCGCCATGCTGCGTTTCATGTACCCTGTGCCATGTGGCCCTGTGCCATGTAGCACTTTTTCACCCCACCCCCACCGTCACCCCAACCTGCACATACGTCCGCTTCACCCGCGCTTCAAACTCCGCCGGGTACTTATTCATAATCGTCCGCACCGCCCAGTTGTTCCCGTCCGCCAACCCGCAGATCGTCGTCCCGGGCATCGTCCCCATGCTCGTCGCAACCTCGAGCGCCAGGTCCAGATCCTTGCTCTTCGCATCGCCACGCTCGATCTTGCACAGCAACTGGTACAACCACCCGCTCCCCTCCCTACACGGCGTGCACTGCCCACAGCTCTCATGCTTGTAGAACCGCGCGATGTTCCGCGCCACCGCCACCATGTCCGTGTCCTCATCAAAGACCGTCGGGCACGCCGTCCCAAGCCCCAGCACGTTGTACTTCCGCCCGATGTCGAAATCCATCTCCGCATCCATCTGGTCAGGCCCCAGCACCCCCATGCTGATCCCGCCCGCGATGGCGCCCTTGAACTTCTTCCCGCCACGCATCCCCTGGCAATAGTCCTTCCCCTCGATCAACACCCGCAGCGGAATCCCCAAATCACACTCAAACACCCCGGGCCGATTCACATGCCCGCTCACCCCCATCAGCTTCGTCCCCCAGCTCGGCGGCGCACCCTGGAAACTGCTGTTGCACCCCTGCCCCGCAAACCACTCAGGCCCCATCTCCACAACCGACGGCACGTGCGCCAGCGTCTCTACGTTATTGATAATCGTCGGCCGTCCAAAAAGCCCCTTGATCGCCGGGAACGGCGGCTTATTCCTGGGCCACCCACGCTTCCCCTCAATGCTCTCCAAGAGCCCCGTCTCTTCACCACAGATATACGCCCCCGCCCCGCGGTGCAGGTGCACGTCCACTGCCCACGCCTGATCGCGGTTCTTCGTCTTCGCGCCCTGCAACAATCCCTGCTTGCCGAAGATCCCCCGCGCGTACGCCTCGCGGATGGCGTTCTCCATCACCTTCGCCTGGTGGTGATACTCGCCGCGGATATAGAAATACGCCGTCTGAATTCGGCACGCATAGCACGCAATCGCGATCCCCTCCAGCACCAGGTGCGGATCAAAGTCCATCAGCAGCCGATCCTTGAAGCTCGCCGGCTCGCTCTCGTCCGCGTTGATCGCCAGATACCGCTGCCCACCATCGCCGTTCGCATCAGGCTTGGGCAAGAACGACCACTTCATCCCCGCCGGGAACCCCGCACCCCCGCGCCCGCGCAGGTTCGCCTTCTTCACCACCTCCACCAACTCATCAGGCGAGTACGTCGTGATCGCCTTCCGCAGCGACTCGTACCCCGCCAGCGTCCCCGCACGCGTATCCCAACCCATCTCCGCCGGCGGCTTCATGTAGTCATCAATCGAAATCGTCCGCCGCCCCTTCGGATCCCCAAAGGGCCAGCACGGAATGCGACGAGTCAGAATGGGATAGTCCGTCTTGCGCGTCCAGGTCGACATAGACCCCACTTTAGGCCCCTTCGCCCATATCCCGATTCCATCCCCGCCCCCTTCTTACCCCCGCCCTCCCCGGTTCACAGCCCAGGCAATCGGGATCCGCGAACAGGCAATCGCAGAGGAAAACAACCCCTCAAGCGCCGACGTACATCACCCACGCCCCCGTCCCCGCATGTTTCCGCCATTGCCTATTCCCTACTCCCTATTCCCGTGTCTTCCTTCGCGCCTTCGTGCAACCCCTCTTCTTCTCTTCTCTGCGCCCTCTGCGTCCTCTGTGTCAATCCCCCTCGTATTTGCCATTTGCCCATTTGCTATTTGCTATTTCCTCCCCCCCTCCCCGCCTCCCCCCGAAACACCAGCCCATCCCCCTCCGCATCCACAACCACCGTCTCGCCGCTACCAAACTGACCCGACAAGATCTTCGTCGCCAGCGCGTTCTCGATCCGCTGCTGGATCACCCGCTTCAGAGGCCGCGCCCCGAACGCCGGGTCCCACCCTTCTTCGGCGATCACCCCCTTCGCCGCCTCGGTCAGCTCCAGCTTCATCCCGCGCTCGCTCATCCGCGCTCGCAGTCGCGACAACTGAATCTCCACGATCGACGCCAGGTGCTCCTTCTTCAACTGGTGGAAGACCACCACCTCGTCGATCCGATTGAGCAACTCAGGCCGCAAGAACGTCCCACCTCCCCCACCATTGAGGTTCATCATCGACTGCTGCGCCCGCAGCATCGCCTCCCGCACCTTCGTCGGCATCCCCGTCGCCTTCCCCATCTCGTCCATCGCCGCCGCCATAGGCCCGCGCCTCAGCAAATCCCGCACCGCCGCATCAATCTCCCAGTCCTCCGCCCCGCTCCCCGCCAGCTCCTGGATCATCGCGCTGCCAAAGTTGCTCGTCATCACGATGATGGCGTTCTTGAAATCCACCGTCCGCCCCTGCCCGTCCGTCAGCCGCCCATCATCCAGCACCTGCAGCAAGATGTTGAACACGTCCGGGTGCGCTTTCTCGATCTCATCCAGCAGCACCACCGCATAAGGCCTTCTCCTCACCGCCTCCGTCAGCGTCCCACCCTCCTCATACCCCACATACCCCGGAGGCGCACCGATCAGCCGCGACACCGCGTGCTTCTCCATGAACTCGCTCATATCAATCCGCACCACCGCCTCCTGCGTATCAAACAAAAACTCCGCCAGCGCCCGGCACGTCTCCGTCTTCCCCACACCCGTGGGCCCCAAAAACAAGAAGCTCCCGATCGGCCTCTGCGGATCCCCCAGCCCGCTCCGCGCACGCCGCACCGCGTTCGCCACCGCCTTCAGCGCCTCATCCTGCCCCACCACCCGCTTGTTCAGCTCCTGCTCCATCCGCACCAGCTTCTCGCGCTCGCCCTCCACCAGCCGCGAAACCGGGATTCCCGTCCAGCTCCCCACCACCTCCGCGATCGCCTCCGCATCCACCTCTTCCTTCACCAGCGCATCCCCGCGCGCATTCCGCGCCGCCAGCGCCTTTTCCGCCTCAGCCAGCCGCCGCTCCAGCTCCCGAATCTCCCCGTACTGAATCCGCGCCGCCGTCTCCAGATCCCCACGCCGCTGCGCCTGCTCAAGCTGCGTGCGCTTCGCGTCAATCTGCTCCTTCACGCTCTTCACCGCGTCCAGATCCGCCTTCTCCGCCTCCCACCGCGCCGTCAGCGCCCGGTTCTGCTCCTGCAAATCACCAAGCTCCCGCTCAACCTTCCCAAGCTGCGACTGAACACCGCCCGCCCCACCTGCCGCGCCCCCGCCTTCATGTGCTGCTTTGCTGCTTTGCCCTTTGCTGCTTTCTCCAACCTCCAGTCGGAGCGCTTCCCGCTCAATCTCCAACTGCATGATCCGCCGCCGAAGCTCATCCAGCTCCGTCGGCATGCTGTCGTTCTCAATCCGCAGCCTGCTCGCCGCCTCATCCACCAAGTCAATCGCCTTGTCGGGCAGAAACCGCTCCGTGATGTACCGGTTGCTCAGGTTCGCCGCCGCCAGAATCGCCGAATCCAAAATCCGCACGCCGTGGTGCGCCTCGTACCTGGGCTTCAACCCGCGCAGAATCGCCACCGTCTCCTCAACGCTCGGCTGGTCCACAAACACCGTCTGGAACCTTCTCTCAAACGCCGGGTCCTTCTCGATGTGCTTGCGATACTCATCCAGCGTCGTCGCACCAATACACCGCAGCTCCCCGCGCGCCAGCGCCGGCTTCAACAAGTTCCCCGCGCTCACCGCGCCCTCCGCCGCCCCAGCACCCACAATCGTGTGCAGCTCGTCGATGAACAGAATCACCTGCCCCTTGCTCGCCTGCACCTCGCGCAGAACCGCCTTCAGCCGCTCCTCAAACTCGCCGCGATACTTCGCGCCCGCGAGCAACTGCCCAACATCCAGCGCCAGCAACCGCTGCCCACGCATCGCCTCCGGGCAGTCCCCGTTGACAATCCGCAGCGCCAGCCCCTCCGCGATCGCCGTCTTCCCAACCCCCGGCTCACCAATCAGCACCGGGTTGTTCTTCGTCCGTCGGCTCAAAACCTGCATCACCCGCCGAATCTCCTGATCACGCCCGATCACCGGATCGATCTTCCCCGCCTGCGCCTTTTCCGTCAGATCGATCGTGAACTTCTTCAAGCTCTGATAGTTCCCCTCCGCGTTCTGATCCTGCACACTCTCCACCCCGCTCGCCTCGCGGATCTGCCGGATCGCCCGCTCAACGAGCTTCCGCTCCGCACCCGCCAGCCCAAGCAGCTCCTTCACCGAACCAACACCACCGACATCGAGCATCGCCAAAAGCACATGCTCGGTCGACACGTACGCGTCGCCGAGCTTCTTGCTCTCCATCTCCGCGCGCGACAAAATCTCCGCCAGCACGCGCGACACACCCTGCCCCCCACCACCTTCCACCACCGGCAAGCGCTTCAACTCACCCTCCACAAACCCCGCAGCCCGCGCCGGGTCCGCACCCGCCTTGCTGAGCACCGCCCACGCCCCACCGTTGCGATCCGCCAGCAACGCCGACAGCACGTGCAACGCCCCAATCTCCCCATGCCGCCGATCCACCGCCAAAGCCTGAGCGTCGGCCAATACCTGCTGCGCCGCCGTCGTGAACTTCTCAGTCCGCATACACGCACACTCCCTTCAAACAACCCCACCCACCACCATCAACACCCCTCACTACGCAACCGGCGCGCCCAAGAACCGATCCCCAACACCCCCAATCCCGCCCCACCAACCCGCCAACACCACCAAATCACAACCGCCAACTGCCACCCTGGCAGCCCTGAGCCAAACCGATCACAAAAACAGGCAATCGGGAATCGGGAACAGGCAATCGCAGAAAGAAAAACACCAACCCTCATCGCCCGCGTGCCTCGACCATTGCCGATTGCCGATTCCCCATTGCCGATCTCTTCACCACGCGATCCGCTCACCGAAGTGATTCACAAACGCCCCGTTCATCGCCGGCGTCGCCTTCATCATCAGCTTCAGCACATCCCGCGCAGATTCCTCCGCCGACAGCGGCGCCTCCGCCCCGCCCATATCCGTCCTCACCCACCCCGGGTGCACCGCCAGACACGTGAACCCTTCCGCCGCGAGTTCGTTCGCCAGCGAGCGGTTCATCTGGTTCAGCGCTGCCTTGCTCCCGCGATACGCGTACGACGACCCGCCCGTGTTGTTCCCGATCGACCCGAGCTGGCTGGTGATCTGCACCACCACCCTCCGTTCGCCGCCGCGCAGATGCTCCAAGACCGCCCGCGTCACCGCCATCGGCCCAAACGCATTCACCGCAAACACCCGCTGCATCTCCGCCACCGTCAGCTCCCCGATCCGCTTCGCCGTCGACGAAACCCCCGCGTTGTTGATCACATAATCGAGCTTCACCCCGCGCAGCTCCTCCCGAACCATCCGCGCAATCGACCCCTCATCCGCCACATCAACCTCCACGAGCCTCAAACCAACCACACCCCCCAACACCCGCCGCGCCGCCTCCACCGACCGAACCCCCGCAACCACCTCCAACCCAAACTCCCCCGCGGCCAGCGCCGCCAAAGACAACCCAATCCCCCGCGACGCACCGGTGATCAAGACCGTACCCATTCATCGCACTCCCATCACCACAGTTCAACCAACGTCAACCCGCCCCCCAACCTCTTTCCATTCTTCTCTGGCTTGATCCACTCCCCGCCTCCCTTCGCGAATCGCGCCAACTCCCCCCCCTCTGGGCTGGGGGGGGGGGGGGGGGGGGGGGGGGGGGGGGGGGGGGGGGGGGGGGGGG
>JAVTWO010000164.1:66-5228 GCA_032229765.1 Phycisphaerales bacterium | reverse complement strand
ACCCGTGGAAGCGAAGTTGTCATAGCACTCCTGCACCTGCGGGGGGGTGGGAGGGAGGGGGTGGGGCAGAGGGGTTCTATTTTGGCGGACGGATGCCCTTGAGCGGCGAAGTGTCGCAGCGCTCGAAGGTGTGCCGGGCTGCGATTTGCTGGATCGCGGCCATCACGGCATTCTCAAGCACGGACCCGGGCGTGTAGTCGGCGGGGACTGCGATGTCGGCGCGGTGCTGCTTGACGAGGTCGTGCGCGTTCTTTTTGCCGCCATGCTTATTGCTTTGGTAAACGACAATCGACTTGCCGCCCTGATAGGTCACCATCTTCATCGCGGGCACGTCGGTTTCGCCGTCACCGATATAGATGAAGTTCTTGAACGGCACCGGTCGTTCTTCTTCCGGGGTGTACTTGTTGATGGTGCTGTTATCGTGGGCGTTGTCGATGCCCTTGTTGATGCGGAAGAGAAACTGCGCCTTGTTCGTGTAGTTGACGGCCAATGCGGGCCAAACGGCAACCCCGTTCTGGTCGTAGCGGAAACCGGAGGCGAAAATGTGTTCAAAGTGTTTGGCGATCTTGGTGCCTTCGATCGTCTCGCGGTTGCCGGATGAAATGATGTAGTGGGCCGTGGTGACGCCAACGCCTTTGGCGTAGGCGTTGATGCGGTCAAACCACGTTTCGACGCCCGGGAAGAACTGAATCTTCTTGCCGTAGCCCTTGAAGGTTTCGCGTTTGATGGGCTGGTCGGTTGACTCGGAGCGTTCGAGCATCAGCTCCATATACGCCAGAATCTCGTCCATGTCGTGCTTCGCGGCCCTGGCCTTGGCTTCCGGCCAGAACTTGGCACCGTCAGACCCGACAGCCGGCAGGAAACTCTGCTCCTGCATATTGCCGGGGGCGAGTGTGCCGTCAAAGTCGTACACAAGAGCGATTCGGGCTTTACGTGCCTTCATGGAGTCGATGGTATGGTGTTTTGGCGTTCAACCACAGATTGAATCGGGTTTGGATCAGAGCTTTCCGATGAGCGGGAGACTCTTTGGTGTGAACGCATCAGCGACGAGATGAGAAGCGTAACCGGCTTCAAACCCGCTGATTGAGCCGGAAATCAAAAAGCGAAAATCTCGGGAGATTCCGTCAGTATTGGACCGCGCGAGTTGGCCTTGGACGGGCACTTCCCCCTGCCTCGCCCACCTCTTGGACTTGACCCGCAAGTACCGACGCGTTGGCTTTGTCATCTTGGCCAACGCCAGGTTGGGCAGTACGCCGTGCGCGGCTTGGCGATGATTGGGGTGTGTGGCAGGTTCAAGCCAATCCGGAATCTTTGATCCGGCAATGCCTCCCAACACACTACCGGCGAGATGAAACCAACGATCTCTCCCCCGAAGGTTCGGTTCGTCATGGAAACTGCGAATCGCCCCAGCAATCGCACCGATCAACGCATGTTGCTTCCCGTTTGGCATCGTCATTCCATCCTTGGAAATGGGTGCTGTAACCCTCTGTACATTCAGAGCGGACACGACCTGACGGCGACGAGTATATCAGCGGTTCCCGTCTGGTAAACCATCAACTTGATAAAGCTCAAAGACAGCCTTGTTGATGCGTTCTTCATGGGCTTCGATGGTCGCTTCGTGCTGCTTGATTTCGCGGTCGGAGAGCTTGGGCTGGCGGAGGGCGGCCTTGGCGTCCATGATGGTGCGGACGGACTCGGTGATCCGCTCGGCGAGTTTCTTGTCGGCGGCGGTCTTTGGGAGCTTGATGGGGATCTGCTTGATATAGGCCTTGCTGTACGCAAACCATCCGCTGTGGAATGGCGTGGTAACGCGTTGGAGGAAGGCATCGAGCAGCGTGCTGTTCAAGAGACCGCCGAGATAGAGCAAGTCGACTTTGTCTGTCACGATGGCGTGGCCACCGCCACCGCCGCCTCCGCTTCCCACATAGTGATACTCGCCCTTAAGGTCCAAGCAATACTCGGCATGAGTGGCAATCGCTGGCACAAGAATCTTGGGCTGGGCCATAACATCCAGGTTCTTGGGATAAACGTAGCCGTACCAACCTGGCTTCCCTTTCATCTTTCCAGACTCGCGGGCTTCGAGACGCTCTTTGTGCTCGTTCAGATATGCCCACGCTTTGGGATATTCGCTCATAAATTTGGCGGCGGGGATGAGGCGCCAGACGCCATTGATCTCCTCGTAAGGGAACAACACGGCGCGATCGGGTTCAAGTGGCATCCAACGCTTCATGTGGATGGAGCCTTTGAGTAGCGGATGCACAACCGCGCGTTCGAGGTCGTACAACTGCTCATTCGCGTCACACCGATACTGCTTTCCGCTCTTGGTCAAGAAAAAAACTGCGTCGTCACTGGTCACGATTCCCTGTCCGATCCTGGCCACAACATCGCCCAAGGTCGGATGGTCCGCACGTACGGCATCAAGCCAGTTGCTGTCCGAAGCGTTCGTGAATACCCAAGGCCCCGCGTCCTCGGGCTTGCGAGCTGAGAACCGCTGCGTGCCGACCGCGTTCTTGCCCGCGTCAAGCTCCGCACACTGGCCGCGCCCGTCGTCCAACTCCACAACCTTCGCGTAGTCCACGCCGTTCTTGCTCACGTCGCGAGAAAGCACATGGATCGCCGTGTAGGTCGTCGCACCCTTGAAGACTTGTTGATCGCCGAAATCCACGACCGCCTTCAAATGCTTCCCATCGGCAATCAGTTTCCGCAGTCCCGCGCCGTACTGCGCTTGCCAAAACTTGTGCGGCATGATGAACCCGAGTAAACCGTCGGGGGCGAGCAACTGCAAAGCCCTCTCCGTAAAGACCACGTAGATGTCGTAGTTGCCCTTCGCCGCGCTCCTGTACTTCCACTTGTAGTACTCGCACTCTTCCGGCGCCCATTTGTTCAGTTCCTGCACGCGGATGTACGGCGGGTTGCCGATGATGCAATCGAACCCCACGCCCCCTTTCCCGCCCGCCCGCCTGGCCTCCGAATCGAGCAACCGTCCGAACCCGCGCGTACGGCTGGTCCAGTCAAATCGATTGATACGGAAAGCCGTATCTTTGTCCTCGCCGAAGAGGCCGCGTCGTTTGAAGGATGCAAAGGCGTCGTATCCCTCGTGATCGATGAGCGAGTTGCCGCAAAGAATGTTGTTGTCCAAGGTGGGCAGCAACTGCTTCTCAACCCAGAGCGTCGCCCAGTTCTCGGGGAGTTTGGACTCCAACATCTTGAGGTACAGCGACATGACCGTGACCTCCACGGCCTGTTGGTCGATGTCCACGCCGTGGATGCAGTGGGTCAGCAGCGCGGCGCGGAAGTCCGGGGCGAGGTACCAACGCCCGTCCTTGTCCTGAAACGCAATCTCCGCTTTCTTCTTCCGCCCTTTGCCCGTGATTGTCTCGGCGAGGGCGGGAATGTGCGCCTTGGCGAGCGATGGGTCCTTGGTGATCTTGGTGAGGCAGTCGTCAAAGAGGTATTGCAACGCCGCGACGAGGAAGGAGCCCGAGCCACAGGCCGGGTCCAGAATCTTGACGCTCAACACTTCGGCGGGTGTCTTGCCTTGGAGCTTTGGCCCGACCACGCGGCGGATGATCGAATCCACCACAAAGCGCGGCGTGTAGTACACACCCCCCGCGTGGCGCACTTCCAACTTTTCTTCAACGGTCGCTTGCTTGCCCTTCACGACAATCGTGTTGCCGAGAAACCGCTCGTACACGGTGCCGAGGATGTCGTCGCCGATGGCCGCGAAATCCCACGGACCATCGGGCGGGTACAACGTCCGTGTGAAGTCGGCCAGCACGTTGCCATCGACCGTCAGCTCTTCTGAGAAATGCGGCTTGTACAGATAGCCGTTGTACTTCGCGTCGTAATCGCGGAATGTCGCGCAGAGGGCGGTGTAGAACCCCCCTTCTTCACCGCCTTCGGTTCCGATGCGATCGAGCATCTCACGTAATGAACCGAACGGTACGATGCCGCGGTCTTCGATCACCCGCATGAAGACGAGGCGGTCCATGATGCGCTGGACGGCCTCGGTGAGTTTGGCCGCGCCGTGGAGCGTGTCGGCCTCGGGGAACGCCGCCTTGTTGTCGCGATAGAGGGCAGCGGCGAAGTGTCGCCGGTGGGTGTCGAGATACGCAAGAAAGACCTGATCGACCGGCTCACCGCCTTTCAGGTCGATGAGCATCCGGTCAACGGTGCGGAGCCGCTTTCCGGCCTTGATCTTCTTGATGGATGCGAGCAGGCGTTCGAGCGAGCCGCTTTCCACCGCTTCACGTCCGAACGCGGCGGTGATGGCGTCCCATTGAGATTCGTACTTGTCGTAATCGAGCGCGAACTCCCGCACAAGACCACGCCGAGGATCGTTGAAGATCGGCTTCAGCGTTGTGTCATAGAGCCGAAACTGCTCAAAGTCGGTGAGTATGGCGAAGGGGATGGTGCTGTTCCAGGCGTACTGCTTGGCCTGAAAAATGGCGTCCTTGTCCTCGTCGATATCGATGGCGGGTTTTTTAGCTTCGACGATGAAGCGGGCAAAGCCCCCGAGGCGGAACAGGTAATCGGGACGACGCGAACGCAGCCCGCCCGAGTCCACCGTTTCGACGTTTTTCTCGATGATGACCTCGGCCTCGGTGGGCCCGACACCTCGGGTGTCGCCAACATCCCAGCCGAGCGCACGCCAAAACGGGTCGATGAACTGCTGACGGATCTCGGCTTCCTTCGTGTCCTTCGACTTGTACGCCTTGATGTGGGTACGGAAGTTGGCGACGAGATCGGCAATATTGACGCGGCGGTCGGGCATGGGGGCTCCAGTTCGACCGGTAGCGTAACGCGGTTCGCGGCCAAAAGCCGGGGTTTGAGGCACCAGCCTGAAGCACTCAAGCTGCCCGGGGCGTACTCCGTGGTTGGCGTAACCCCCAACTTTTCCACAATGACATATTTCTTCACCCTCAAAGTGAAGTTTCTTTCATCCCACGCCGAACAAAAACAACGTTCGCTCAACTTCGCTTCGCCTCGGCCGCTCTCATTCCTTCATTCATACTCCGCGTCGCGTTGATGCGGAGTGTGAACAGACGAAGACCCCAGCCAATGTCTGGGGACGGGGGGGTGGGGGGGGGGGGGGCAGCGCGGCCGTGATGCCGTGTGGGCGCGTGGGCTTGCGTTGCATCACCGTGCGTGTTCGCGTGTGC
>JAVTWO010000163.1:19909-33694 GCA_032229765.1 Phycisphaerales bacterium | reverse complement strand
GGGGGTGGTGGTGCGGGTGGAGGTGGCGGTGGTGGTGGGGGGGGCGGGGGCGGTGCGGGGAGTGATGCGGAGCCGACGCAGGCGGAGATTGAAGCGCGGTTCACGGCGGAAAAGGAGCGGCTTGAGCGCGACCTGCAGGCGTTGATCGCGACGACAGCGGTTGAGTCTGGTGCGCAGGCGAACACGCAGCAGCGGATGCTCACGGTGTCGTTGATCCCGGTGCCGATGAACATCGCCATCACCGCGACGGGCGCGATGGCGGGGATTGTCGGTGGTGGCGGCGGCAGCGCGGTCGGTGGTGGGATCGTCGCGGAACTGCTGAGCGGCTCGACGATCCGGACGGTGGCGCTCGGTGCGGTGGCGCTGGCGGCGATGGGGATGATGCTGATGCTGGTGAAACGCAGCGCCAAGCCGATCGAGCTGCCTACGGCGCAGGAGGTTGTGGGCTTGCCGCCGGCGCTGGAGTCGCAGAGTGATCTGGTGGGAGAGGCGGACGAGGGTGCGGCGGCGATGGTGGGCATCGAGCTTGATGACGAAGAGTTGAAGTACAAGAAGATGCTCGAGCAGGTGCAGGACATGGTGAAGAAGAGCCCGAGCGACGCGGCGGCGCTGTTGAATCGGTGGGTGGCGACGGAGGAGTGAGCGGTTTCGTTTGTGGCGGAGTGACGGATTGGAAGGGAAGCAGCGATGCCCAGGAAGCCGGGGGAAAAGTTGCCGGACGATGCGTCGAAGCTCGAGCCTTTGACGAAGGCGGCGATTATTTTGCTCTCGCTGGAACCGACGGCGGCGGGTGAGTTGCTGAAGCAGATGACGCCGCAGGCTGTGGAGGAGGTGACGCGTGAGCTTGCGGGGCTTGGGCGTGTGCCTGACCCGCTGCGGAACGCGGTGATCGAGGAGTTTTACGGGCTGTCGATGGCGAACCAGTTCGCCAACGAGGGCGGGCTTGAGTATGCGAAGGTGCTGCTGAAGCAGAGCCTTGATCCGAAGCAGGCGGAGCGGGTGTTGCAGCAGATTCAGACGCAGGTGCAGAAGACGCCGTTTGCGTTTTTGCAGAAGGCGGAGAGCGAGAACCTGCTGACGTTCATTCAGGACGAGCACCCGCAGACGATCGCGCTGATTGTGTGTCACCTGCCGCACCATAAGGCGGCGGAGATTCTGGGCGGGCTGCCGGGTCAGAAGCAGATCGAGGTGATCAAGCGTGTTGCGAACATGGAGCAGACGAACCCCGAGGTGATCAAGGAGGTTGAGCGGGGTTTGGAGAGCCGACTGAGCAGCATGCTGATGCAGAGCATGGAGAAGGCGGGGGGCGTGCCGACGGTTGCGGAGATACTGAACCTGGCGGACCGGTCGACGGAGAAGTCGATCATGGAGGGTTTGGAGTCGGAGGACCCGGACCTTGTGGAGCAGATCCGGCGGCTGATGTTCGTCTTCGAGGACATCAAGATGGTCGACGACAAGGGCATCCAGACCATCATGAAGGAGATCGACAACGACGAGCTGACGCTGGCGCTGAAGACCGCCAGCGAGGAGCTGAAGGAAAAGATCTTCCGGAACATGTCGGAGCGTGCGGCGCAGCTGATCAAGGAAGACATGCAGTTCATGGGCCCGGTGCGGGTGAGCGATGTGGAGGCGGCGCAGCAGCGGATCGTGGACATCGTGCGTCGGCTGGAGGATTCGGGCGACATCATCATTTCCGGGCGCGGTGGTGATAGCGATCTGCTGGTGTGAACGGAGGTTGACGAGGCGATATGGCGGTGATCAAGCAGGCCAGTTCGGGTTTGGTGACGCGCGACGCGATCGTGCTGGACCTGGGCGATCTTCGCAAGCAGGGTGAGACGATCCTTTCGCGTGCGCGGGAGGAGGCGGCGCGGATCGTCGAGCAGGGGAAGATCGAGCGGCAGCGGCTGATGCAAAATGCCGCGAGCGAGGGGCGTGCGGAGGGGCTGGCTGAGGGGCTTGCGCGCGGGCACGAGCAGGGGGCGGCGGCGGGTCGAGAGGCGGCGCTGAACGAGCGGCGTGAGTCGCTGCAGCAGCTCGAAGGGGCGTGGCTGGCGACGCTGCAGGACTTTGTTTCGCGGCGTGAGGAACTCATCGACGATGCGCGGAAGGACGTGCTGCGGCTGGCGTGCATCATCGCCGGTCGGGTGATCAAGCGGCAGGTGGAGCTTGATCCGTCGATCGTCGTCGATCAGCTCGAAGCGGTCTTGGGGATGGTGATGAGGCCCTCGCGGTTGAAGATCGCGGTGCACCCGCTGGATCGCCCGCTGGTGGAGGCGGCGCTGCCGGCGCTTGCGCAGCGGTACGGCTCGGCGACGCACACGGAGATTGTTGAGGATGCCACCGTGTCGCGCGGGTCGTGCTCGGCGCGGGTGAGTGAGGGCGACGGGAACGCGACGCTGGGAGGCGCGGGGATGATCGACGCGACGATCGAGACGCAGCTCACGCGGATCGTCGAGGCGCTGTTGCCCGAGGCTCGGGCGTGAGGCGCGGGCTTGATGTGCCGAGCGTGTGTGTGTGGTTGAAGGTGGTTGTTGAGGTCGAATGAACGATGTCGGTGCTTGCCCCGGCCATCCAGACTGTGCAGAGCGTGCAGCCCATCGAGGTGACTGGGCGCGTGGTGTCTTTGAAGGGTTTGACGGTTCTGGTGCAGGATCTGCCGCTGCCGGTGGGTTCGCTGGTGATGCTGCCGCGGCTGGCGGCGCGGGCGCCGAGGGGTGGGAGCACGACGGAATCGGATTCGTTCGCGGTGAGTGAAGCGCTGCCGGGCGAGGTGGTGGGGTTCAGTGGGCAGCACACGATCGTGATGATGCTGGGGCAGACGACGGGGATCAGGCTTGGCGATGAGGTGGTGGGGCTGCACGCGGCGCAGACGGTTGGTGTGGGCTGGTCGCTGATGGGGCGGGTGATTGATGGGCTGGGGCGGGCGATTGACGGCGGTGGGGCGTTGCTGCACACGGTGCCTCGACCGGTGGACCCGCCGCCGGTGCCGGCGACGAAGCGGCTGCGGATCCACAGCCCGCTGCCGACGGGCGTGCGTGCGGTGGACCTGATGACGACGGTTGGGCGCGGGCAGCGGCTGGGGATCTTCGCGGGCCCGGGCGTGGGGAAGAGCACGCTGCTGGGGACCATCGCGAAGAACACCGCGGCGGACGTGGTCGTGCTGGCGCTCATCGGCGAGCGTGGTCGCGAGGTGCAGGACTTCTTGCAGGGCGTACTGGGTGAAGAAGGACGTAAGCGCGCGGTGGTCATCGCCAGCACGAGCGACGAGTCGCCGCTGATGCGTATTCGTGCGGCGCAGGTGGCCAGCACGGTTGCGGAGTACTTTCGTGAGCAGGGCCAGCACGTGCTGCTGATGATGGACTCGGTCACGCGGTACGCGCAGGCGCAGCGGCAGATCGGGCTGAGCATCGGCGAGCCGCCGGCGAGCAAGGGGTACACGCCCAGTGTCTTCTCGGGCATGGCCCGGCTGCTGGAGAGGGCCGGTCAGTTTGTTTCGGAGCGTCCGGGGCATGAGCCGGGCTCGGTCACGGGGCTGTACACGGTGCTGGTGGAAGGCGACGACATGACCGAGCCAATCGCCGACGCGGCGCGCGGCATCCTCGACGGGCACATCATGCTGTCACGCTCGCTGGCGCAGAAGGGGCATTACCCCGCGATCGACGTGCTCGATTCGATCAGCCGCGTGGCGGACGAGGTCTGCGACGCGGCGCACATCGCTTCTCGGCGTGCACTGGTGAAGATGCTCGCGGCGTATCGCGAGAGCGAGGACCTCATTCAGATCGGCGCGTACGCACGCGGCAGCAACGCGGAGACGGACGCGGCGATCGAGTTCGTGCCGCGGATCAACGAACTGCTCAGGCAGGGCTCGGGAGATCGGGTGGTTTTTCAGCAGTCGCGCGATCTGGCGGTGCGGCTGGCGACGGAGATCGCGCAGCGGCTGCAGATGAGGAGGGGTTGATCGATGGGGCGCGTCTTTCACTTTGAACTTGAGGCGGTGCTGGAGGCGAGGCAAAGGGCCGAGCGCGAGGCGCAGCGTGCGCTGGCGGTGCTCGAGCGTGAGAGGCGGGCGCTGCTCGACGAGGCGCTGCGGTTGCAGAAGTCGATGGTGATGTCGCGCGACGTGCTGCGTGATCAGCTCAGCGGTTCGGCGTCGGGTGCTGAGCGCGGGCGATTGGTGGATGTGGCGGCCGTGCGGCAGCAGGCGCACAGCTCGCTGCACTCGATGATCGATCTGCAGCGTGTGGCGATCAAGGCGGCGGGAATGCAGCACAAGGTGGACGCGGCGCGGGCGGCGTTGTTGAAGGCCGCAGTTGCAAGGAAGGGTGTGGAGACGCTCAAGCGCAAGCGGTACGAGCAGTGGAAGCTTGAGCAGCAGCGGAAAGAAGCCGCGGAGCTGGACGATCTGGTGCTGATGCGGTCGCGGGGCGAGCGGGCGGAAACTGAGATCGGCGGGAGCCTGGCATGAAGACACTTTGGACGATCATCTCGATCCTGGCGCTGACGAACCTGCTGGCGATCGTGGGGCTGCTGCTGTGGCTGAAGAGCAACGATCGGCTCGACGGCGAGCGTGTGCAGCGGATCCGCGAGATCCTGTCGATGACCCTCGCGGAAGAGAAGCTCAAGAAAGAGGAGGCGGAGAAGACCGCGGCGGATGAGAAGGCGAAGGCCGACGCCGTGGCAAAGCGGACGGGCCCTTCGCGCCCCGCAACGGAGGTGATCGACGCGAACCGCGAGAACCTTGAAGCCAATCAGGCGAGCCTGCAGCGGCTGCGTGAAGAGATCAAGCAGTTGCAGCAAGCGTTGGCGAAGCAGCAGGCGGACGTGCAGCGCGACCGCGAGATCGTCGAGGCGACGCGGAAGCGCGTTGAGGCGAAGGAGGCGGAGATCAACAAGGTGGCGCGGGATCAGCAGTTTCAGCAGGCACTCGCTGCGCTGGAAGCGCAGAAAGCACCGGCCGCCAAGCAGGTTTTGCAGTCAATGCTGACAGACAACAAACGCGAGGAGGCGTTGGATTACCTCGCGGCGATGGACGAAGCGAAGCGGGCGAAGATCATGACCGAGTTCATCAAGACCGACGAGCGGTTGGCAGCGGAGTTGCTTGAGCAGCTTCGGACCCGGGGCATCACGCAGGCGAAAACGAACGCCGCGGCCTCGGGCGCTCCTGCCCCGCCCTCGGCACCATGATCACACCACGCACCGCAACCCCGAGTGTTCAGTCGCTGTTCGTGTCACAGCCGGAGCTCGTTTCGCCGAGCAAGGGCAAGAAGCCGCTCAGCGGCGTTGCGGCGGATGATGCGTTCTTCGCCGGCAAACGCGCATCGAGCGTGCTGACGGAGAAGTCCAAAGAGCGCGGGTTGGAGAAACCAAACGTTGGCGGCGGCGATGATGACTCGTTCGGCGCACAGCTGGAAAAGGCGGTCAATCGCAAGTCGCGTTCGGAGCGTGCTCGTCGAAGCGACGAGCGGAGCGACGTTGAAGAGACTGGCGATTCAGCGCAAGCCGTGCGGAACCGGGATGAGCGAGGGAGTGATAAGACATCGGAACGCGCTGAGTCGAAAGATACGGAAAACTCTTCTCAACTCGCCGACGGCACGAACGAACGCGAGATGAGAGAGGAGAGTGCGGCCACCGGCAAAGCCGACGCGCTGTCGGCAGAGATTGCCGCGAAGCCTGTGATCGTTCAGGACGGACAGACGCAGATTCGTGCTGACGAACTGGAAAGCGTGAACGAATCAACCCATGCGGACGGTGAGGAGGCAACATCCCTCGGCGGGTTCGCAAAGGTGCTGAACGCGGCGGGTTCGAGTGACAAGGGTCTGATCAACGGCTCTTCTTCGTACGCGAATCAAGCAACGCGGAGTGCTGATGGCGGCTTCGAGGTTGATGGCTCGGCGTTGAAGGCTGTGAAGGCCGCTGATCAAGGCGTGTTGACTGCAGAAGCTCGCGGAGAGGTTCGTGCGAACGACGATTCATCGTCTTTGGGTGCGGCACTCCGAAATCAAGACGGTGCGGTTGTTGTTGAAGGGACAGCCGCGAACGTTTCGGAAGTCGCGGCAAACGATGCTGCGCGTGCAAACGTTGTAACGCAACTCGAAAACGAGAGCGGGAGCGTTGAAAAGCTGATCGATCAGCGTGCGGAGATTGTCTCGCGGACGAGTCGGTTGGCGGTGCTGAAGGTGCAGCCGCTCACGATCGACTCGCTGAACGAGTTACTGGTGACGATCGATCCATCGCTGGCGAGTCAGATTCTCCGACCAACGTCGCTCAACGGCGTGCCGCGTGAGCGTGTCAGCACTGACGCGATCGGCGTGACGTTGCCCGGACGAGCGGGTCGCGGCGAGGAATCGCTCGGGGTAGAGAACGAATCAAAGCAGAAACCAGCAGATCTTGACGGTTTCTTTGATTCGCGACAAAGCGTCACCTCGGACCGTGCAACGCGGCGTGATGTGGCGGTCGGCTCAGATCTCGCTTCGTTCAACGATCGAGAGATCGTGCGAAACCCCAAAGCCGAGACACCTGCCAAGGTTGCGAACGAGCAACGCCGAGATGATCTGGCGCGAGAGCTGAGCGCGGGCGATGCAGGCAAAGCACATGGACCATCGAGCGGCGGTGGTGCACTGAACGTGCTGAACGTGGCGGGATCGACCATCGGCTCGCTCAGCGATTCAGTACGCGGTGAAGCGAAGAAAGCCACGACGCCGGACAGTTTGGCGAAGTCGCAGACGATCAATGCGTCGCCCACAACGCTCGGCAACGCGAACAGTTCCGCGACAGATCAAGGCTCGCGCGATGGACAGGGATCGTCGCTGCTTCAGCAGGGATTGGGAACGAACTCGCTAACGGATGAGGTCGACACTGATCGGGCGTTGAACGCCGCCGTCGCGTCGCAGTTGACCCGCGGCGTCACCACTGCGCTGCGCCAACGCGTCGGCTCGATGGTCATGAAGCTGCAGCCCGAGAGCCTTGGGCAGGTGCGTGTCAACATTGACTTCGCCGCCACCACGCTGAACGTGCGGTTCGATACCGCCTCGGCGCAGGCTTCGCAGGCGATCCAGTCGGCGATGAACGAGCTGAAATCAAGCCTCGTTTCACGCGGTTACAACCTGGGCGAAACTCGGGTGACGATCGACCCCACGCTCACCGCTACGAGCCGTGCGAGTGATGCAGCGGCGTTGCGGTCCACGGCTGAGACGGCCCTGCTCAGTGCATCAGCACCCAGATCGGATACGCTGAAAGTCACAGCAAGCCGAGAGTCGCTGCGGCAGACGAAGCAGGCCGGTGCTCGCGAATCGATTCGTGAGGACGTTCGCGAGGCTGACGCTGACGAGTCGCTGACGATCAACGCCCGCGGCGAGGTTGTGCAGACGAAGCTCAGTACCGTTGGGTGAGCAAGAGTGGGGGAAGTGTGGGGGATGGCGACATCGTTCATTACGCGTCAAAGCTGCGGCTTGAGCGCAGCAGGTGCGCAGCAACACGCTGAAAATGCCTTTACGAGTTGGCCCGGGCTTTGCGGATGAGCGGGCATGGACCCTGTCAACGGCACATCAAGCGGCGCAAGTCAGAGCGGCAGCACGAGCCGGATGTCGGAGCTGACCAGCGATCAGTTCCTGAAGATCATGTTCTCCGAGCTGACGCGGCAGGACCCGCTGAAGCCCAACGACTCGAACGCGCTGCTGCAACAGATGTCTTCGATCCGCACGATCGAGGCGAACCTGGCCCTGGAACGCAAACTCGACACGCTCGTTGCGCAGAATCAGCTCAGCAACGCCGGCGGGCTGATCGGCGCGTTCGTTTCAGGTCTTTCAGAGACCAACGCACGAACCGAGGGGCAGGTGGTCTCCATCAGCCAGACGAAAGACGGCGTGGTGCTGAACCTTGCCAACGGGCAGCGTGTGCCCATGAAGTCGGTCGACGAGATCTTCGTACCCGATCTGACTCAGCCCAACCCGAATCCGAATCCGAACCCGCCGACGCCCGCCGCGGAGATTCCGAACGCGCCGGGCGGTCAGGCGACCGATACGAGCAACATCATCACCCGGAACAACATCGCGCGGTCGACGCTCGATCAGCTTCTCCGCGCCATCGGCGGCAGCGCTTCGCCATCGCCAACGCCGAATCCGACGACACCCGCGACGACGCCGATCGGTGAAGTGCCTGTGGGAAGCGGCTCATCGAATGACAGCCCGCGTTGAAGCGCGAGTTGGGTACGACCGGGACGAGACGAAGCGGTTGTGGTGGTTGATTGACTCGCGTGATGTACGATCGGAGATGAGCAGATGATTCCTGCCGCGGTGTTGCTGGCGAAGCTTGGAGCGTCGGGTTTGGGGGCGCTGGCGCGAGCGGGCAAGGGCCTGCCGACGGTTCAGGGTGCGGTGCCCGCGAATCCGGGCGCGGACTTTCAGAAGCTGCTCAAGCAGGCGAAGCAGGGCCTGGTACGAAGCGACCTGCCCGTGAGCATCGCCAAGAACGCCTCGGTCGAGTTGAGCCCCGAGCAGACGGAGCGGCTGGCGCAGGCGGCGGATCGAGCCGCGGCCGCGGGCTTGACGAGCGCACTGGTGGTGATCGACGGGCAGACGCTGACGATGGACGTGCAGACGCGCACGATCACCGGCAAGTTTGACGCGGCACCCGCAAGAGTCGCGCATTTCGATGGTGTGGTCACCGTCCCATCACCCGAACAGGAGGCCCAGATCGCCGTCCTGCAACTGCCGCACGGCACGTTGGCCTCGGATCCCTCGGTCTCACGCATGCTCGAAAAGCTGGCACGCGCCTCGCGAAGTGGTATCGACCAGACGGTGAAGGTCTGACGTTCCCGCAGGAAGATCTTGCCGAGTTTCGTTGATTCTTGAGTTCAGTTTCCCCCTAGCCGCGACGTTTCACAAGCGGCCCTTCCCTTGCCTGACGACTGACCAGTCACTCACGCCGATCACACGGAGACGCTTCCATGGCTTCAACCACCGCGATGTTCACGGGCCTCACCGGTCTCAGCGGCAACGCCCGCTCGCTCGATGTCATCGGCAACAACATCGCCAACGTCAACACCACCGCGTACAAGAGCAACCGCATGCTCTTCGCCAGCCAGTTCGCACGCAACCTCTCGCTGGGTTCCGAGCCCTCTGACACCAGCGGCGGCAGCAACCCCGCGCAGATCGGTCTGGGCGTCACCATCGCCGGCACGCAACGCAACTTCAATCCCGGCTCGCTCTCGCCAACCGGCGACTCACGCGACCTGGCCATCGACGGTGAAGGCTTCTTCCTCGTCAACCGCGGCACGCAACGCTTCTACACCCGCGCCGGCGCGTTCCGTCAGGACTCCGCCAACAACCTCGTCAACGTCACCGGCGAACGCCTCCAAGGCTACGGCGTGGACGCGAACTTCAACATCGTCACCGGCACGCTGACCGATCTCAACGTCCCCGTCGGTCAGTTGAGACTCGCCGAAGCAACCACCGACGTGCAGTTCACCGGCAACCTCAACGCCGGCGGCACCGTCGCCACCCGCGGCTCGCGCGTCACGTTCCCTGCGCTTCTGGATCTGACCGCAACGCCCGCGACCGGCGCTACCCTGCTGACCAACATCGACAACCCCGCGATCGCCGGTAACCAGGCGCTTTTCGCCACCGGTCAAACCATCCAGATCAATGGTGCAGAAAAGGGCGGCAAGCAGCTCGCCACCGCCTCGCTGACCATCACCGCGACCACCACCGTCAACGACTATCTCACGTTCATGAACCAAGCGCTGGGTATCGACACCAGCACCGGCGCGAACCCCGACGGCTTCACCCCCGGCGCGACGATCGACGCCGCCGGCGTGGTGACGGTCGTTGGCAACATCGGCACCATCAACGCGCTGAAGATCGATCAGAACTCGATCCGCCAGGTCTCCGCCGCGGGCGCGGTGCTGTCAACGCCCTTCACGCCAACGAACGTCGCGACGGCCGACGGCGAGAGCGTCCGCCACACCTTTGTTGTTTACGACTCGCTGGGCTCTGAGGTCCGCGTGGATCTGGCGATGACGCTACAGAGCCGCACCGGTGGCAACGGCACCACCTGGCGGTACTTCGTCGAGTCCGCCGACGCGGCGGGTGTGGACCTTCGCGTGGGTACGGGCACGCTGGACTTTGATTCGTCAGGACGCGCGGTCAACCCACAGCCGTTGTCGGTGACGGTCGACCGCACGGGATCGGGTGCTGTCACGCCGCTGACGTTCGATCTGAACTTCAACTCGCCCACCGCACTCGTCACCGCGCTGTCGGACAAGAACTCAACCCTCGCGGCAAAGTTCCAGAACGGCACCCCCGTCGGTGTGCTGAACAGCTACTCCGTCGGATCCGACGGCGTCATCACCGGCTCGTTCTCCAACGGGCAGACCCGTAAGGTCGGTCAGGTCGTGCTGGCAAAGTTCTCCAATCCCGAAGGCCTGGTCGATGTGGGCAGCAACCTCTTCGCCGTGGGACCGAACTCGGGCACCCCGGTGATCACCGCGCCGACGACCTCGGGCACGGGCAAGATCGTCGGCGGCGCACTGGAACAGTCCAACGTCGACCTGGCGCAGGAGTTCATCAACATGATCCTCGCCTCGACGGGTTACTCTGCCAGCTCACGCGTCATCACCACCACCGACCAGCTCGTTCAGCAGTTGCTGGCGATCGGCCGCTGATCGGCCGTTGATCGGCCGTTGATCGGGATTTGATCGAGAGTTGATCCCGCCCCGGTCGGACGCTCTGAACATCCGCCCGATAACGTGCATCACGGACAAAGCCTTCCACCTGCGCGGGCACTGCCTATTCGCGTTGGTTCTCGCTGTCGTCACGGCACGAACAAAGAACCCTCGTCTGTCGATACTCCTCTCGGCCCACGCGCATCCCGCGAAAGTTCGCGACGCGCTGAACGGGCATCCGAGGCGAGATCACCATGGCGAAGGACGAAAAGAAAGCCGAGAAACAGCCCGCGGAGAAAGCTCCCGCCGAGGCAGCGCCGAAGAAGAAGGGCTCGATGAAGCTCATGGGCACCGTCGGCGCCATTGTCGTGGCCCAGGCGGTGATCACCTTTGTCGCGTTCTCTGCGATGGGACCCAAAAAGTCCCACGCGCAAGTGGACACCCACAGCATCAAGAAAGACGACGCCGACGTGATCAAAGAGATCACCATCATCACCCCGAAGGATCTCTCGTTTCAGAACACCATGACCGGCTCGGTCTGGCGCTGGTCCGCGGAGATCGTCGTGCAGGTCAAGCAGCGCAACGCCGAGGCGGTTGAGAACAAGCTCAAGCAGCGCAACGCCGAGGTGAAGCAGGAGATCTCGCAGATCTTCGGGCGTGCGCAGCACGTGCACCTGAAAGAGCCCGATCGCCAGACCCTCAACCGCCAGATCACCGCGGCGCTGAACAAGATCTTTGGCAACGATGACAAGGGCGAGCCGGTCATCGAGCGCGTGCTGATCCCCACCTGCACCGGGATGTCCCTCCCCACGTAACGACCTCGCAGACGCACGCGAGCGATCAAGCAAAAAAGAACACCACGGCCCCGGGCAGTTGCTCGGGGCCGTGTCGTTTGCTTGGTTTCAGAGTGTGTCCAGCGATCGTCAGCGAAGATCTTCGCTCACGCTTCGAGCGTCTCGCCCTTCTTGGGCTTGGGCAGTTTCTTGCTCACCACGTCCAGCTCGGTATACAGGAAGCACCCGCACGACGGGCAGTTCACCAGCACGCCCCGAGCGATCAGGCTCAGCGTCTGCGGCGGCACGGCCATCCGGCACGACCCGCACGACCACTCGTGGTTGCGCCGATCGATCTCCTCGACATGGCTCATCGCCTCTTCACCCAACCGATTCATCAGGTCTTCGAGCTGGCGAGCGTGCCCCGCGTCGACTTCCTTCTTCACCGTCTCGCGTTGGCTGGTCAGTTCCGTCAGGCGGTCCTTGATCTCCGCCTCTTTCGAGTCGCGGTCGGACTTCGCCTTCGCGATGATCGTCTTGCGCTCCGCCAGCGACGCCTCGATCTCCGTCAGCGTCTTCTGAAGCTGCTCGACCTTTTCCATCGCCTCGAGCTGGAGCTTCTCGGAGGCTTCCTTCTGCGTCTTCAGGGCGTTGAGCTCGCTCAAGAACGCGGAGTATTCCTTGTTCGTCCGCGCGCCGTTCATCTGCTCACGCAGGGCGGCCATCCGCGTCTCGATCCGCACGCACTCGCCTTCGTGGTTCGCGCCCGCGGCCTTGAGCTGCTTGAGCTGCGCCGCGCTCGTGGCCTGCCGCGAGGAGAGATCTTCCCCCTGCCGGGTCTGCTCGGTCAGGAAGCGCTCGGCGGCTGTCAGGCGTGAGCGCAGACCGCGGATCTGTTGGTCAACACGGAATAAACGCAGGAGATTGGCCGTCTCCGACATGCAAGGCTCCAAAAACCCCCATCGCTGGAAGTCTAGACCACCAGAAGGCCCGATGCGCGTCCGAAACCAAAGATCGTTCAACTCGCCGTTTGAGCGACGTACCGCAGTTCCAGATACCAGTACGCCACCGGGGCGGCGATCAGCAGTGAATCGAGCATGTCGATCAGCCCACCGAAGCCGGGCAGAATCCGCCCCGCGTCCTTCACCCCCGCGTCGCGCTTGATCACCGATGCGGAGAGATCCCCCGCCTGCCCGACCAGCCCGAGGATGGTCCCAAGGATCACGCCGTCGATCCAGGTGAGGTTCGCTGGGGCATACGCCCCGCTCTGTCCCGCGAGCATGACAAAACCGACGCCGAACAGGGCGCTGGTGATGAGTCCGCCGATGAGGCCTTCCCAGGTCTTGCCGGGACTGATCCAGGGGATGAGCTTGTGCTTGCCTATGGCGGTGCCCGTGAAGTACGCGCCGCTGTCGCAGGCCTTGACGGTGAAGATGACCGCGACCATCGCCCAGACGGAGAACTCGCGCCGAATGGCGATCAGAAACGCCAGCGTTAGCCCGATGTACAGCAGCGCGAACCCCGCCGCCGCCACGGCCGTCGCGGCCCCTTTCGGGTCCTTATGCCGGATGTACGCGAGCATCGAGAGAAAAACCGCCAGGATGGCGCTGGTGGAGAGGATCGCCCCCGCGTGCGGCCCGACGAACCCGGGCAGTTCGCGTCCGATGGTCAGGCTCCCCGCCAGAACCCCCGCGGCCGCGGAAATCGAAAGGCTCTTGCTCGAAGCCTCGATGTTCATCGCGCGGAAGAGTCGAGCGAGTTCGTACCCGCCGCGGGCGCAGGCGAACAGCCCCAGCACGAGAAGAACCAGCCCGGGGAGGAGCTTGTTGGTGCTGTCGGAAACCAGAAAACCCCACGCACCGACGGGCGTGCCCGCGAGGCGTTCGTCAAGCCACATCAGCCCGATGAGCAGGGCGATGAGCACGGGTCCGAAGATGAGTCGTCGAGCCATGAACGCCCAGCATAGCCGGGAATCTCAGCGCGCGGTCGGGGTGTCGCTCAGCCCGCCGAAGCGCCGCGACCGTCGCGCGTACTCGCGGATGGCGTCCAGGAACTGCTCGCGTCCGAAGTCAGGCCAGAGCGTCTGCGTCACGTGCAGCTCGCTGTACGAGATCTGCCATAGCAGGTAGTTGCTGATCCGCATCTCCCCCGCGGTGCGGATGAGCAGGTCCGGGTCGGGCAGGTCCGGTGCATAGAGCCCCTGCGCGAAGGTGCTTTCGTCGATCTGCTCGATATCGATCTCGCCGCGCTTCACGCGGAGTGCCAGGTCCTTCGCCGCGTCGACGATCTCCGCCCGGCTGCCGTAGTTCACCGCCAGGCAGAGCGTCCCGCGCGTGTTGTCCGCGGTCTCGG
>JAVTWO010000163.1:0-19899 GCA_032229765.1 Phycisphaerales bacterium | reverse complement strand
TCGGCTTCGAGTATCTCCACCCCGCGCTGGATGATCTCGGGCAGGCCCGCTCGCCGACCGATCTGCCGGAACCGCACCTTGTTCTCAAGCAGCGTCTGACGTTCGACCGCCATGTACTCCAGGTACAACTCCATCAGGGCCCGAACCTCTTCCTCCGGGCGCTTCCAGTTGTCCATCGAGAACGAGTAGAGCGTCACCACCTCGATCCCCAGATCGCCCGCGGTCTCCATCACCGCGCGGACCGACTTCGCCCCCGCGCGGTGCCCCATCATCCGCGCCTGACCACGCGACTTCGCCCACCGCCCGTTCCCGTCCATGATGATCGCAACGTGCCTGGGAATCCGCTCCGGCGAAACGTCCGGCAGCACCTCCCGCGGCTTGGCCTTCGGGTTCCGCGCCATGATCGCACGCAGCGCCGCCTCTCCAGCCTCGCTCAACGCAGCCAACCCGGGATGTGTCCCAACCGCCGTCACGCCGAAGTCCTTCCGTCAGAGGTCGCCCACGCAATCCAGCCCGCTTGACCAGTCAACGCACCGACAAACTCAACCATCGACGCGGATGGTCTGGTCCTTGTCAGGCCCGACCGACACGATCGCCACCTTCGCCCCCACGTGCCGTTCGATGAGCGAAATGTACGCCCGAGCCTCCTTCGGAAGTTCGTTCAAAGTGCGCGCGGCGCTCACTTCGCCGCTGAAACCTTCCAGCGTCTCAAAGATCGGCGTCGCCCTGCTCATCCACCCCGCGTCGGGCTCAAACTCCGCCGGCTTGCCGTTCACCGTGTACCCCGTGCACACCTTGATCTGCGACATCCCCTCCAGCACGTCCAGCAGCATCACCGCCACTTCCGTCACGCCGTTGAGCCGAACCGCGTACCGCACCGCCGGCAGATCAAGCCAGCCCACGCGCCTCGGGCGTCCCGTCGTCGTTCCATATTCACGCCCACGCTCGCGGATGTGGTGCGCCAGCGCCCGGTCCGCCTCGGTTGCGATCAACTCCGTGGCCATCGGCCCGCCTCCCACGCGCGTCGAGTACGCCTTCATGATCCCCAGCACGCGTCCGACGCTCTGCATGGGAATTCCCGCCCCCGTCGGCGCCCCCAGCGCCACCGTCGACGAGCTGGTCACGAACGGGTACGTCCCGTGATCGACATCCAGCAGCGTCGCGTTCGCGCCCTCCAGCAGAATCGATTTGCCCTCCTCCACCATCCGCAGTAGCTCCACCGACGTATCCCCGACCATCCCCCCAAGACGCTTCGCCCATTCCGCGCACGACTTCATCACAACGTCCGCTTCGTACGCTGGTCGAGTCTCGGGCCTCTCGCTCATCGGCAGCGCATCGAACAGCGCCCCGAGCGTGGCGGTTTTGATCTTCGCGATCATCCGCACCTTCGACTTCAGCGACGCCTCGTCGAGCAGGTCGCCCATCCGCACCGCCGTGGCGCGTTGGTGCTTGTCGGCATAACAAGGACCGATCCCGCGTTTGGTCGTACCGATCGGCTCACCGCCCTTGCCGTCGCCCGTCACCACCGCCGACTCGACGCGCAGCAACCGCTCGCGCAGATCATCCTCGTCCTTGTGCCAGGGCATGACCACGTGCGCCCGCGAGGAGATCCGCAGGTTGGACATATCCACCCCGCGTGCGGTGAGCTTGTCGATCTCACCGATCAGCCAGGCCGGATCAACCACCACACCGTTGCCGATGATCGCCCGCTTGCCCTTGTGCAGGATCCCCGAGGGGATCAGGTGCAGCGCGAACCGCTCACCCCCGACCACCACCGAGTGACCCGCGTTCGCGCCGCCGTTGTACCGCACCACCGCGTCGTGCAGCGGGGTGAGGTAATGCACGATCTTGCCCTTCCCCTCATCGCCCCATTGCAGCCCCACGACGATCGTCGCACGCCCTTGCAGGAACGCCCGGGGGGACGTGCCGGTGATCGGCATCTGGGCGCTGGTCGGTCCGCTTGTGCTGGTCGTCGTGCTCATGTTCGTCCGCCTTGCTCAAACCCGTTCTCGCCCGCAGTCCCGCGTGGTCCGCTTCACCAAAGACCAAACACGTCCCGGCCGACTCTCCCTCCCGAGGATACGCCGCCGAATGCCCAACGCCCGAGAACTCACGCTCCGCTCATCGCTTCACGCTTCAAACCTCAAGGACGATCAAGCCCGCCTTCACGCAGGCCGATGAACTTCCCCGGACGCGGCTTCGTTTTCGCGTCGAAACCACCTCGATACCGCTCCGTCCGACGTCCTCCGAGGTTCCCCCGCATGGCCGCAGACACCGTCCGCATCATGTGCCCGAATCTCACCTGCCGAAAGGTCCTCGCGGTCCCAACCGCCGCGCGTGGCAAGCTCGTTCGCTGCAAAAACTGCGGGACCAACATCAAGGTCCCCGACCGAAACGCCTCCACCCCGAGCGAATCGCCCAACGAAGGCACCGGCAAAAAGAAAGCCGGCTGATCGTTCTTCCTCCAACCCACGCCTCCACGTGATCCGCCCCGCGCCGGTACACTCGTGCCATGCTCGGCGCGTGCCTCATCCTCATCCCCGCCTCCACGCTCCTGGCGATCCTGCTCACCTTCCTCGCCCGCGCCCTCGGGCACCGCCTCAACGCCCTCGACGGCCCCGGCGTGCAAGGTCAAACCAAAGCCGAGATCCGCAAAGTCCCCAACACCGGCGGCATCGCGATCTTCTGGACCATCGCCCTGCCCCTGCTGCTGGGCATCATCCTCGTCAACACCCCGTCGCTCGCCGACCGCGCCTCAACCCTCCTCCCCGCCATCACGCCCCACCTGCAGGGCCTCCGTGATACCACCTACGTCGCGGCGTGGTTCCTCGCCTGCCTCTTCATCCTCCACCTCGTCGGGCTCATCGACGACCGCAAGCCCCTCGGGCCGATCTTCAAACTCCTGGTCATGCTCGCCCTCGCCTGCATCGTTGTCTTCACCACGCAGTCGCGCCTGCTCACGCTACTCGATTCCGCCCTCCCTTCGCCGCTGGGCTACGCACTCTCCGTCGCCCTCACCGTCCTCTGGTTCATCGTCGTCACCAACGCCATGAACTTCATGGACAACATGGACGGCCTCACCGCCGGGGTCGCCGCCATCGCCGCCTCGTGCTTCTTCGCCGGCGCCATGATCCACGAAAACTGGTTCGTCGGCGCACTCCTCGCCCTGGTCGTCGGCGCTTCGTTGGGCTTTCTCACCTTCAACTTCCCCATCCCTCGCGCCACCATCTTCATGGGCGATAGCGGCTCGCTCACCCTGGGCTTCGCCCTCGCCTTCCTCACCGTCCGCGCCACCTACCTCTCCCCCAACCTCGCCGGCGGCTGGTACGCCCTCCTCATGCCATTGATCGTCCTTGCGGTACCGATCTACGACTTCCTCTCCGTGGTCTTCCTCCGCCTGTCGCAACGCCGATCACCGTTTGTTGGCGATCTGCAGCACCTCTCGCACCGTCTGGTGGACCGAGGCCTCTCCCGCCGCGCTGCGGTGATCGTCATTCACGGGCTCACCGCCATCACCGCCCTGGGTGCAATCTCGCTCGGCTCGCTGACACCCTGGCAAGCCGCCATCGTCGGCGCTCAAACCCTCCTGGTCCTGATGATCGTCGCGATCTACGAGCACCGCACCCGCGCCAGCAAACCTTGACCGTCGCTCATTCTCTTCCGGAGTCCGCCCCTGACCGCCGACGCATCCACGCCCGATGACTTCGATCGCGACACGAACCCCGCCGAGCGTCGCGGGCTGGTGCTCAGCGCCCTCTGCTCGCTGGCGCTCGCGCCGCTCCTGCTCCGAGCGATCTCCGCTCAGTCGCTGATCCCGGGGTGGGACGCCGACCCCGCCATCGAATACGCCCCAGTCGTCGGCATCACCCCCGCGCTCTCCCTCGCCCTTGACGCGCTGAGCATCTTCGCCTCGGGGCTCATGCTCATCCTCGCGAAGCCGCTGAGCACGCACGCCCGCTCACGTCTCCGCGCCGCGTTTGTCCCGTCGCTCTCCGTCTATGCCTGGCTGTGCGCTCTCCTGACCATCGCCTATTACGCCACGCTCTCAAGCTCCGCGGATCTTCAGCAGGCCCGCGTCGGCGCATCATGGGCCAGCGCCTTCACCCTCGCGCTGGCCCTCTTCTTCACCGCGCACCACCGCGCCGTCCGCACCGCCCTGATCGCCTCAATCGTGGGCGTTTGCTCGCTGATGGTCTTCAAAGGTGCCGTGCAGGTCTTCGTGGATCACCCCGCCCTCGTCCGCGCCTTTGAAGCCAACAAAGACGCCTTCCTCGCCGCGCAGGGTTGGACGAGCGAATCGTCATCCGCGAAGAGCTACATCCGCCGACTTTCGCAGCCCGAGGCCTCCGCTTGGTTCGGGCTCTCCAACGTCTTCGCCACCATGTGCGTGATCCTCACCGCGCTCTCGTTAGGGCAGTTCCTCGCCGCCGTTGAGCGCCGCCGCGACAAACTCGTCAGCGATCGCACGACCGCCGACGTGTTCTTCGTCGCGCTCTTCGCCCTCACCACCCTCCTCGGCATCCTGGGCGTCGCCCTCGCCGGCGGCAAGGGCGGCTTCGCCACCCTCCTCTTCGCCCTCAGCCTTTTCCTCCTCCCGCGATTGCTCCGCAGCAAACCCGCCCTCAACCGCTGCACCCCAGCCATCATCCCCGCCACCATCGCGCTCGTCCTCGCGCTCATCGCCCTCCGCGGCTTCATCGGCGAGCGCCTCTCCGAACTCTCCCTCCTCTTCCGCGCCTTCTACATCGAAGCCTCCGCACGCATCTTCACCTCCCACCCCTTCCTCGGCGTCGGGCCCGACGGCTACAAAGACCTCTACACCATCCTCAAAAACCCCCTCAGCCCCGAAGAAGTCGCTTCACCCCACTCGATCTTCTTCGATTGGATCTGCTGCCTGGGGCTGCCGGGCGTCGTGCTGAGCATCGCGTGGCTCTGCTGGCTCTCTCTCACCGGGCGAGCGTTGAGCTCGACACCGATCTCCGAGAACTCAAACCCGCAACAATCAATCGAAAGCCCCAGCAGCGAATCGCTGCGTCTTGAGTCACGCGTCACGATCCTGACAGGCTGCACGGTGGTTCTCGCCTCGATGGCGCTCGAATCTCAGGCCTTGGTCCCCACGACCGCCGCGGTGATGGTGGGGGGGATGCTGACCTGGTGCGTCGTCGCGTACGCCTGCGTGCAGATATCTTCGAGCATCGCCTGGAGCCTTCGATCGCTCGCCATCGCCGCCGCCGCGTGCGCGGTGCATTCCCAGATCGAAGTCTCGGCCTCATGGTTCCAAAGCGCCGTCTTCGTGCTCGCCCTCACCGGCGCATCCGCCGCCGCAGGTCTTCCTTTTACACCCACCCGCGCAGCACCTTCCACCACCGACGAGCCTTCGCCTCCACCCAGCCGCACACCGCGTGCGTTGACCATCTCCGCGGGGCTCATCGCGATGGTCACAGGGCTGTGCCTCGCCTTCGCGTTGGCGCTCCCCGCGTGGAAGCTCCACGCCGCGACGATCGCCGCTGCGGAGCATCTCAGCCCGTTCGCGGAGCTTCGCGCCGCCAAGTCTGCCGCCAGCGACCCGAACGTCCCCAGCGAGGCGAAGGCCATTCTGCTCGAACGTGCCCAGCGTTCTTTCGCCCAATCTGTTGATGTCAACCCGCCGCGCACGATCGCCGAGCTTGAGAAGCAAGCGGCCGTTTACCTGCCATTCGCAACCGAACAGGCCCGCGACCGCCTGCTCCTCGCCACGCGCGACCTGCCCAAAGCCCTTCAAGATTGGCGTCTCGAACGCGAGATCAAACGCCTCATCGTCCAGACCAACCGCGACGTGGGCACCCCGAAGTCCCGCGAAGCCAGCCGCCAAGCCCTCTTCCTCCCCCCGCCCGCGCCGGGCGCCCGGGGCGCCGCCCCCAAACTCGCCTGGAACCTCTCCGTCACCGCCAACTGGCTCGCCGCCGGCGCCACCAACCTCACCACCGCCGAAGAGGTCGCCGACTTCAACCGCAAGGCCCTCGCCGCCGATCCCTCGAACGTCCAGCACGCTCTGAACCTCACCCGCCTGCTCGTCCGCTTCCGCACGCAACTCGACCCGACAGGCCAGCTCGCCCGCCAATCGGCCCTCGAAACCCTCCGCCTCAACAACCTCATGCGGCTCGACCCCGAAATCCGCGGCTTGACAACCAAGGAAAAAGCCGAAGTCACCGCCATATCCAAATAAAATACAAACAGAAAAGCCATTCGGTCAAGAATGAACGGTTCACACGGCGAGCTCTTAAGCCCTTCGTCAAGGCTTCACATTCACCCCCGTCGCCCCGGGCGTGCAAACTCTTGATTGAACCCACCCCGGCGCTACGATTGGTTGCCCCGCTTGCCGGTTGGCTTTTGCATGGCTTTCGTGCAGAGAAGCCCGTGTGAAACCAAGGCGACGCGAGGTTCTATGGCCGACGAATCCTCATCTTCCAGCGACGATGACGACGACGAGTCGCGCCCCGCGCGCTCGGTCGCCTAATCCGCGGCGGCGTCGTTCGGGCCCCCGCCCGACCTCGCTTCGAGCATCGACGAATCAGCACCTCACCCCACGTTCATCAATCCGCCGCCCGGGCCTTTCGTCGGCCCTCGCAGCGGTTGGTCAGTCAACCCAGCCCCTCGCGTCCCCTAAGGGCCTCGTGCGGGCAGAACCAGTTCGATTCGAAACACGCACCGCCTGCCCGGAGCATCCCCGGAACACCAGGCACCAGTCAGGACAGGAAACACCCCATGGCAACCGACCTTTCCCACATCCGTAACATCGGCATCTGCGCCCACATCGACGCGGGCAAGACCACCGTCTCCGAACGCATCCTCTACTACACCGGCAAGACCTACAAGATCGGTGAAGTCCACGAAGGCACCGCCACCATGGACTTCCTCCAGGAAGAGCAGGAGCGTGGCATCACGATCCAGTCCGCCGCGACCACCTGTCCGTGGGAGAAGGACGGGCGCGAGTACAAGATCAACCTCATCGACACCCCCGGGCACGTGGACTTCACCATCGAAGTCGAGCGCTCGCTCCGCGTCCTCGACGGCGCGGTGGCGGTCTTCGACGGCAAGGAAGGTGTTGAGGCCCAGTCCGAAACCGTCTGGCGTCAGGCCGACCGCTACGGCGTCCCCCGCCTCTGCTTCGTCAACAAGATGGACAAGATCGGCGCCGACTTCGACTTCTGCATGAAGACGATCAAGACGCGCCTGGGCGCCAACGGCATCGCCATCCAGTACCCCATCGGCCGCGGGCACGAGCTCGAAGGCATCATCGATCTCGTCGAGATGAAGGCCGACTACTACATCCCCGACGACAAGGGCGCCACCGTCGTGCAGAAGGAAATCCCCGCCGACTGGCTCGAGACGGCCAAGAAGTGGCGCCAGGAAATGATCGAGAAGGTCGCCGAGCTCGACGACCACCTCATGGAAAAGTACCTCAACGGCGTCGAGCCCACGGTCCCCGAGATCAAGGCCGCCCTGCGCAAGGGCGTTGTCGAGAAGCGCTGCTTCCCGGTCCTCGCCGGCGCCGCGCTGAAGAACGTCGGCGTGCAGAAGGTCCTCGACTGCGTCATCGACTACCTCCCCAACCCCGCTGAGAAGTCGCAGGTCGAAGGCACCGACCCGCGCGACAAGAACGCCAAGATGACCCGTCCGCACGACAACGCCGCGCCGTTCTCGGCGCTGGTCTTCAAGGTCGTCGCCGACCAGCACGGCGACCTGACCTACATGCGCATCTACTCGGGCAAGCTGGGCAAGGGCCAGCGCGTCATCAACCCCGGCAACGGCAAGAAGGAACTCGCCTCGCGCATCTTCGAGATGCACGCCAAGGACCGCATCCCGCTCGAAGAGGCCACCGCGGGCAACATCGTCGCCGTCGTGGGCATCAAGGACTCGTACACCGGTGACACCCTCTGCGATCCGGACAACCCGATCGTCCTCGAGCGCATGACCTTCCCCGAGCCGGTCATCAGCATGTCCATCGAGCCCAAGACCCAGGCCGACCGTCAGAAGCTCGGCGACGCCCTGACCACCATCCGCCGCGAGGACCCGAGCTTCCGCTCGACCTACAACGAGGAAACCGGTCAGACCATCATCGCAGGCATGGGCGAGCTGCACCTGGAAATCATCCGCAACAAGCTCACCCGCGACATGAAGATCGGCGTCGAGGTCGGCAAGCCCCAGGTCGCCTACCGCGAAACCATCAGCCGCAAGGTCGAGGACATCCGCGGTCTGTTCAAGAAGCAAACCGGTGGTCGCGGTCAGTTCGGTGACTGCACCATCAACCTCATGCCCTACTCCGCCGCTCAGGCCGCCGCCGACGAGATCGACTTCACCGAGTCCGTCGCGTGGGAGAACAAGGTCGTCGGTGGCGCGATTCCCAAGGAGTTCATCCCCTCCGTTGAATACGGCGTGCGCCAGGCTGCCCTCTCGGGCGTCATCAGCGGCTTCCCGCTGATCAACATCAAGGTCGAACTCACCGACGGCAGCAGCCACGCCGTCGACTCGTCGCAGGTCGCCTTCGAACAGGCCGGTCGCCTCGCGCTGCAGGAAGCCGTGCAGAAGGCCGGCCCCGTGCTGCTCGAGCCGGTGATGAAGGTCGTTGTCACGGTCCCCGAAGAGTACTTCGGCGCCGTCACGGGCGACATCTCCAGCCGTCGCGGCATGATCGTCGAGCAGGAAGACCGCGGCGTCGTGAAGCTGGTGACCTGTGAAGTCCCGCTGAGCGAGATGTTCGGGTACACCACCACGCTGCGCTCGCTCAGCCAGGGCCGCGCCAGCAACACGATGGAGTTCCTCGAGTACCGCCCCATGCCGCGGAACCTGCAGGACGAAGTCATCAAGGCCGGCGCGAAGAGCTAAGGCTGAATCGCATGTTCGTTCGGGCTCAACGCCCTTTCGAACATGGAGACTCACCAACGCACCTTCCCCCAACAGCCCGCTTCAGTGCGGGCTGTTTTCATTCGTTCTCTTAGACTGCCAGTCGCGATACGACCGATACCCGACGTCCGACCGAGCATGTTGGAGAAGGTCGTACGTAGGTGTGCGTCGTTGCGGCAAGACGATCTTTGCGCCGTTGCGGATCAGCCGGTCGATCGTCACGATCGGCCCGAATGGAAGAGCCCACCACCCGAGCAGAAAACTCCCAAGGAAATCAATCGACGCCTGCTTTCTTCGGCACGAGGAACACACGATCATTCCCTTGCTGCCGAAGCGCGTGATCACCGCGAAAGACCACACCCAATGAAAACGGTACAAGTTGCAAACACGCCCCTCCGTGTTGCAAGAGTCGCACGGTCCACGCATCAGCTCTTCCGCGCGGTTATATACCACCTCATCAGGCACGCTCCGGATCGTTCGAAGAAGATCACTCGGGGCCGCCACTCGACACCGATCCGAGCAGTACCGGTCCATCCCGTCGTAGACGCCCCCGAACAGAATGGTCGTGCCGCAGTTCGCGCAGCTTGCCATGCGAGACTCCGTTTCTACTTCGCCTTCGGCCCCGTCTCATGCCGAAGCTGCCCGCACGCCGCGGCGATATCTCGCCCGCGACTGGCGCGAATATGGCTATTCACCCCGCGCGCATCGAGGATCTTCTGGAACCGCAGCACATCGTCGGTCCGCGGGCGATTGAACGGCATCCCCGCCACCTCGTTATAGCGGATCAGGTTCACGTTCGCCCGCAGCGACTTCGCCAGGCTCGCCAGCTTCTCCGCGTGCTCGCCGCGATCATTAATCTCACGCAAAAGCGTGTACTCCAGCGTGATCTCACGCCCCGTCTTGCGGAACCACTTGTCGCACGCGTCGAGCAGCTCGTCGATCGTCGTGTAGTTCGCCCACGGGATCAGCGATCGGCGGATCTCGTCCGTCGGCGCGTGCAGCGAGAGCGCCAGCGTCACCGGCAGCTCAAGCTCCTCCGCCAGTTTCTCAATCGCCTTGGGCAGCCCCACCGTTGAGATCGTCACCTTCCGCGCGCTGATCCCCAGCCCCCACAGCGAGCAGATCACCCGGATCGCCCCGATCACGTTCTGCATGTTGCTCAGCGGCTCGCCCATCCCCATGAACACCACGTTGCTGATGCGTGATACGCCGTCGAGCCGCCCCAGCCGCCAAACCTGTTCGACGATCCGCCCGGCGCTGAGGTTGCCCTCAAGCCCGCCGATCCCCGACGCACAGAACTTGCACCCCACGGGGCAACCGACCTGCGAAGAGATGCACGCCGTGCGCCGCCGAACGGGCTTGCCCTCGTCGTCGGTCGCGTCGACGGGGATCATCACGCACTCGGTCTGCCTGGATGCGTCGAGCACGACCGGCGATTCTCCGCCGCCGGGGTGATTTGCGTGAGTCTGACCAAGCACATTCAGGCTCACAGCGACATTGCTCCGCGTTGCCTCGCTGGCGAGAGCATCGCCCTCGCCCGTGTTGAACACCGGCCCCATCCGCTGCCCCTGATCGTCGAACTCGTCCCACTGCACCAGCAGCTTCTGCGTCCCATCACTCGCGGCCTTGCTCGCCACCGTTTGCCCCGAAAGAAAGACCATCTCCGCCGAGAGCAGATCACGGTCGCGCTTGGAGAGGCTGGTCATCTGCGCCGGGTCGGCGATGCCCTTCTGATAGACCCAGTCAAGAATCTGCTTGGCGCGAAAGCCCGGCATGCCGCGCTGCGTGCACCACGCGGCGAGGGTTTCGGGGTTGAACTCGAAGATGTGGTCGCGTGGGTGTTGCATGGTGCTCCGGTTGCGTGAACGCTTCTGAAACGAACTTTAGACTCCCTCGGAGCGTTCCCCATCGTCGACCGGCGGAATCGCTCAACTCGCCCCGACCCAGCCGCACGCACATCATCGCTCAACGCGCTGCACCATCGCACCGTCAACGAACCAATGAAAACGCCCGCGAGGATCGCTCGCGGGCGCGGTGTGTTGCTCGGTTGTTCTTGCCACAAGCAGGCGAGTCGATCAGCCGCCGCAGGGCAGGAAGAAGTTGTTGAAGAACGCGTTGTAGTCGCCTTCGTTCACGCCGTTGTTGGGGTTGCCGGGGACGGGCGGCGCGTTGCCCTGATCGTCGGCGATATCGCAGTACGACGCGCCGATGAAGAACCCGTTGAAGAAGGCGTTGTAGTCGCCCTCGTTGTTCCCGGTGTTGGGAATACCAACCACCGGCGGCGCGTTGCCCTGATCGTCGGCAATGTCCGCCGGGTTGCATTGACCGGCGCCCGGCGGCGTGCACACCCCGCCGGTCCGGGGCTTCAACTGCAGCGTCCAATCGCGGATCGTGCCGGTCGTGCCGCTGCGCAGGTCCGCAACGGTCAGCGTCCATGTGCCGCTGCCGGGCTCGCCGATGAACTCGCGCAGGTCGCCCGCCGAGAGACGGAACCCGCCGAACGGACCGGCGCCCGAGATGTTCTGGATCGCGGGCGTGACGCTGTTGCCCGCGAGCGAAAGGTCGCTGGTCAGCGTGAGCTGGCAGAAGTTGTTCTCCGCGTTCCCGAAGAGCCCGCTGGAGATCACGCCGCCGGAGGATTGCGCACCCGGTGTGTGCATCAGCGGCACGCGCGTGCCCGAGGGGCTCGTCAGCCACATGGCAAGCTGCCCGACACGGTCGTGGTTCAAACCAACCGTGGTCGAGCTGGCCGAACTTGAGCAGGTCGTCCCGCCGATGAAGACGCGGACATCACCGACGATGCCGAAGCCCGCGACGTTGACGGGCAGGTCGACACCGACGGGGTCGCCGTCGGGGATGGCCGTGGCGCCGCTGAAGCTCGTGCTGACGGTCGGGCCCACCCCGGTGGGGCTGCCGGTGGGGATCGTGAAATCAACGACCGAGTTCGTGCCACCGGCCGTGACGGTCAGCCGCAGTTGCACCGGCGCGCCGCACGGGTGCGCGGGCCCGACGCTGATGCGGTAGAGCGGGCTGTTGTTCGCTGTGGAGTTACCCGAAACCGAGCCGTAGCTGGAGTTCGCAACACTCACGCTGACCGTGGGCGTCAGCGAAGTCAATACGCCCGTCACCGACGAGGCAAAGCCGCTGGTCATGTTGCGGATCGGCAGCGTGAGCTGCACGGCCGTTTCGCCCGGTTCGATGATGCTGTTGCTGTTGCCGTTGCCCGTGGTGTCGTTGACGGTGAACGAGCCCGTGCCGTCGAAGAGAATGCCGTTGGCGTTACCGCCGGTGGTGATGGTGAATCGGCTCTTGGAGATGTTGTAGAACGGGCTCTCAACACCCTCGATGCGGATGCGTGCGTTGCTGGTTGAGAGGTTGGGCAGGACCACCGCCGCTGAGCCCGTGTTCGGCGTGCTGTTCAGCAGCACCGTAGGAAAGGTCGCGCCGTTGTCCGTCGAGAGCAGGATCTTGACGTTGTTGCAACTGATCGGCGCAACGTTCGTCCCCGCGGGGTTCCAGCGGATGAGCGTCGCGCCGCTGAGCACCACGTTGGTGCTGGGGAAGGTCACCTCGAACGGACCGGCCGTGCCCAGCACGCGCAGCGTCGTGTTCGCCAGCGCCACACCCGAAGCACCCGAAACCCCGTCACGTACCGTGCACCGCATGCGGATCAGACGCGTCGTCGTCGGCAGAATCTCGCCGGGCGAGGTGCCCGCGATCAGGCTCGCAACCGTTGGAATGTCGCGCCGCGGGCTGCCGCTCGGTGCCCGGCTGCGGAACAGCGGGCTCGAACCGGTGTCAAACTCGTTCAACGAAGTCTGAACCGAGTTGTCCAACGCTTCCCACGAATACGTCAGCGTGTCCCCGTCCGGATCCACGCCCGTGGCAACCAGCGTCAAGGGTGTGTTCGCCGGCACGACATACTGCGGCGCGCCGATGGTCACCGTGGGGAGTTGGTTCCCCGGTGAATCCTGAACCGAGCAGTTCCCCGCCGCCGCCGCGTAGTTGTTGATCCGATCAAGGCAACCGGCGTGGAAGAACGGGTCGCGAGTTCCGGTGAAGTTGTCTCCAGCAGTGCACGAACCAGCATACGACATGATCGTCGAGCCGCCCCCGGGCTCCATCGCGTTCGAGCCGCCCCACTGGCTCGACGTGCAGCTATTGCCCTTTCCGTTCCAGGAGTGGGGAGAGTTGAACTGGTGTCCGATCTCGTGCGCCACGGTCAACGTCGTGGAGGGTGCTGTTGCGCCCCCGCCGAAGGGCCCGAAGTTCGCGCTCACGCCGCGAGCTTTGGTAGCGACGTTGCACACCACGCCCAGGCTCGCCACACCGCCGCCGGTGGTTGCGAAGACGTGCCCGATGTCGTAGTTCGCGCTCCCGATCACCGCGTCGAGGTTGGTCTGGTTCTCCGACAGCATCGCGATCGAGTCGTCGTTTGTGTACGGGTCCGATGCCGCGTTGGTGTACATCAGCAGGTTGTTGTTGGCAACCAGCGTCAGCCGGATCGCCAGCTCGGTCTCGTAGATCTGCGTCGTGCGGTTCATCGCCGTCACCACCGCCGACAGCGCCGATGCCGCCGTCCCGCCGTAGAACGCCGTGAACTCAGCCGTCGCGGCCACCGCGACGCGGTACGTACGACGAACCACCGGCGTGCCGGCACCCTGGATCTCCGAGATCTCTTCCATCGGTACGCCGGTGTCGTCCGTCACCCGGCAACCGATATCCACCCCCGGCACGTCCTTCGCGTGATACGAAGCGTAGTGCGTGATATCCCCACGCGTGTACGGATCGATGCACACCCACATCCCCTCAGGCCCAAGGATCTGCGCGTGGAACCCCTCGGGCGTCAGGTCCATCCGCAAATTCACCTTCGCGTCATCGCGAGCAACCCCGCGGTACGTCCGGATCAACGGGAACTGCGCCTGCAGCTCCGGCGCCATCACCGGCGCTTCAACGATCTCAAACGTCCGAATCGTCCCTTCGGGCATCGGCAGTTGGATGCTCGTCGGGCGGCTCGCCCCAAGGCTCCCCTCCAAAGGCGTCCGCGCAAGATGCTTGCGGGCCTTGTCAAAGTCGAGCTTCACCGCGGCGTACTTCGTCGGGCGCACCCACGCCCCGCCGTCACGCACCTCCTGGGGCATCTTGTCCAGAATCGTGAACAGCCCGTCGGTACGAACCGCCTGTCCAAAGGCCCCGGTCCCGGTGGAAACAAAGGCCACCAGCGCCGCCGCTTGGAAGAAAGAATGATTCAGCATGGTCGTTCAGTATCCCTCATTCTTGAAGTTCGGGCGAACCATTTCCGCAACCAAAGTTCGGGTCATTCCCGGCCATGGTTCCTCAGATCCCACCGAAAGGCCCGCGATTCCCCGATCTGAGGCTCCAATGCCTCGGCAAAAACCCTGAATACCCAGATCGTGGGTGCATTACCATACCCGATCGTCCGAGAAAGTGCGTTCATCTCGCCACGATCCCGCACCAATCTGACTGATCGGGCATCCAAAGGCCGTTGCTCGACCGCCGCTGACGCACGAGCGCACCCGGGCGTGTGCCCACGACGCCCGCACCTACGGAGATTGCGCGTTCACTATGCTCTCTCCGCGTGAAAGCACCTCGGTCGCCCCCGGCGGCCTGTCCGTCCCGATCACTCAGGAGTTTTCTGTATGCAGAGCGTTTCCACCTCGCAGCTTCTCGACAGCCTCAACTGGCGCTACGCCGTCAAAAAGTTTGACGCCACCAAGAAGATCCCCGCCGACACCTGGAAGGCCCTCGAAAAGGCCCTGACGCTCTCCCCCTCAAGCTACGGCCTGCAACCCTGGCGTTTCGTCGTCGTCGACAACCCCCAGACCCGCGCCGCCCTGAAGGCCCACTCCTGGAACCAGGGCCAGATCACCGACGCCAGCCAGCTCGTGGTCTTCTGCCGAAAGCTCGAAGTCACCCCACTGGACGTCCAGGCCTACATCGACGACATCGCCAAGACCCGCGGCATCCCCGCCTCCGCCCTCGACGGGTACAAGGGCATGATGCTCGGCTCGATCAGCAATCCCCAAACCCTCGGCGGCGGCACCGGGATGGAATCCTGGACCGCGCGCCAGTGCTACATCGCCCTGGGCGTCTTCCTCACCTCCTGCGCCGTGCTAGGCGTTGACGCCTGCTCCATGGAAGGCTTCGACCCCGCGAAGTACGACGAGATCCTGGGCCTGAAGGCGCAGGGCTACACCGCCACCGTCGTCGCCACCGCGGGCTATCGCGCCAGCGACGACCCCACCGCGAGCATGAAGAAGGTCCGCTTCTCCGTCGATCAGATCGTCAAGCACGTCTGAGTCGCGGGCCCGATTGCCCTTCGCCATGAATGATCGAACCGGCTTATCCTCGACGACGCGGCCATCAACGCCGCGTCGTCTTTGCTTTTGATAGCCAGTCACCCCGATTCTGACACGGAAACACGACCCCAGCAGGAGCAGCCGCGTATGCCCGAGCTTTCAGAAGACCGTCTGGCCCATCTGCGCGCGCTCGCGGGTCGCTTTCCCACCGCGGAGAAAGCCATCTCCGAGGCCGCCGCCCTCACCGCGCAGCTCGGGCTGCCCAAGGGCGTGGTCCACGTCATCAGCGATATCCACGGCGAGGACTCCAAGCTCCGCCACGTGATCAACAACGCCTCGGGTGCGCTTCGGCAACTCGTCGACCAGATCATCACGCCCGACGAACTGAACGACAAGGACCGTGCGGAACTGCTGGCGGTTCTGTACTACCCGCGCGAGGCCATCGCCCACTTCGCCCCGGAGATCGTCGGCGAAGGTCGGCGTGCCGAGTGGGTCTACCGCACGCTCTCGCTGATGTTCCGGATCATCCGCCACTTGCGGGCTGAGTACCGCCGCGAGCACTTTGAGCACATGCTCCCCGCGTCGTTCCGCGAGCTGTTCATCGAGATGGGCTCCGCGCAGCGTCCGGAGTACATCAAGCGGATGCTCCAGGGCTTCGCTCGGCACGATCGAGATTGGGCCGCGGTGCGCGCCGCCGCCCGCCTGATCCGCAACCTCACGTGCGAAGAGCTGCTGGTGATCGGCGATCTGGGCGACCGAGGCCCGCGCATGGACCGCGTGATCGAGACGCTTATGCGGCAGCCCCGCGTGAACCTGCTCTGGGGCAATCACGACATGCTCTGGATCGGTTCGAGCCTCGGGCACGAGGCGTGCATGCTCACAATGCTGCGCTTCTCGCTGCGCTATCGGCGCCTCAGCCAGCTCGAAGAAGGCTACGGCGTGATCATGGCCCCGATCGAAAAACTCGTCCGCACGGTCTACAGCGAAGACCCCGCAGAGCGGTTCATGCCCAAGGGCGAGGGCTTCCGCGATGCGCTGACGGTTGCGCGCATGCAGAAGGCGGTGGCGATCATGCAGTTCAAGGCCGAGGGTCAGTTGATCGCGAGCCATCCGGAGTGGGGGCTTGATCATCGGCGCTTGCTGCACAAGATCAGCGCCGACCGCGCAACCGTCGAGATCGACGGCGTGCAGCACCCGATGCTCGATCGACACCTGCCGACGATCAACCCCAACGACCCGTACGCGTACAGCCCGGAAGAAGCCGCGTGCGTGGAGCGGCTGCGCGAATCGTGCGTGCGCTCGGCAAAGCTGCGCGAGCACATGGAATGGCTCGTTCGTCGCGGGGGCATGTGGACCACGCGCGACGAGGTGCTGCTCTTCCACGCCTGCGTACCCGTCGACGAGAAGGGCAACCGCCTGACAATGAAAGTCGACGGCAAGGACGTCGGCGGGCGTGCGCTCATGGACGCGCTGGGCTCGGTGGTTCGGCGCGCGGTGCGGAAGCGCTGGTACCACCTTGACGACGACGCGGACTGGCTGTGGTACATGTGGGGCGGGCCACGCTCGCCGCTCTTTGGCAAGGACAAGCTGGCGACCTTCGAGACGAGCTTCGTCGCGGACAAGGCCACGCACAAAGAGCACAAGAACCCGTACTTCGAGCTCATGAACGACGCGGAGTTCATCCGCGGCGTCGGTCGCGAGTTCGGCATCAGCAACGCGTGGGACAACGCCGGCGGCGTGCTGGTGGTCAACGGTCACGTGCCCGTCAAGATTGAAAAAGGCGAACAACCCATCAAGCGCGGGGGCAACGCCATCACCATCGACGGCGCCTTCAGCGAGGCCTACGGCGACCGCGGCTACACGCTCGTGCTCAAAGAAGACCGCATCGACCTCGCGGAACACGCGCCATTCACGGGTGTGCAAGATGTTGTGCTGCACGGCGCGGACATCGTGCCCAAGGTGACGACGGTGCGGACATACACGCCGCGAACGGTGGCGCAGACGGACTCGGGTCGCTCACTGCAAAGGCAGATCGACGATCTGGACGCGCTCGTGCGCGGCTACGAAGAAGGTCACGTGAGACAGGAAGGGCACTAAGACATGGCACATGGCACATAGCCACATGGCACATCCGAACCAGCAACGGACGTTGTCCTGCTATGCCATGTGGCGCTGTGCTATGTGCCATGTGCCATGTTTTTTCACTCCCCCAAACCCTTGGGCTCCGCGGGCGTGTAGGGCATCATGAAGTAGCCCCGCACAGGGGCGGCTGACGTTGGGCTCTTGCCCGAGCCCGACCGAACGCACGTCAGCCCCTCCACCGCGATCGGCAGGCCCATCGGTGACACGGCGAAGCCCGCGACTTCGTGCTTCGCGTCGATCGTCACGCGGTCGAGGCCCGGGTAGTTCGGGTCATAAATCCGCACGCGGAGTGATCGCGGGTCAGAATCGATCGCCAGCGTAAAGCCCAGCACCTGATGGTTGTCCCAGATTTTCCGGCCGTTGTTCGGACCCGCATAGACGAGCCCGAGCACCGCGGGTTGCCCCGCGCGAAGCCGATCGGCGATCTGGTGCGCGGGGTCGATGGTCAGTGCGCGGGTGCCCAGCGGGCCAAACTCACTGACGCCGCTCCACCCGGCAAACCGCGCGGGCATTTCCATCCCTAGAAACGAATCCGTCTGACGTTGCAGCAGGTACGCGTAGAGCTTCGTGCCCGACGCGGGCGGCGTGGTGCTCGCGGGTATGGACTGGCGCGCGATGAACGCGTCGGCGGCGGCGGCGCTCATCCCGCCGCACAGGCCGTACGACCCGCCCGTGAGCTGACTTGCGGCAAGCCCGACAACGCCCGGGATCGGCGAGCCCTTGAAGGAGTTGACGAAGCCGAAGCCGTGCTTTGAAGGGACGAAGGCGTTGAAGTTCACCGCGGCTGCACGTCGGGCGTTATCAGCGCCGTTGCCGTCATCCGCGCGGGCGATCGATCGCGCACGCGCATCGCTGCTGAAAGGCCGGCACGCAACGCCCGTACCGATCAACAGCACCATCACGCACAACGCACGCGGGCTGGCTCGATTCGGGTGAACCATGCAGAGCACCAACGATCAGGCAGTGGGGGAGTTTGACGTTGCAGATGCAGACGTGGGCGCGGGCGACGTCTCAGGTGCGGGTGTCGGGTCGTCGCGGACTTCCAGCACCGTCTTGCCGTCGGCGGCATAAATGTACAGCTTCCCCGGCTCTTCGAGCTTCGTGATCTTGTGCGCACCGTCGCAGAAGGGCATGTTCTGCGACAAGCCGCAGACGCAGATCGACAGCATCTTCCCCGGCGGGAGCGTCGCGGGGTCGATCTTGTGCGAGGCGGTGGCGGTCAGACGGACCAAGCGGGCCATGGTGCGAGTTCCTTCAAGCGGGGCTGGGGACTTTGGTGAGCACTTCGGAGAGGATGCGTGAGGCCTGATCGGGCCCGCCGCCGCCGAGCGAGCCGCGCGGGATGACGCGGTGGGCACAGACGCTCACGACGTTCTCGGTGATGTCCTCGGGGATGATGTAATCGCGCCCGCGCATGACGGCCCAGGCCCGCGCCGCCTGCGCCAGCGCCAACGAACCACGCGGCGAAAGCCCGAGCTGCAAACCCTCGTGCCGGCGCGTCGCGGTGGCGATGGCGATGATGTAATCCAGCAAGGCCTTGTCGGTGCGAACGTCGTCGACCTTCTGCTGAAGCTCGACGACGGTCTGCGCCGTGATGACGGGCTTCAGCGTGCCCAGGGCCTTGCTGGCGGGGCGCAGTTGCAGCACCCGCGATTCGTCGGCCGCACTCGGGTACCCCAGGCTGATCCGCACCAGGAAGCGGTCGAGCTGGTTCTCGGGCAGCGCGTACGTGCCCTGAAAGTCGGTTGGGTTCTGCGTCGCGACGATCATGAACGGCGCGGGGAGGGCGTGCGTGATGCCGTCAACGGTGACGGCACCTTCGCTCATGGCCTCGAGCATGGCGGTTTGGGTCCGCGGGGTGGCGCGGTTGATCTCGTCGGCCAGAACGATGGAGGCAAAGATCGGCCCACGCTTGAACTCGAAGCGCTCGACCTCACGCCGATAGACCGAGACGCCCAGGATGTCCGCGGGCAACAGGTCGGGCGTCAGGCTGATGCGCCCAAAGGCGCAGTCGATGCTGCGGGCCAGGGCTGAGGCGAGGACGGTCTTGCCGACGCCCGGGACGTCTTCGATCAGGCAGTGCCCACGGGCAAGCAGGCAGGCGATGAGACGATCGACCGCCTCCGCGTGCCCAAGGAAGATCGAACAGATGTTGGCACGGAGCGACTGAACGCCTTCTTGATGCATAGATCCCCGATCGTAGCGAACAGACCTCTGCCCGGGTGCGATTCCAAAGTCTCAACCCCCCCGAGTTGCCCGAACTTGGCCCGCTGTGATCCTGTCCGATCATGTATGGTGGTGCGGATCCATCAAAGTGATGGCCGTGAGGCGAAAGAGGATGATCGGGGCACAAGCGACAGGTTCGATGCCCTAACCAACAGGTTCTCAACAATGACCGACAGCTTTGGCATTCTGGGCAAGTTGTCGAAGCCGAGGCGGGCGTTGGTTGGACTGTGAACGTTTGGTCAAGACCGAGGGCGATTGCGGGCTCCCAAGCAGGGTTTCGCGGTGTGGGGGTTGCGGCCTCGGGGTCAAAGTGGCTAGCATGGAGGGC
>JAVTWO010000162.1:0-5311 GCA_032229765.1 Phycisphaerales bacterium | reverse complement strand
TGAGCCCGACCACCTCATCCTCTTCCCCTCCTCCATCAACATCCCCCTGCTCAGCATGATGATGGGCCCGATCGACGGCATCAACCTCCTCCCCGTCATCATGGGCGTCCTCTTCTGGGCCCAGCAGAAATACCTCACCCCGCCTCCAACGACCGAAATCTCCCCCGAGATGCAGTCGCAGCAGAAGATCATGAAGTTCATGATCGTCTTCATCTTCCCACTCTTCATGTACAACGCCCCCAGCGCCCTGGTCCTCTACTTCCTCGCCAACAGCGCCCTGGGCATCGTCGAATCCTCCATGATCCGCAAACAGGTCGAACGCCTCGACAAGGAAGAAGAAGAACGCAAACGCCTCATCAAAGAAGGCAAACTCCCACCCCCGCCCCCCAAGCCCCCGGGCTTCTTCACCCGAATGAAAGAACTCGCCGAGGCCAAACAACGCGAAGTCGAAGCCCGCAAAAAGAACCCGCCCAAAAAATACGGCCCCGGGAAGTAAACACAACCCCAAAGCTCAAAACGCAAAGCTCAAACAAGACAAACGCCGCAACTTCCGCCACAAGGAGGTTTGAACTTTGAGCTCTGAGCTTTGAGCTCTGAGCTTTGAGCTCTGAGCTCTGAGCTCTGAGCTTTCCCATGTTCCTCTCCGACGCCATCGCCGCCGTCTCCACCTTCGCCGATAGACCGGCCGCCGCCCCCGCCGCGCTCATCCGCATTTCCGCTCCCACCCTCGCCCCCATCGCACACGCCCTCCTCCGCACACCCTCCAACACACCCATCGACTTCTCCCATCGAGGCGCCTTCCCCGCGCGTTTCATACTCCCTCCGTTCACAACCCCCACCCTCCCCATCCTCCTGATCAACCTCCCCGAAAACTCCAGCTTCACAGGCCAGCCCACCCTCGAGCTCATCGTCCCCGGCTCACCCACGCTCGTCTCCCGCATCCTCAACACCATCCTCGCGCAGCCCAACACCCGCCGCGCCGAGCCCGGCGAGTTCGCCGCCCGCGCCTACGCCCTTGGTCGCCTCACCCTCGCCCAAGCCGAGGGCCTCGCCGCCTTCATCGCCGCAAGCACCGACGCGCAGCTCCGCTCCGCCAACTCCGTCCTCACCGGCTCACTGGGTCAGCACTGCCTCGATTGGCATTCCCGCCTCTCCCATCTCCTCGCCCTCGTCGAAGCCGGCATCGACTTCACCGATCAAGAAGACGTCCGCGCCATCGACACACCCCACCTCACCAGCGCCCTGCACGCCCTCCTCACCGAACTCCACACCCATCTGGGCATCTCCCCCTCCCCCCACACCGATCGCCACACCGCACCAACCGCCCACGCATCCCTCGCCCCAAACGCCGCACCCACCGTCCTCCTGCTCGGCCCACCCTCCGCCGGCAAAAGCACACTCTTCAACGCCCTGCTCGGTCGTGCGCGCGCCCTCACCGACGAAACCCCGCACACCACGCGCGACCTACTCAGCGAGCCGCTGACGATCCACGCCCACACCCCGCCACGCAACCGCTCCGTCACGCTCACCCTCACCGACGCGCCCGGCCTCGACATCGCCTTCTCCGCCGCGCCCGCACAGCCGAACCACGCCGAGCCGCGCACGCACGAGCAGATCATCGCCCGCGCCCAAGCCCGCGCCCTCGAAGCCGCCCGCCACGCCGCGCTCATCCTCTGGTGCTCCAGCACCGACAACCCCGCAATCCTCCCCGCCGCGCTCGCCAACACGCTCGACCCGCGCACCATCATCCACGTCCGCACCAAGCTCGACCGCGCGGGCGTCGCAAGCACCACCCCCGATCACCACCTTCCGCGCACCACAGAACCCCGCACCATCCACCTCTGCGCACTCACCGGCCACAACCTCGACCTCCTCCGCGCCGCCATCTTCGACTCCCTCTGGAACCGCGCCCACACCCCCTCAACCCTCGACCTCCTCCCACGCCACCACGCCGCCCTCTCCGCCTGCGCTCAAACACTCTCCACCCTCCACGAAGAACTCTCACACCACCCCTCCGCGAATCACCCCGAACTCATCGCCCACACACTCCGCTCCGCCCTCGACGCCCTCGCCCCCCTCACAGGCCGCGTCGAACGCGACGAAACCCTCGGCCTCATCTTCTCCTCCTTCTGCATCGGCAAGTAATCACACCCAACCCCCCACACCCCTCGCGTACCGTTCCTTCCCATGCACGACCCCACCGCCTCCGGCAACGACTACTTCAAGTGCGACTTCTGCCACCAGCCCTGGAGCGAAGACCGCCCCATGATCGAAGGTCACAAGGGCAGCCTCATCTGCAAACACTGCCTCAGCACCGCCTACACCACCGTCGTCCACATGAGCATGGGCGTCCCGGGAACCAAAGGCCCCCTCAAAGACATCCCCGCCCAGGGCCCCGCCTGCACCATGTGCCTCGAACGCCGCGAAGAACTCTACTGGCAAAGCCCCCTCGTCGACGAGACCCTCATCTGCCGACGCTGTATCCGCCAAGCCGTCACAGGCCTCGAACGCGACCCCGATTACAACTACACCCGCCCCAGCCCGCCGCCCGGCACAACCCCCGCAAACGAGCCCACCGACGACGAAGAAGAGAACGACGACCACGATCACTAAGGCCACGCACACACAAGGCCAACAATCAACTCAACCATCAACAGGATTCACCAAACGCATCAGCCACACGCTCGATGCCCCGATGCCCCGACGCCTCATGCCCCGATGCCTTCTTCAAGCATCACCCTTCACGTCTTCCGTACCTTCCCTCACTTCGTAGAAGGAACAGGCAATCGGAATTCGGGAATGGGCAATCGCAGAACAACCTTCCACATCCCCTGCCTCTCTGCCATTGCCAACTCCCCATTCCCACCTCCGAATCCTCTCCGCGCCTCAACTCCTCCGCGGCGATCAGTCTCCCCCCCATCTTCCACTCCAACCGCTTCACCAACCTCCCCCCTTCCATTCCTTCCCTCCCTTCGTTGAACCCTCTCCCCATCTTCTTCGCGCCTTCGCGTCTTCGTGCAAATCCTCTTCTCTTTCTTCTTCTCTGCGTCCTCTGTGTCCTCTTTGTCCTCTTTGTAAATCTCCCTCTCACGAACCAACCCACCCATTCCAAGCCCGCACGATCGCCTCACCAAACCTCCCCGCGTGCCCGGGCCCATCGCACAGCGCCGAGCCCATCAACTTCCCGCGCAGTGTTCGGTGCAGTTCCTCCAGCCGCCGCGTATCCCGCGCCAGCGTCGCCGCTGTTGTGACGAACTCGTCGATGCTCCCCGCCGCCAGATCCTCCAACCCCACACACCGCAGCAGCGACGCGCCGACGCGCTCCGCGTGCGAGCCGCCCTTGGCAAAGCTCCTGCACAAGCACACCACCGGCACCCCCATCACCAGCGCCTCGCACGTCGTCGTCGTCCCTGCATAAGGGAACGTATCGAGCGCGATATCGATCTCGCGGTACCGCCCCAGATGCTCCGCCGTGCCTTTGTCACCGCCGAGCAGTTTCACCCGCGAAAGCTCAACACCCGCCGCCGCCAGCCGCTTCTCACTCAGCGCCCGCACCGACGCATCCGCCAGCGCCGGGCTCTTGATCACCAGCGTCGAGCCGACAACCTCGCGCAGCACCCACCCCCACGCCGACAGACACACCTCGCTGACCTTCGTGAGATTGTTGAAACTCCCGAAGACCACCGCCCCCGCATCAACCCCGCGCCCGCACTCCCCCCGGCTTGCCCCCATCACCGCCGAACTCGCCGGGCGATAACACAAAAAGCACGGATCAAGCCGAATGAGCTTCTCCACACACGCCCGCTGCGCCGGATCACCATCCTCAACCGGGTCCGTCGCCGAGTCCACCACGCGGTAGTCCACCGACGGGATCCCCGTGGTGTTCGGGTACCCGCAGTACGTGATCTGGATCGGCGCGGGCTTCAACCTCAGCAAATCCCACCGCCCCCCCGCCGTCAGCCCGTTCAGCTCCACCAGCACATCCACCCGATCCTCCACCATCGCCCGCGCCGCGCGATAGCCGTCCATCATCGCCACACGCCGCCAACCCTTCACCGCCCCGCCGACATTCCCGGCTCCTCCTGCGTTCACCGCGCCCGCACCCTCCTCACCCTTCTCCGCCATCGCCCCGAGCGCAACCGCCCGCTGCAACCTTCGCGTCACGTCGTCCTCGCGCGGGTCGCTGCTGTACGCGATCACTTCGAACTTCGCTCGGTCCAGATGCATCAGCACCGGCTCGATGAACCACGCCACCGAGTGCGCGCGAAAGTCCGACGACAAGAACCCCACCCGCAGCCGCCCGTCCTTGCCGCGTCCGCCCGCCTTCAAGCCCGTCGGCATCACGCCGCCCATTTTGGGTTTGACATGCTTCATGGGCGTTCGCGGGTCCGCCAGCATCACCAGCCGCCCGAAGTTCTTGTGCCGAGCGATGTTCGCCGCTTGATCCTCGCACCACGCGTAGTTGCTGTTGGCGCACATCGTCATCGCCAGATGCAGGTTCGCCGGGTCCTTAAACAGCGCCGCGCCAAGCTCCGCCGCCGCGTCGCCAGGCCTGCCCTGCTCCGAGAGCGCCGCCGCCAGTCGAAAGACCAGCCCCGTCTCGCCGGGCCAGCGCTCCAGTGCCGATCGGCACGCCCGCTCCGCCTCCGCCAATCGCCGCTCGTTCAGCAGCGCCGTGATGAACTCCAACCGAAACCCCACTTGCTCCGGCTCAAGCTCAACCGCCCGCGCGAACGCGCCCGCCGCCCCTTCGCGCTCCAGCACACCCAGGATCGCCCCGTAGCTCGACCACCCGCCCGCGTGCATGGGCAACAGCTCCGTCACGCGCCGCGCGCTGTTCAGCGCCGCCTCGTACATCGAAAGCCCAACCAGAGCCGAGCGCACCATGTCGTGCGCCACCGCATCGTCAGGGCTCGCCGCGAGGGCCTGCTCCGCCAGCGTCCGCGCCTGCGCGTACCGCTCCTGGCTCATCGCCTGCTGGAACTGCTTCACGATGCCCGCGGAGACCGCCACGCGATTACGCATCTCCCTTCGCGCCCGCCGCCCCGCTCAAGACTTCCGTCCAAACGTTCCACACCGCCGAGCTGAAGCGCTCACCAAACGACCGCGCATCGCACAGCGCCGAGTTCCTCACCCGTTCCCTCAGCCCCGCGTGATACCCGCGCAGCCGCTCCACATCCCGCGCCAGCCCCGAGGCAATCTCAACATACCGCTCAACCGTCTCGCCCGCCAACTCCTCCACACCCGCCGCCCTCAGCAGGCTCAACCCCACCCGCTGCGCGTGCGTCCCCCACCCCCCATCCACCTCAAC
>JAVTWO010000161.1:0-5401 GCA_032229765.1 Phycisphaerales bacterium | reverse complement strand
ATCGACTGCCCGTCCATGTTTCCGAACATCCCCCCGCCCATCCCGCCGAACATCATGCCCCCGCCCATCCCACGCCCACCACCCCCACCCCCACCCGGCTGACGATTCCCCGCTCCGCCCGCACCACCCCCCGCACCCCCACCACCCGCCGGCGGGGCAAAGACCGAACCAGCAACCAACGTCAGCGCACAGGCGGCCGAGACCATCAGCGAGATCGACTTGCGGGCCATGGAAGACTCCTTAAAACGAGCTGTTCCGAACTTCTGCAACCTCTCAAGCCTGACTTTTCAGGCTCAAAAGGCTCAGAATCGACAATGCACAGTGAAAAACCCCATTCGCGGAGACCGGAGAATCCGGCCCCGTCCTGAATGGCCGAACGAACCAACCCTTCAATCTATTGCCCCCGGGTTCACAGGTTGCGAACAAGGGCTGATCGGGGTTTTCCCGTGGATACCCCTGGCAACCCCTCTCACCCGGTCCCTCACCCAAACGTCGCCGGCTTGCGGTCGTCCATCATCTTCACGAACGCATCGAACAAATAGCTCGAATCGTGCGGGCCGGGGCTGGCTTCTGGGTGGTACTGCACGCAAAACACCGGGCGATCCGTCAGGCGGAACCCCGCCAGCGTTCCGTCGTTGAGGTGAATGTGCGTCGCCTCGCCCGTCGCCGCCCCGGCCTTGTCGGCGGTGGAAAGCGTCGCGGGATCGACCGCAAACCCATGGTTCTGGCTGGTGATCTCGACCTTGCCCGTCAGCAGGTTCTTCACGGGCTGGTTCGCGCCGCGGTGCCCAAAGGGCAGCTTGAACGTACGCACACCGATGGCCAGGGCCAGAAGCTGGTGCCCAAGGCAGATCCCAAAGGTCGGGGGAACCTTGTCCTTCGGCGCACTGAGCACCCCGCGCAGGGTCTGGATCGTCTGTTCCACAGCCGCCGGGTCGCCCGGACCGTTGGAGATGAACAGACCGTCCGCCTGCCCTTGCTCCATCAGTTTCAGAATCTCAGCCGCGGTGATCGTGTGCGGAACGACCTTCACCTCGCACCCACGGTCGGCCAGATTCCGCAGAATGTTCGACTTCGCCCCGCAGTCCAGCGCCAGCACGCGGTAGGTCTTGCTCCGCTTCGCACCCGTGGGCAACTGCGCCTCCAGCGACCATTCGCCCAGCGTTTCGCTCCACGTCTGGTTGCTCGAACATCCAACCAACGGCACCAGATTCTGCCCCGCCATGCTCGGCGCTTTGCGAGCCATCTCAACAAGCTGTTCATCGGTCAAAGTCGGATCGTCGGAGATGACGCCCTGCGTCACGCCCCCCGTGCGCAGGGCCCGCGTCAGCGCCCGCGTATCGATCCCGAAAAGCCCCAGCACCCCGGCTTGCTTGAGGTACTCGTGCAGGTTGATCGTCGAACGGAAGTTGCTGTCGATCCGCGAGAGGTCCTTGATGACGAACCCCGCGACCTGGACCTTCTTGCTTTCGACGTCTTCCGGGTTGATGCCGTAGTTCCCAACCTGCGCAACCGTCAGCGTGAGGATCTGCCCGGTATACGACGGGTCGGTCATGGCTTCCTGATACCCGGTCATGGCGGTGTTGAAGACCACCTCGCCGATGGACTTGGTCTTTCGGTTGATGGAGCCGAAGCACCGCCCAACGAAGATCGTGCCGTCGGCGAGCGCCAGGCGTCCGACGGGGAAGTCGGTCTCCCGTAAAGGCACCGCTGAACGGTTTGCGATCGAGTTCGAGGCGGCAGCGGTCGAGGTTGAGCTGGGCATCGGGGCAGATGATAGGAAACCACGCGATAGGAAATCACGCGCAGCACGGATAGCGTTGCGCGTGAACGCTTCGCACCAACCCGAGGAGAACGGACCGGAAGCCGGGCTCTTCGGGCCCGAGCCCGGTTCGAGCTCCGCCCGTCGCGGGATCGACCCAACCAGCGGCGACGTGCGCCTGGCCAAGGTCGCGGTCTATCGCGGGATCGAACGCACCACCAACGACCGCACCGTCGGCGGCATCAGCGACCTCCGCGCGGGCCTCTTGACCTATTCAGTCCCCAGCGATCTGCCGCTCGAACTCGGTCAGTTGGTCGCCGTCCCGCTGGGTCGCCCCAACAGCCGCAAAGGCAAACCCACGCGAGCCTCTTTCCGCGCCGCGAACATCAACGCCGGCGGCGTGGTGGTCCATCTCGGCGGACTCGAACTCCTCGAAGGCCTCGCCCCGGAAAAAGTCCGCCCCATCGCCGAGGCCTTGCCCTCGGTCCTGCCGCGGGTCATGCTTGAGCTGGCGCTGTGGATGTCGAAGTACTACGTCTGCCCCGCGGGGATGGTCTTCTCCGCGGTGCTTCCCGCGGCGGTGAAGAAGCAGATCGGCGCCAAGAAAGTTGGCGTCTACACGCCATCGCCCGCGATCGCTCTGGAAGAGAAGCCCGGCAAAGGCGCACTGGAAAAACGCCTGCACGAAGCGACGCGCCTGCTTTTCGAGCTGCGCGATCGCGAGAGCTGGCCCGTCGATGCGCCGACGCTCGCCCGCACGCTGAGCGTTCAGGGCGTCAAGCTCACCGCCACACTACTCAAGGCCCTCGTCGATCGTGGCACGCTGATCCGCAGCGTGCACGACCGTGTCGTTTCGCGTGGATCGTTCGACGCGCCGTCGGCCGGGGTGCCGGGCGAATCGCGCGAGGGCTCAAAGAACGAACACACGAGCACCCTGACACTCACGAGCGAACAGCGCAGCGCCGTCGAGGGCATCAGCGCCACGCTCGGTCGATTCTCCAGCCACCTATTGCTTGGCGTCACCGGCTCAGGCAAGACCGAGGTCTACCTGCGGCTGATCGAACGCGTGCTCAACGACTCTCCCGACCAGGGCGCAATCGTGCTGGTGCCCGAGATCGCGCTAACGCCCCAGACGGCCGGTCGATTCGTCCAACGCTTCGGACAGACCGTCGCGGTGCTGCACTCGGGGCTCAGCGCCTCGCAGCGCTCGCACCAATGGTCGTTGGTTGCGCAGGGCAAAGTCCGCGTCGTCGTCGGCGCACGCTCGGCGGTCTTCGCTCCAGTGAAAAAGCTCGGGCTCATCGTCGTCGACGAAGAGCACGACCACTCATACAAGCAGGACCAACTGCCGAGGTACCACGGGCGCGACGTGGCCATCAAGCGTGCGCAGCTTGAGGGCTGCCCGGTCGTGCTGGGCTCCGCGACGCCCTCACTCGAAAGCTACGCCAACGCGCTGAGCACACCAGAAGCCATCGAGCAGACCAAAGCCAAGAGCACGCTCTGGCGCTTAACCACCCGCGCCACCGGCGCCGCGATGCCCCGCGTTGAGATCGTCGATCTTCGCGAGGAGCGCAAGCTCCGCACCGCGATGAGCCCCGGCGCGTGGCGCGATCGACAGCTCCACCTGCTGGGTCCCACGCTCGAAAACGCCATCGACCGCGCACTCCGCGCCGGCGGGCAGGTCATCCTGCTGCTGAACCGCCGGGGATTCGCCAACTACCTCATGTGCCCGGATCCGAAATGCGGCTGGGTCATGCGCTGCGATCACTGCGACGCCACCAGCGTCTACCACCTCACGCCCGGCTCGCATGCCCCCGTCCCGGGGCTCGTCCGCTGTCACCACTGCCTCGCGGAAAAACTCCTCCCACGCGGCTGCCCCTCCTGCGGCAAGACCATCAACACCTTCGGCCTGGGGACCCAGCGCGTCGAAGAAGAACTCCAAAAAAAGTTCGCTCAAGAGCACGGCATCGTCCTGGGCTCCACACTCCTCCGCCTCGATTCAGACACCATGCGCACCGCGGCGGATTACTTCACCGCCCTCGACCGCTTCGCCCGAGGCGAGGCCCGCATGCTCGTCGGCACACAGATGATCGCCAAGGGTCTGGACTTCCCAAACGTCCGCCTCGTGGGCGTTGTCAGCGCCGACACCGCGCTGAACATGCCCGACTTTCGAGCCGCCGAGCGCACGTTCCAGTTGGTGGCGCAGGTCGCCGGCCGCGCCGGACGCAGCGACGTCCGCGGGCAGGTGATCGTGCAGACGATGAACCCACAAGAGCCGTCGATCGTGCTCGCCTCCAAGCACGATTACGAAACCTTCGCCCGCCAGGAACTGAAGACCCGCGCCGCCGCGGCGCTTCCGCCCGTCGGCAGAATGGCCCGCGTGGTCTGCCGGGATCTGGATCTTGCAAAGGCGAGCGCCAGCGCCACAGCGCTCGCGTCGGCGTTCAAACAGCTCGCGACCGCCGCAACGCTCGACCTGCGCGTCCGAGGGCCCATGCCCTGCCCGGTCTCACGCGTGGCGGATCATCACCGCGTCGCGGTTGAGCTCTATTCCGGCGGCCGCGGGTCGATCCAGAAGGCCTTCGAACTGCTCCGCGGGCAGGGGCTGCTGATCTCCGACGCGCACACCGCCGTCGACGTTGACCCCATCGCGCTGATGTGAACCCTGAGCGTGTTGAACGCGTCGCATGACGTGTCCGACAACGCCGCGATGCTCACCAAACAACCGCGCCGGGCTTGCCGATCGGTTTCTCAAAGACGCACGGGAACGAGCCAAGATCGTCGCGGTTCTTCAGCGCCCGCGCCCAGAACCGGCTCAACTCAAGCGCGACCGGACCCGCGTCACCAGAACCAATCACTCGCCCGTCAACGTGCGTGATGCTCGTGATCATCGTCGTTGTGCCCAGCAGCAGCAGTTCAGAACATCTCGCAAGATCGCGCGTGGTCAGCCGCGCCTCGCGGATCTGCTGACAGAGCGCAAGCATCGCCGCCCGCGTGACGCCGTTGAGGATCGGGGCGGATTCCAAGCTGGGCGTGAGGATCTCGTGCGTCTGCATCGGCTCGCGTTGCCGATCGCCCTCGCTGAACCCGGGCCTGGGGATCACCAGTGCGATGTTTGTGTAGGTTCCTTCGCTCAGCACGTGCGTGCCATCGCTCATCGGTCGGCACAAAATCGTCTCTGCCGCACCGTCGATCCCCGACGCCTCAACCCCCGATAATGCCGCGAGCACGTTTCCCAGCAGCGAGATCGACTTCACCTCGCCGACCATCCAACGTTCATCGACCTGCAGACTGGCCTTCTTCACCGCCGGCCGGGCGTTCTGCGGGTCCGTCACGTCGAGCCGCTCGATGGGCTTCACGTACGCCAGCACGCTGGGCGTGAGGTCGTTCACACGCACGCGCTCACGCACCGGGCCGGCGTGCAGATCGGGCGTGCCCCGCGTGACCTGCCAATAGACGAACGCGTCGTCGAGGTTGTTGACCTTCAGCAGCTCGTCGGTGATGGGCAGCAGCCTCGCGGGGTCGTACGCGATGCCGCAGCGTTCCAACCCGCGGGCCATCCGCCGAACGTGCAGCTCCGGCGCGATCAGTCGGCGTTGACCATCGTGCTTGAACGACCGCAGCCCCTCGTAGATCCCA
>JAVTWO010000160.1:0-5403 GCA_032229765.1 Phycisphaerales bacterium | reverse complement strand
CACGTACTGATCGAACATCGCCGCCCGCCCGTTTCATTCACGCCGAAGCGCAATCACCGACGCCACCGCGTGCGTTTCGCAGTCGCTCAGGCTGATCTGCCACGCGTTGATCCCCAGTTCCTTCGCCACCTCCGCCGCCACGCCCGTCAACCGGACGGTCGGCTGCCCGCTCGCCATCGGCACAACATCAATCTCATTCATCGACATCCCGCGTGTCAGCCCCGTGCCCATTGCCTTGAGCACCGCTTCCTTCGCCGCGAAACGTGCCGCGAGTTTCTCCGCCTCGCGCCGCTGACCGGCGCACCGCGCCACCTCGTCGGGCGTGAAGGTCCGCGCCAGGAACCGCTCGCGGTGCTTCTCAAGAATCTCGCGCAATCGCCCCACCGGCACGATGTCCACCCCAAGCCCGATGATGCGCTCGCTGGACATCGCTTCCGCTCCCGATCTCAAATCAACAACCACACCGCGGCCACCGTGAAAACCGATTCACTTCTTCCGCGAACCGCCGCCCTTGCTGACCTTGACAATCTTGCCGGCTTTCGCCGACGAGGCCGCGCCGCCGCGCTTTCCTCCCGCCGGTGCGTTGATGGTGATCTTCGAAGACCTCCCGGCACCGCTCCCCCCGCCGCCCGCCCCACTTTCGCGAGAAGCGCCACCCGAACCCGCGTTCGATCCCGCCGCACTGGATCCACTCGCCGACGCGCCCGACGCCGACGACTCGCTCTTCGACTCGCCCGCTGCCTTCGCGTCCTTCGCACCACCGCCGCTCGCACCGCTCGTCTCACTCAGCTTCGACTCCGAAGCCTTCTTCTCCGCCTCCGCCGCCTTCGAGTAACTCTCGCTGCGGTAGTCGGTCTGATAGAACCCGCCGCCCTTGAAGAGCACCGCCGCGCCGATGCCGATCAACCGCTCGAGCTTTTTCTTGCCGCACTTGGGGCAGGTCTTCAGATGCGGCGCGGTGATGGACTGGAACTCATCAAACCGGTGACCGCACGCGTTGCACTTGTACTCATACGTCGGCATGGTTGACCTTCCGCTCGTCCGTTCGCTCGCTCACTCCGCCGCCGGCGCGACCGCCACCTGCGCGGGTCGCACCAGCCGCCCGCCGAGCTCAAAGCCCGGTCGCAACGTCATCACCACATGCCCCGCCCGCACGCCCTCCTGCGCCTTGTGCATGATCGCCTCGTGCCGCTTGGGATCGAACTCCTCGTCCGGGCGCGGGTTCACCACCGCCACCCCGTGCGAGGCCAGCACGCGCAGCAGCTCTTCCTTGATCATCGTCACGCCGTCCATGACCTGCTTCGCGCTGACCTTCTCCGGATCGTGCAGCAGCGCCATATCAAAGTGATCGATCACCGGCATCACTGAGTAGAGCATGTTCCGCAGGCCCTGCTCTTTCGCGGATTGCTCGTTGCTGTGCGCCCGCTTCTGGTAGTTGCTGAACTCCGCCAGCGCGTGCTTGTGGGCCGCGCGGGCCTCGTCGCGCTCGCTGCGCAGGCGTTCGATTTGCTGCTCCATCTCGCTGATGAGCTGCTGCGTCTGATCGACCTCCATCGACGGATCGACCGGGCTCCCGCCCTCTTCCGCGCCGCCCGGCTCGCCCTCCGGCCGCGGGTTGTTGTTCTTTTCGTCGTTCATCGCATCACCTTCGTTCTTGTTCTTTCGCCGACCGAACATGCCGCCTCCGATCGAACGCCCCCACCCCCCTCACCCCCACTCCGCCGTCCTCAACCGATCAGGACTTGAAGATCTTCTTGAAGAACCCGCCCGACTCGCCCGAGACCGCCTCGCCCTCGAGCGCCGCCAGCTCGCGCAGCAGTTTCTCCTGCGCGCCCGACAGCTTCTTGGGCACTTCCACCTTCACCACCACCACCAAATCACCCTTCCGCCGCGGATCGCGAACATCGGGCAAGCCCTTGTCCGTCAATCGGAACACATCGCCAAACTGCGTCCCCCGCGGTACCGTCAGCTTCGCACGGTCCTGCTCGATCGTCGGCACCTCGATCTCCGCCCCCAACGCCGCCTGCGTGAAGCTGATCGGCAGCTCCAGCACCAGATCGTCCTCGTTCCGCTGAAAGAGCTTGTGCTCCTGCACGCGCACGACGACCATCAAGTCACCCCGCAGCCCCTCGCCGCTCGGCGATTCCTCCTGCGGCGGCGGCTCGCCCTCGCCCCGCACCCGCACCGCCTGCCCGTCACGAATCCCCGGCGGGATCCGCACCGACAACTTCCGCTTCTTGCTCACCCGCCCGCGCCCCTTGCACGAAGAACAAAACTCCTTCACCACCTTCCCGCGCCCATGACACGCCGGGCACGCGGTGACCATGCGGAACATCCCGCCGAGCCCCGTCTGCTGAACCTTCCCTTGCCCGCCGCAGGTCGGGCACTGCACGGGCTTGCTCCCGGGCTTCGCTCCGCTGCCCGTGCACGCCTCACACACGTCGAGCCGCGCGAAATCAACGGTCGTCTCCACACCCGCCGCGACATCCTCCAACGTGATGGCGACCTCGGTCTCCAGGTCATACCCACGCGCCGGCCCTTGTCGCCGCCCGCGCCCACCACCACCAGCGCCCGCGAACCCGCCGCCGAAGATGTCCGCGAACATCGAGAAGATGTCGTTCGGATCCATCCGGCTGAAGTCGTGCGTCGCCGGCCCGCCCGAGCCGCGCAGCCCCTCATGCCCGTACTGGTCGTAGATGCGCCGCTTCTGCTCGTCGGCGAGCACCTCGTACGCCGCCGCGGCTTCCTTGAACTTCGCCTCAGCCTCGGCATCGCCCGGGTTGCGGTCGGGGTGATACTTCATCGCCAAGCGCCGGTACGCGCGCTTGATCTCCTCCGCGTCGGCCGATCGCTCGATCCCGAGAACCTCGTAATAGTCGCGTTGGGCTGGGGGCATGACGTGTTCTCAGCTCGAAGACAAAGACGTTTCACCACAGAGGCGCAGAGGCACAAAGAAGAAAACAACAGAGCTCAAAGCAGCAAACCAGCAAACCAGCAAACCAATCCGAAAGTTCCTTCCCAAAGGCGCATCCGCTCACCCTGAGTTCCTCTGCGAATGCCGATTGCCAAATCCCGATTGCCGTGCGAGCCTCGGCGCCTCTGCGGTAAATATCCTCCCCCGTAAGCAGACTTCGACACTTTCGCGCCGAAGCCCGGTTGAGTCGTATCAATCTCTCACGCCGTCGCGCCGACCGCCGCCTTCGCGTCGTCCTTCAGCTCCGTGATCATCACGTCCGTGGTGAGCATCAGGCCCGCCACGCTCGCGGCGTTGATCAGCGACGTCTTGGGCACCAGCGCCGCGTCGATGATTCCCGCCTTGATCAGGTCGGTGTACTCGTGCGTCATCGCGTTGAAGCCGAAGCCGCCCGAGCCTTCCTTCACCTTGCTGACGACGATGTCGCCGTCGACGCCCGCGTTCTCCGCGATCTGCCGGGCGCACGCCTCCACCGCCTTCGCGACGATCTGGTAGCCGGTCTTTTCGTCGTCGCTCTTGGCGTTCTTGCTCGCCTTGATGATCGCGTCCTGCGTGCGGATCAGCGCCACGCCGCCGCCGGCGACATAGCCCTCCTTCGCCGCGGCGCGGGTGGAGTGCAGCGCGTCGTCGACCGCGTCCTTCTTCTCCTTGACCGCCACCTCGCTGGTGCCGCCGACGTTGATCACCGCGACGCCGCCGGTGAGCTTCGCCAGGCGCTCCATCAGCTTCTCCTTGTCGTAGTCGCTGGTGGACTTCTCGTGCTGAGCCTTGATCTGCTCGGCCCGCGCGTTGATCTCGCTCTTCTTGCCGCCGCCCTCGACGATGATCGTCTCGTCCTTGTTGATCACCACGCGCTTGGCGGTGCCAAGCTCGCTGAGCTCGATGGACTCAAGGCTCCGGCCCAGTTCCTCGCCGAAGAACATGCCGTTGGTCAGCACCGCCAGGTCGCCCATGATCGCCTTGCGACGATCACCGAAGCCCGGGGCCTTCACGGCACAGACCTTCAGCACGCCGCGCAGACGGTTGACCACCAGCGCCGCCAGGGCCTCGCTCTCGACCTCTTCCGCCACGATCAGCAGCGGCTTGCCCGAGGTGGCGACCTTGTTCAGCAGCGGCAGGAAGTCCGCCAGGTTCGCGATCTTCTTCTCGTGCAGCAGCACAAGACAGTTCTCCAGCACGCACTCGCTGGTCTTCGGGTCGGTCATGAAGTACGGGCTGATGTAGCCCTTGTCGAAGCTCATGCCCTCGGTGTATTCGAGCGTCGTCTCGGCGCCCTTGCCCTCCTCGACCTCGACCACGCCGTCGGCGCCGACCTTCGCGATCGCTTCCGCGATGATCTTGCCGATCTTCGCGTCGTGCGAGGCCGAGACCGTCGCGACCTTCTCATAATCCTCGCGGCCCTTGCACTTCACGGCCATCTTGTCGATCGCCTCAGCCGCCGCCGTCGCCGCACCGTTGATCCCGCGCTGCAACAAAACCGGGTTCGCGCCCGCGGCCACGTGCCGAAGACCCTCGAGGAAGATCGCCTCCGTCAGCACGGTGGCGGCGGTGGTCCCGTCGCCCGCGACGTCGTTGGTCTTCTTCGCGACCTCCGCGACCATCTTCGCGCCCATGCTCTCGAACGGCTCGGGCAGCGTGATCTCACGCGCAACCGACACGCCGTCGTTCGAAATCATCGGCGCACCGTACGACTTCTGAATCGCCACGTGACGGGCCGTCGGACCCATCGTCACCTTCACGGCCTTCGCCAAACGCTGCACGCCCTTCTTCATCTCGAGCAGCGCCGCGTCGTTGAACATGATCTGCTTGGTAGCCATTTTGACCTCTCAACCGTTGTGCGCACGCCCACAGGCCCGCGCAAGGAATGGATCGACCTTCACCGCCTCACCCACAGGACGAAGCGCTCTCGCGCCCAGTCCCTCGTGCCTCTTCTCTCAGCCTTCCAGAACACCCAGCAGCTCCGACTCCTTGATGATCAGCAGCTTCTCGCCCTTGATCTCAACCTCGGAGCCCGCGTACTTGCCGTACACAACCGTCGCGCCGATCTTCACGCTCATCTCCGCGCGCTTGCCGTTCTCCAGCAGCTTGCCCGGGCCCGTCGCGACAACCTTGCCGCGCACCGGCTTCTCTTTCGCGCTCTCAGGCAGGAAGATGCCGGAGGCGGTCTTGGTCTCGTTCTCGATGGGCTTCACAACGATGCGATCCTCAAGGGGCTTGATCGACGACATGCGTTTCTCCTTTTCCTTCTGGTTTGGTTTCTCTGTTCTTGCGAACCTTGACAGGGTCCTGACTTCTCGACTCACCGATCCGACGCGTCCGGGCCCCGTGCCGCGGCTCTTCACGCCTGATCGGACTGTTTCAACGTTTCACCACCACTCAATCTGCAATCCGCATTCCACAAAGCTCACCCCGCCGGGTCTCGCTTGCTC
>JAVTWO010000159.1:0-5426 GCA_032229765.1 Phycisphaerales bacterium | reverse complement strand
GGTGGCACGGGGAGTTGGGGTGTGGGGGGTGGGTTGGGTTGGTTAGAAGGGGAGTTCGATGGAGAAGGAGAAGAAGCGTTTGTCGTCGAAGTCTTCGCGGCGGAGGGGGACGGCGATGTCGAAGGCGAGGGGTGCGGGGCCGAGCTGGGGGAGGTAGACGCGGACGCCGGTGCCGATGGCGACGCGGTATTGGGAGAGGTTGAAGCGTGAGGAGTTGACGGTGCCGGAGTCGATGAAGGCGACGGCGGAGAGGGTGGATTGCCAGAGGGGTTGTTCGATCTGGATGTTGTTGAGGATGGACCAGGTGCCACCGACGGGGTCGGCGGAGACGAGCTGGGGTGTGGTGTTGGCGATGATGCCGCGGGGGGAGACGCCTCGGTAGGCGAAGCCACGGAAGTCGCGGCCGCCGAGGTAGAAGCGTTCGAAGAGCGGGACGTCTTCCTGGTTTTCGGGGATGAGGCCTATGGCGGTGCGGATGGAGAGGACGGTTTTGCGGGAGAAGAAGTCTTCGTAGATGGGGATGTAGGCGGTGGCGGAGGTGCCGATGCGGGTGAAGTTGAAGTCACCGAAGATGCGTTCGGCGGAGAAGTCGAGTTTGGTGCCGTAGGAAGGGCGGAGGAGGTTATCGACGGCGATGCGTGAGAAGCGGAGGCCTGCGCCGAGGAGGAGGTTTGAGCCTTGAACGTTGACGAGGTCGACGGTTGCGCCGGAGGTGAGGTTGTTGATGCCGACGGATTCGGCGCGGAAGAAGAGGCCGCCGGTCCAGCGTTCACCGAAGGAGCGGCCGAGGGAGGAGTTGAAGTAGGTGCGGGACTCGGAGTATTCGTCGTATTTCCAGCGGCGGTAGCCGACGGAGCCTGAGGCGGCGTAATCGGATTCGAAGATGTAGGGATCGGAGAGGGAGATGGCGTAGTTCTGGTAGTTGGTGCCGGGCTGGATGGCGAGGTTGAAGGTTTGGTTTGCACCGCGGAAGGCGCGGCCGGAGAAGAACTCGGAGAAGGAGTCGGGGGTGTCGAGGAGGTCGAAGTTGCGTTGCTTGAGGTCGATGGAGCCGATGACGCCGAGGTCGGAGTTGACGGCGGCGCCGAAGCCGAGGGAGCCGGTGTTGGTTTCTTTGACTTCGGTGAGGACGTCGCGGTGACCGGGGTTTGCGGGGTCGGGGGGGAGGATGGTGAGTTTGACGGAGCCGGGCTCGAAGATGTTGATTTCTTCGAGGGCGTCTGAGGAGCGTGTGAGGAGGGTGGTATCGAGCGGGCGATCGGGGAGGAGGCGGACCTGGCGGCGGATGACCTTCTGCTGTGTGAGGTCGTTGCCCTTGGTGAGGACGAGGCCGGTTTTGGTGGGGAGGCCTTCGGAGACGATGATGAGGAGGTCGACCTGTGGGGAGTTGGTGTCGCGGAGTTCTTCGCGGGTGATGACGGCGTCGATGTAGCCGAGCTTGCCGTAGGCGTCGTTGATGGAGTCTGTGGACTTGCGGATTTTGTCGAGTGAGTAGACGTCGCCGGCCTTGATGGTCATGAGGCCGGCGATTTGGGGTTCGGAGTAGACGGAGGGGGGGTCGGTGGAGGGGATGTCGCGGGTGCCGGGCTTTGCGAGGCGAGCGCGGACGGAGCGGAGGGTGTAGCGTGGGCCTTCGTTGATGATGAAGGTGAGGATGGCTTCTTTGCCGTCGGGGGAGGGGCGGGTCTGGCGGTCGACGCGGACGTCGAGGTGGCCGCGGTCTTTGTAGAACTGGATGAGTGCGGCGACGTCCTGATCGACGACGGAGTCGTCGAGAGCGCCGGTGAAGAAGAGGCCCCAGGTTTCGGATTTGATTTGCGGGCGGAGCTGGGAGGCTTCGAAGGAGGTGTTGCCGTCGAAGCGGATGTCGGTGATTTTGAGTCGTTCGCCTTCGCGGATTTTGAAGATGAGGTTGCCGCGTTCGGCGAGTTCGGCCTCGTCGATGGTGACGTCGGCGGAGTAGTAGCCCTTGCGGCGGTAGAGGTCTTTGATGCGGCGGACGAGGCGGTCGATCTGGAAGCGATCGATGGGCGTGCCTTCGAGGAGGTTGATTTCCTCGCGGAGCTCTTCGTCGGAGATTTGGCGGTTGCCCGTGGCGCGGGCGGTGCGGACGATGGGGGTTTCGGTGAGCTGGAAGGTGAGCAGGACGGTGCCGTCGTCGTAGGGGGTGACGCGCGCGTCGATTTCGGAGAATCGGGCGAGGCGGTTGAGGCGTTGGACGTCGCTCTGGACGGTGCGCTCGGAGAAGGGTGAGCCGGCGGCGGAGTTGATCTGGTTGCGGACGCCCTGGGCGGGGTAGGACTTCAGCCCGGTGATCTCGATGGCGCGGATGAGGCGGTTTTCGTAGGGCGCGAGGGCCTTGGTGGAGGGCGGGAGGTCGGGGCGATCGGCGGCGGGGATGGGGTTGGGTGGTGCGGGCTGATCGGCCGTGGGGGGTTGGGCTTGTGCGAGGGAGAGGGTGGAGGAGGAAGCGAGGAGGAGTGCGGCGATGAGGGCGCGTGGGTGTGCGCGGCGCGGGCTTATGGCGGGGTGAGCGCGCTGGGGTGCGAGGGGTGAGGAGTGGTCGGGGGTGTGGGCCGAGGGATTCACAGGGGGGACGATAGCAGGAGCGGGGAGGGCGTGACAAATGGCACAGGGCACATGGCACAGGGCCACATGGCAAACAGAGCGGGAAAGCACCGATCGTCCTTTGGACGATCGGTGGCACGGGGATGGCGGAGGGGGTGAGGCGGGGTTAGTCGGCGTGGAGGGTGTTTGGGCCGTGCTTGCCGGCGGTTTTTTCCATGTAGCCGTTGCCTTTGCGTTCGTATTTGGTGAAGCCGAGGCGTTCGAGGTTTTTGTTGGAGAGGGCGGATTTACCTTTGAGGTCGGACCACTTGCCGGCGATGTTGGGGGCGGTGATGGCGCGGCGGCAGGGTTGCTTGGTGTCGGGGTGGTGGGTGAGGGCGTCGTCCTTGATGGACTGGTGGATCTCGAAGGTCTCGCCGGTGGGCTGGTTGGTTTTTTTGTCGAGGAGTTCGTAGAGGTAGAGGGGCATGGGGGGGTTCCAAATTGCCACATGGCACATGGGCACATGGCACAGAAGACAGGAATCACAAAGAGGTCGCAGAGGTCGCAGAGAAGGAGAAGAAGAGAAGAGGGATTTGCACGAAGGCGCGAAGGCTCGAAGAAGAAGGGAGTTCAACGAAGGGATGGAAGGGAGGGAAGAGGGGTCGGGTGCAAGGGGGAAATGGGGAGAGATTTACCGCAGAGGCGCTGAGGCGCGGAGAAGGAACGGGAATAGGGAATCGGCAATCGGCAATGGCGGAAGAAATGCGGCTGGAATGGTTTTTCTGCGGTTGCCTGTTCCCGAATCCCGATTGCCCGGCGTTTGGTCAGAGCGATTCGCTTTCGATGCTGGCTTTTTCGCCTTTGGATTTTTTCTCGATGTACTTTTTGATCCAGGTCTCGAAGGACTTGCCGTGGGCGGCGTCTTTGCCTGAGAAGTGGACGGCGGCGATGTCGGCGTAGTTGATGGTGACCTTGTCGTCGCTGGTGGGGGTCATGAGGCGGATGGTGGAGGCGTCGAGGGAGGGGCCTTTTCGGCGGTCGAAGATGTAGCCGGTGATGGGCTGATCGGGGGCGGATTTGCGGGTGATGGTGACGTCGCCGCGGTAGTCGAAGGCTTTTTCGAGGGCGTCGGAGAGGGCGGCGGGGTCGATGCTGGTGACTTGGAAGCCGAAGAGGGAGGCTTCTGTGGGGGCGGGGGCGGTGTTGGAGTTGTTGGTTGAGGCGGGATGGTGGGAGGTTTCAGAGGCGGTCATGGGGGGTTTTCCAAATGGCCAAATGGCAAATTTGCAAATGGCAAATAAGAAGGAGACGGGGTGTTTAGAAGCGGAGGCGTTGGCCGGACTCGGGGTCCATGAGGGTCCATTTGTGTTCGCGGCAGGCGCGGGTGAGGATGGGGAAGGCGAAGTCGTCGTCGGTGATGGTGATCATGATTTGGCGGACGTCGTCGGCGGAGGCGGAGAGTTCGGCGATGAGGCCTGGCCCGTGGAGGCGGATGATGGGGTTGGAGGCGGTGTTGGGTGGTGAGTCGGGGGCGGTGTTGTAGGGGGCGAGGTCGCGGAGGACTTCGTTGACGGAGCCCATGGAGGGGAAGCCCTCGGCGTCGTCGTCGGCGGGGTTGACGGACTTGATGATGATGACTTGGCGGCTTTTGGCCATGAGGGGGGATTATTGGCGGTTTGTGGCGGGGAAGGGGGAGGATTGGCACGAAGACGCGAAGGCGCGAAGAAGGCGGAGAATTGGGAATCGGCAATGGGGAATCGGCAATCGGCAATCGCAGAAGTGCGCGCGGGTGTTTGGGTTCTTTGATTGAAGAAGGCATCGGGGGATGAGGCATCGGGGCATCGAGGGGGATGCCTTGGTTCTTTCTGCGATTGCCTGATCCCGGATCCCGATTGCCTGTTTGGCTAGCGGGTGCGGGCCTGGGCGAGCTCGGCGGCGACGGTGATGAGTTGGTCGAGGGGGATGGGTTTGAGGAGGTAGCGGTCTACGCCGAGGGACGTGGCGTAGGCCTGGTGGCGTTTGCCTTCGTTGGCGGTGAGCATGATGACGGCGGGGGAGGTTGGGGTGCCCTTGATTTTTTCGAGCACGAGGAAGCCGGATTTGCCCGGGAGCATCATGTCGAGGACGACGATGTCGGGGGAGGTTTCCTGCACGGCGGTGACGGCCTCGTTGCCGTCGGATGCGCAGCGGGTGATGGCGCCCTCGGCGGAGAGGACGGTGTTCATGGCTTCGAGGACGTCTTTGTCGTCGTCAACGAGGACCATTTTGATGTTGTTGAGGCGGGGGAGCATGGTGAAATTTCCAAATAGCAAATTGGCAAATGGCAAAGAAGAGAAGGCGGGATTCACAAAGAGGACGCAGAGAACGCAGAGAAGATGATGGCGGGGAAGAGAGGGGGTTGCACGAAGACGCGAAGGGGGGCGGGGCAATCGGGAATCGGGAATCGGGAATCGGGAATAGCAGAAGCGGTGAGGGCGTGCTTGGTTTTTTCTGCGATTGCCTATTGCCTCTTCCCGATTGCCTGTTTGCGATTGTCTTGCTTTGACTGTTCGCTTTGGTGGGCGGTTGGTTGCGTTGGGTGGGTTAGGTGAGGGCTTCTTCGGGTTCGGGGTCTGGGGTGTGTGAAGATGGGTTGGATGCGTGGTAGGCGGCGGTGTCGCGTTTGGTGTGTTCTTGGAGTTGGAGGAGGTCGTTGTCGGTGGTCCAGGGGAGGGCGCGGACTTTTTCGAGGATGGAGTCGGGGATGGGTTTGTTCTGGCGTTCCCAGCGTGGGCGGGATTTCCAGAAGCGGTGCATCCAGAGGTTTTGTTCTGGGGCGAGGCGGACGGAGAGTTCGATGGCTCGGCGGTAGCGGGCGGCGATGTAGAAGAGGGGGT
>JAVTWO010000158.1:0-5440 GCA_032229765.1 Phycisphaerales bacterium | reverse complement strand
CAGGGCATGATATCGGGGTGGTGTGGTATTGGCGCGAAGGATGGGGGGGGTGGGCGGTTGGGCGCATCTTGGGAAGCGGATGCTGGTTGAAAAGCGGATGTGGGTGGGTTGGCGGTGTTGTTGGTTGAAGGGGGCGGGGGGGTGAAGGTTTCGGGGTGGGGCAACCGAGGATGGGTGGGGTGCGAAGAGATGAGGCTTTGCAGGACGGGAGGTGCTGTTGGTGGGGGAGTGATGGGGGGTGATGGGGAGTGAAGTTCGGTACACTGGTGCGGGGGTTGGCGATGGATCGGACGGATCGCACGAACCGAGGCTGAGCACGGATGAGCGTGAATACCACGGAAGGCACGAGCAAGTATGGGGGGCAGTGGAAGGCGGAGGATGGTCCGCCGCGCTCGTCTCCGGCGGAGCCTCTTGGGCGGATGTTGATGCGCTGGGCGACGCGGGCGAGCGTGGTGGGGATGGTGCTGTCGCTGGCGCTGCATCTGGTGATGCTGGTGGTGGGCGGGTATGTTCGGCTGGGCTGGGTCGGCGGGCACGGCAAGCCCGATGCGCCGGTGGAGGTGGCGACGATCACGGGGACCGAGCTTTCAGCGATGGAAGAGACGGACCTGAACTCCGCGACGCCCGGGGTTGAGGATTCGAAGGCGATGGACGTGGAGACGCACGTCAAGATCGATCTGCCGGGCGGGTCGGGGATGAGCGATACGGGCGATCTTGGGGCGCTGGGCGACGGGCTTGGGGGCGCGGGGAACGGCACGGGGATCGGGCTTGGTGATGGCGCGGGGGGCGGCGGTGCGGGGACGGCGAAGTTCTTCAATGTCGAAACGCGCGGGCGGCGGTTCGCGTACATCGTTGATACGTCGGGGTCGATGGCAGGCCCGAAACTTGACGGGCTGAAGCGTGAGCTGAGCTCGTCGATTGATGCGCTGCCGGAGTCGGTGCAGTTTATTGTGGTGGCGTTCAACTCGGACGCGACGGCCGTCACTGGTGAGCGGTGGCGTGACGCGACGGCGAAGAACAAGAGCGAGGCGATCCGTGCGATCATGAAGCTGGAGGCGTATGGCGGGACGGAGCCGCTGCCCGGGTTTTCCATCGCGATGGGGCGGATGAGGCCCAGGCCTGATGTGGTGTACTTTCTGACGGACGGGGTCTTTGCGCCTGATGACGCGGACCGGATCGTGACGCTGTGTCGGAACGGGGGGAATGTGCCGGTGCACGCAATGACGTTTGTTGAGCGTGACGGGGAGATGCTTTTGCGGAAGATCGCGAAGGATACTGACGGGACGTACACGCACGTGCCGGCGGCGAATCGGTGAACTGAACGGCACACCCGAAGACGGCACGGGGGCGGATCGAACCATGATGGCCAGTTGGCGTGAGAGTTTGATGGTTGGTTCTCGGCGCTGCGGCGGGGTGCGGGTGTGCGCGCTGCTGGTGTGCGCGGGGGCGGTGGTGAGTGCCGCGAGAGGGGCGGCTTGGGGGCGGGCGCCCGGGGATGAGGGCGCGAAGCCCGCGTCGGTGAAGGATGCGTCGGTTTCGACGACAACGACGACCGCCATGAAGCTCCCCGCGGGGCGGGTGGTGGTGAAGCTTCGGCATGAATCGGCGGTGATGGAGGGGGAGCTGGTGAGCTTTTCGCCCGCGGGACTGCATGTGCGGTTGCTTTCGCGGGACGCCACACCCGGGCATGAGGTGCTGATCTCACTGGACCGGATCCGCGAGGTGGAGGGGATCGACGAGGCGAGGCTGTCGCTGATTGCGCCGGTGATGGACGGGCTGTGGCGCGGGCGGTCGCGGCTGGAGCGTGAGGATTATGAGTTGGCGGAGAAGGCGCTGGGGCCGATCTTTGAGGCGCTGTCGCAGCGTGGTGGGCTGACCGGGCCGAGCGGGAGCGTGCTGGCGGAGGGCGTGCTGCGGATCAGGTTGAACAAGGGGTGGACCGGCGCGGCGCTGCAGCCTTGGCTGCTGTGGCGCGTGGCGCAGGAAGCGGGGGGACGGTTGGGGCTTGAGCCCGGGCCCAGCAGCGGGGTCGGTGCGGCGCCGACGCAGCGGGCGGGGTTCACCGAGTGGGTCGGGGGTGAGTTTGCACGCGGGGTGTTGCTGGATCGGTACACGGGGCTGTGCACGCAACTGCCCCCGATGTTCGCGGGGAGTCAGGCGGAGCGGGCGCTCTCGGCGACGCTGCGGAACCCGGTGTGGGGGCAGATGAACTCGACCACGGGGGGGACGGCGCGGTTGGCGGCGCTGTATAAAGCGGCGATCGAGGGGGAGATGGCGCTGAGCCGGGGGCAGGAGTACGTGCTGAGCAAGGGCTTGGTTGAGAAGTCGGACGATCCGGGGGTGCAGTTGGTTGCGGAGATTGTGCAGTCGCGGTTGGGTGATGGTGCGCAGCGGGCGGAGGCGCGGGTGCTGTTGGAAGGAAGGCTGACGCGTGCGTTCGCTCGACGCGCGGGCGATGGCGATGGGCCTTCGCTGGCGATGCCCGCGTGGCAAGAGGCGTGGATCCGGGCGGCGATCGGGCGGAGTTTGCTGCGTGAGGAGGGGGCGCGGATCAAGCGGCAGGGGCTGGTGTCGATGTTGCATGTGCCGGCGCGGATGGGGGAGGGGCAGCCTTGGCTGGCGGCGCTGGTGCTGCGTGATGCGGCGGAGGCGATAAAGGCCAGCGGGGATGTGAACGGAGCGAAGCGGCTGCTGCAGGATCTCGCGTCGCGGCTGGGGGACTACGCGGACGATGAATCGCAGGCGAGCTTGATGGGTGCGCCGGGGAGCGGAGTTGGTGGGGGGGAAGAGAAGTTGGGCGGATCGGGGACACCTGAGCTGCCGCGGGGGAGTCCGGAGCCGAAGCCTTGATGCAGATGACGTAAGTGAAGGCGGCTTGCGGGGTTTGGGTGAGTTTGATGAACGGTGGAGTTGAACCGGGTTGAACGAGTTGAGCGTGGGTGAAGCAAGGAAGGACGTTCGATGCTGATGACGAGTGTGATGGCGAGCGGCGTGATGAACCGGGGCGTGTCGCTTCTGGCGATGATGCAGGACGGTGCGGCGGGTGGCGGCGGGGGTGCGGCGCCCGCGAAGAAGTCGATGTCCATCCTGGACTACATCAACTCGGGCGGTGCGCTGAGCTATGTGCTGGTGCTGCTGTCGGTGTTGGCGGTGGGGATGATCATTTGGAACCTGATCGAGCTGAGGCTGACGAGGCTGGCGCCGCCGGAGTTGATGGAACAACTGAGGAAGCTGCTGGCGGCGCGGCAGGTGGAGGCGGCGATTGATCTGTGTAAGCGTCGCGAGTACGACTCGTTTCTGGCGCGGGTGATGGCGAACGGGTTGTCGCGAACGTTGAAGAGCCCGTTCGGGTTCTTGGAAGTTCGTGCGAAGCTGGAAGAAGCGGCCGCGAGAGAGGTTGAGGTGCTGGACAGGCCCACGAACGTGATCGGGATGCTGGCGGCGGTGGGCCCGATGCTTGGGCTGCTGGGAACGGTCATCGGTCTGATCGGCGCGTTCGGCGTGCTGAGCGGTCTGGAAGGGGCGGCGCGCAGCAACGAGCTTTCACGGTTCATGTCGTACGCGCTGGTGTGCACCGCGGAGGGTCTGGTGCTGGCGATCCCGTGCACGTTCCTGTACGCGATTTTCCGTCGAAGGACGACGCGGCTGGTGGCGATGATCGGCGCGGAGGCGGAGACGCTGGTTGCGGGGTTGCAGGTTGCGGGTGCGCCGGCGATGGCGGCGAAACCTGCGGGGGCGGCGATGGGGCAGGCCCAAGCTCCGACAATGGGCGGGGGCGGGGCGGTCGCGGCGGCGGCGAGGCCCGTCGGCGCGGTGCCCACACCCACCGCGGTTGGCAACGGCGGGAACGCGGGCGGCGCGGCGCGGGTCGGTTGATGGTCAGGTGAGGCGTTGATGAGGCGGTGTGGGCTTTGATTCGGTTGGCGGAACGAGCAACGCATGAACTTCAAGCGGACGACGGACCATCACGAGATCGACTTTGACCTGACGGCGATGATCGACGTGGTCTTTTTGCTGATCATCTTTTTCACTTTTTCGACGGTGTTCGCGAAGACCGTCGCCAGCCCGGTGGACTTGCCCAAGGAGAGCGGCGAGCGGAGCGCCGGGGTTGCGGAGGCGCAGACGACGTTGATTGTCGATGTGTCGAAGGAGGGTGTGCTGAGCGTGGCGGGGATGGGGACGTTGCGGACGGATGAACTGCTGGCGACGGTGGGTTCGATCCGCAGTAAGGCCGCGGCGGCGGGGCGGAGCATGGAGATGGACGTGACGATCCGAGCGGACCGTGCGTGCGCGGCGCGGCATGTGAACCAGCTTGTGGGAAACCTGGCGCGGGCGGGGATCCGTAAGTGGAAGCTTGCCACCAGCGGCGAGGGTGAGAGCGCAGGTGACGCGGGTGGTGGTGTCGGCGGTGAAGGGGGTGCGCGGTGAAGTTTGGACGAGCGAACGACGGCGAGTACATCATGAAGCTGCCCCTGGTGGCGCTGATTGACGTGGTGCTGTTTTTGTTGTTGTACTTCTTGATCGCCGGGACGCTGGCGAGCCCGGAAAGTTCGCTTTCGGCGACGACGACGCCTGATCGCAAGGGCGGCGGTCGAGGCAACGCACTGACGGCGCAGGTGCTGAAGGTTGAGCCGACGGCGGGGGGAGCGGGCGGCGGGGCGAGGTATGTGATTGGGGCGCGTGTTTCGACAGACCGTGCGGGCCTGCGTGAGGTGCTCTCGGGCTTGCCCAAGGAGGCGGGGATCGTGGTGAAGGTCTCCGACGATGTGGCGATCGCCGCGGCGGCGACGGCGCTGCAGGTTGCGCGGGATGTTGGTTTTTCAAAGGTGAGCTATGTCGCGGGGAACTGAGCGAGAAGTACGGCCGCCCGAGGGGCTCGACGAGGGGTCGTGGCGCGGGCGTTTTTGTTGCGGTCGGTTTGGGACGGTGCTTGCGTTGGTCGGAGCGGCGGGGCTGATGATCGCGCACGGGCGTGCGGCGTGGGGCGTTTTGGCGGCGCCGGCGAGTGAGAGCAACGCGTCGGCGGAGAGTGCGCAGCTCGAGCAGTATCTTGAATCGCGCGGGCTTTCGGCGTTGCTCGCGGAGCACTTGCAGCAGCGGCTGACGCGGGCGTTGCCCGAGGATCGTGGGGCGATTCTGGAGCGGCTTGGGAAGTTGTACGTGGATCTGCTCGCGACGGCCGGCAGCGAGAAGGAACGCAGCGATTGGCAGGAGCGCGCCCGCGAGTTGATCAAGCTCTTCCCCGAGGCGCAGACGTCGGACCTTCGGTTGAATCTTCTGCGCGCGTATTATGCGCAGGCGGAGGAGTTGAGTGAGAAGTGGCGGCTGGCGCTGGTGGGTGAGGATCAACGCGCCGAGGCGGAACGCAAGATGCGCGCGCTGCGGAGCGACCTGGAGAAACTCTCGCAGGAAGTCGGGCGACGGCTTGAGGCGCTGGAAC
>JAVTWO010000157.1:0-34770 GCA_032229765.1 Phycisphaerales bacterium | reverse complement strand
CGCCGGCGTCGTCGGCGTGCTGGCGATCTGCGCTCTGCTCTACACATTCGTCTTCAGCACGCCCAGCGTGATGCCCACCACCCAGGCCTCAACCGCTCTGCTTGAGATGGACAAACTCCGCGGCGAGCTGTTCAAGCTTCAGGAAAAGAACGATCGACGCTTCACCCGCGTCGCCGCGGACGTGATCAAGAAGGACGACAAAGAAGTCATCACCGTCTTCGGCTCGGTGAACACCAGCCAGAATCTCGCGGCTCTGAAGGAGATGGTCAGCAAGATGAGTCTGTCGCCTCCCGTTGAGTACAACGTCAAGGTTGACGGGCAGTAACGCGGGGCGATCGCGCGTGCCAGCAGCGACTGATGCAACTGGTGCGCTGCGTGTTTCGAGCCGACGCTCAACGCACAACGATGTGCTTCAAGTCCATCCGCGGCTTGGGTATTTTCGGGTTCATCGCCTCCAGCGTCAGCACCATCGCCTGTGAGACCGCGAGATTGCGGAACCACTTCTTGTTGGCGGGGATGACCAGCCACGGGGCGTGCGGGGTGCCGCAGCGTTGCAGGGCGAGCTCGTAGGCGTGCTGGTACTGGTTCCACATGGTGCGTTCGCGGAGGTCGCCCTCCTCGAACTTCCAGTTTTTCATCGGGTCTTTCAGGCGTGAGACGAGGCGCTGCTTCTGTTCCTGTTTGCTGATGTGCAGGAAGCACTTGAGGATGACGGTGCCGTTCTCGGTGAGGTGGCGTTCGAAATCGTTGATCTGGCGGTAACGCTTCTCGATCTCGGTCATCGGCGCGAGCTTACGCACGCGGGCGATGAGGACGTCCTCGTAGTGGCTGCGGTTGAAGACGGCCACCTCACCGCGGCGCGGGCACGCCTGGTGCACGCGCCAGAGGTAATCGTGGTCCAGCTCAAGGTGAGATGGCGACTTGAACGAGTGCACGCTGACACCCAGCGGGTTCATCCCCGACATGACGTGGCGGATCGTTCCGTCTTTCCCCGAGGTATCCATCCCCTGCAGCACCACCAGCAGCGAGCGCTTGTTCTCGGCATACAGCTTCGCCTGCAGCTCCGCCAATCGCTGTGTATTCGCCTCGACGATCGCCTCCGCGCCGATCTTGTCGACGAACTCGCCCGTGAAGTCCGGGTCGATGCGGGCGAGGTTGACCTTCTTTCCTGGCGGCAAACGGAAGAGCTTCAGTGCGTGCATAGGTGCAGCAGCGTATCAGCACGAAAAGAAAAAAGCCCCTCCGCACGGGAGGGGCTTGGTGGTTGAATCAGGTTGACCTGCGCCGCACGGTCGCGGGGATGGTTACTTCTTCTTGGCCTTGTTCTCGGCCTGCAGTTCCTTGACGTAGTCTTCGTTGGAGATCTCGGTGATCTGGGCCTTGGCGAGGATGGCGTCGATGGTCTTGTGCTCGCGGATCTGCTGGAAGATGCCGTTGATCTGGTTCGAGTTGATCAGGGCCTGGCGCAGGCGGTCCGGGCGCTCGCCGCGTTCGGCGGCCATCTGCACGATGCGGGCGTTGACCTCGCCCTCGGTCACGCGGACCTGCAGCGACTCGGCCGCACGATCGAGGATGAAGAAGAGCTTCAGCTCTCGCGAGGCATCGGCGCTGGAGGCGTTGCGCAGATCGGCGAGGGATTCCTCGATCTTCTGCGGCTCCATCCCGCGGTACATCAGTTCCAGTCGGCGGCGCTCAAGGTTGCGGGCCGCCTGGCTGGTGGTCAGACGCTCGGGGAGCTGCATCTCGACCTTGTCCATGAGGAACTTGCTGACCTGCGCACGCATGGCCGACTGCTGCTCGACCGCCACGCGCTGGGTCAGGCGCGACTTGATGGCTTCCTTCAGGGCGGCCTCGTCGCTGAAACCGAAGCGGGCGATGACGTCCTCGATCTTCGCGGGGATGATGCGGTCGATCCGCGCGGGCTTGTACTCGATCTTGATGTCCTTGCCGCGGAGCTGCTCGAACTCGTAGTTCTCCGGGCCCTTGGCCTTCACGGTGATGACGTCGCCGGCCTTGGGCGATCCGAGCTGCTTGGTCAGGTCGTCGACGTTGAGCCCGACGATCATGCCCTTGCCGTTCTTGTCGGCGGGGGGAGCCTGAACGACGATGCCGTCCTGCTCGAAGTAGACCTTGCCGTCCGGGCCGATGACCTTCGCGTGACCGGTGAGGTAGTCACCCGGGGTGGCGTTGGTCACGTCTTCGAGCGAGCCTTCCTGAACGAGCAGGCGCTGCAGCTCGGTCCCGACGAGTTCGTCGGTGACCTCGGCGGTGGGGCGCTTGATGGCGATGCCGGAGAGATCGGGGAGGGTGAACTCGGGGGAGACTTCAACGTCGATCTGGAAGGAGAGGTCCTTGCCCGGGACGACTTCGATCTTGTCGAACTCGGAGGCCTGGGGCTGACCGACGACGCGGAGCTTGGTCTCTTCAAGGGCCTTGGAGAAAGCCTGGGCGATGAGGGTTTCCTTCGCCTGCTTGCGCACGGCGGAGCCAAACTTTTTCTCCAGCAGCCGCTGCGGGACGCGCCCGCGACGGAAGCCGGGGAGCTCGGCTTCGAGTGAAAGCGAGCCCATCGAGGCCGTGAGCGACTCGTCGACGGTCTCCTTGGGGATCAAGATCTTGACGGTCTTGCGGCTGGGGCCCGCGTCGACAACTTCAACCTTGTTGGGACGTTCGGTGGACTCGTTGGCCATGATGAAAACTCCGGGGACCGGGGCGGGCAAAGCCGACAGGGCTCGCTCGCCCCCCGCCCGATGTGCGAAGGGATGATTATTGGTCGGTGAAACGCTCAGGGCGAGAGGGAACCGTTCGGGCAGGCAATGATCGGTCGTGCAGGCGGGCGACTTTCACCATGTTCGGTCGTGGTTCACGAAAAAAGGCTGGGAGCCCTTCGACTTCCAGCTTCAGGCTTGGCGTGCGCAGAACGAGGGTCGCAGCGGGCTGATCCACAGCGCCACGGGCACTGGGAAGACGCTCGCGGCGTGTTGCGGGCTGCTGGATCGCGCGAAACAGCGGTTGGTTGATGGTCAAACCGAAGATCAACCGCACCGGTTGCGGCTGCTGTGGATCACGCCGCTGCGGGCGCTCGCGGGCGATACGTGCAAGAGCTTGCAGGAGGCGTGCGAGGGTGTTGGGCTGAGGTGGCGTGTGGAGCTGCGGACGGGTGATACCGCCTGGGCGGCGAAGAAGCGTCAACGGGAGAAGCCGCCGGAGGTGCTGGTGACCACGCCCGAGAGCGTGTGCGTGCTTTTGAGCTATCCGGACAGTTCGCAGTTGCTCCGCGGGGTGGAGCTGATCGTCGCCGACGAGTGGCACGAGCTGATGGGCAGCAAACGCGGCGTGCAGACCGAGCTGGCCCTCGCACGCGTGCGCACGCTGAGCCCGAAGGTCGTGACGTGGGGCGTCTCGGCAACCATGGGCAACACCCGCCAGGCGATGGAGGTACTCCTCGGCGCACACGACAGCGATCGCGGCGTGCTCGTCACGGGCCTCAAGGGCAAGCAGTACGACGTACGCACGATGATCCCGCAGCAGATGGAACGCTTTCCATGGGCGGGGCATTTGGGGCTGCGACAACTTCAGGGTGTGCTGAACGCTATCGACAACGCCCGCAGCACGCTGGTCTTCTGCAACACGCGCGGGCAGGCGGAGCTGTGGTACCAGTCGATGCTCAAGGCCCGCCCGGAGTGGATCGCGGGGCTTGAGCAGGAAGGCGCTGTTTCGACCGAGGTCAATGAGAACAGTGGGGGAGGCGAGAACAGTGGGGGGGAAGCGGATCGTGAATCGCCGGCCATCAAGCCTCCAACCGCGACGATCCCGCTCGCACTGCACCACGGCTCGCTCGACCGCGCCCTCCGCCAGCGCATCGAAGAGCTGCTGAAAGCCGGGCTCATCCGCGCGGTGGTGTGCACGAGCAGTCTGGACCTGGGCGTGGATTTTCCGCCGGTGGATCAGGTGATCCAGATCGGCAGTCCTAAGGGCGTTGCGAGGCTGCTTCAGCGTGCCGGCCGCGCGGGGCACGCACCGGGGCAGGTCTCACGGATTGTTTGCGTCCCCACGAACGCGCTGGAGCTCATCGAGTTCGCCTCCGCCCGCGACGCCATCGAGCAAGGACGCATCGAGTCGCGCGAGCCTTTGGAACTTTCGCTCGACGTGCTCTGCCAGCACATGCTCACGCTCGCCTGCGGCGAGGGTTTCAGCGAGAGCGAACTCATCCGCGAAGTCCGCTCCACGCACGCCTTCCGCGAACTGACCGATCAGCAGTGGCAATGGGCCCTGACCTTCGCCTTCGGCGGCGGGCCGGCGCTGGGTGCCTATGACCGCTTCGCCCGGCTTTCACGCGATGAGCACGGGCGCGTCATCGCCGTCTCCGACACCGTTCGGCGCTTCCACAGGCCCGCCATCGGCACGATCGTCTCGGAGCAGGCCATCGCCGTGAAGTACCAGAACGGCGGGATGCTCGGGACCGTCGAAGAAGGCTTCATCGGTTCCCTCACCCCGGGATCGGTCTTCGTTTTTGCGGGCCGAAGATTGGAACTCATCTCGCTGCGCGAAATGGTCGCCACCGTCCGCCCGGCGAAAAAGCGCACCGCCCGCGTCGTCTCCTGGCCCGGCGGGCGCATGGCCCTCTCCACCGAACTCGCCCAGAGCGTGCAAAATCGACTGGGCGAGGCCGACCGCGGCGAACTCCGCGGCGAGGAACTTCACGCGGTTGCGAATCTGCTCTCTCTCCAGCGCTCGTGGAGCACGCTCCCCTGCCCGTCGCGGTTGGTCATTGAACTCGTCACCACCGTCGAAGGTTGGCACGCGTTCCTCTATCCGCTGCAAGGTCGCCTCGTGCACGAAGGCCTCGCGAACCTGCTGGCGCACAGACTCGCGCAAGCCGAGCCACGCACCATCGCGATGGCGGTGAACGACTACGGCTTCGAACTTGTCAGCACCACTCCTCTGCCGACCGATCCGCAGAGCTGGCAGTCGCTGCTGCAAACAACGGGGCTTGAGGAAGACCTCACCGCGTGCATCAACGCGGGCGGCTTGGCCCGCCGACAGTTTCGCGAGATCGCCCGTATTGCGGGGCTCATCAGCACCGGGTTCCCCTCTCGCGCCGGTCGCCGCTCAGGCCCCAGCGCTCGACACCTGCAAGCCTCCAGCGAGTTCTTCTTCGACGTGTTCCAGCAGTTCGATCCGACGAACCTCCTGCTCGATCAGGCCCGGCGCGAAGTGCTCAGCAAGCAGCTCCAGTTCACACGCCTCCGCCTTGCTCTTGAACGCATGCAGGCCTGTCAGCTCACGCTCACCAACCCCGGTCGGCTCACACCGATGTCCTTCGGCCTCTGGGCCGACCGACTCCGCGAGCAGCTCACCAGCGAGCGCTGGCACGACCGCGTCGAACGCATGCTGGCGAACCTCGAGCGCGACGCAATCAGCAACGCCCCGCCCGTCCCCGAGACGCCCGACCCAGCCTCCAGCGGCATGATCGACATCGGCGGCTCGGTCCTTCGCACCGACGGCAGCGTGCCGGTCATCCGCCGACGCAAAAGCTTCCGTCGCCGCCCACGCCTGTAGAACATTCCCACGTACACCCTTGCACGCCCGCCTTTGCCTGACGTACATTCCCCGCTCCGCATGCGCGAGCAATCACCAACCCGCTTGAGCGCCCAGCCCGTCGCCGTCGCGCCCGCGCGATCAACCGATCGGCTGCGCATCGACATCGCGGGCGTGCCCATCTGTCTGCTCAGCGACAAGGCGGCATGGTGCGAAGCCTCTCACACGCTCTTCATCGCCGACCTGCACCTGGGCAAGGCGAGCACCATGCGTGCGGGCATGCTGCCCGTCGCGCCGGGTGTGTGCAGAGCGGCCGCGGAGCAAGACCTTGCCCGCGCGGTTGCATTGCTCACGCAGACACAGGCAACGCATCTGGTGATCCTGGGCGATCTGCTGCACGCTCGGCAAGGGCGCGACGAATCCCTCCTAACGCTCGTCCGCGCATGGCGAGAATCCAGCGAAGTCGCCCCGATCGACATCACCCTCATCCGCGGCAACCACGACCGCTCATCCGGAGATCCGCCCACCGATTGGCGCATCCGCTGCATCGACGAAGGCGAGCCCCACGCCATCCCCGGCTCGTCCGCACACTGGTCACTCTGGCACGTGCCCCCGATCAATCAGCGCGGCGTCGTACGTTTCCTCGCCGGTCACGTTCACCCGGTCTTCAACCTCCGCCGCGGTTCGCTCTCCGCCGGGCGAAGCCCCTGCTTCCACATTCTCAGCCCTCAACCCGCGGAGCGTGCAACCGGGCTCATCCTCCCCGCCTTCGGCTCATTCACAGGCGGCGCCCACGTCCCGCAAGGTTGGTCCCAGCGCGGCGAACGCGTGATCCTCTGCGCCGAGAGCCGCCTGATCGAACTGCCCGCCGCCGCGGATATCTGACCGTGATTGTGCTGAACGTTTCGCAGCGTCCGAGAACGTCATCAACCTGAAGAACGTTGCCGAGCGTTCGGTCTGGGTGAAACCGGAAGAACCCGCGATCGCACCGCAACCCGGGGCGTGCCCCCCGCGGTTGTCGATGCATTCATGGGTCTTTCCGATCAGCCGTCGGCTGTGAATGGCCCGCACGCCCGCAGTTCGTGCCCGCGGCTTTGTTCCCGTTCATGCCCGCGCAACGCGACACGACTCAAGCAAGGACTCCTGATGAAGCCCAGCCCGAACGACCCCAAACGCGACGTCGTCAACACCGTCCGCATCAGCGCCGTCGAGCTGCTGAAACTCGAGCAAGAGATGGCCGCCAAGACCGGGCAGGGCTCTCCCAAGCGCGGCTTCCTGCGTTGGTCGTTCCCGAAACAGGCCGTGCTCGTCGAAGTCACCCAGCCCAGCGGCACAACCTCGCAGCTCCGATATGCGTGCCGAAATCTCTCCACCACCGGGATGGGCATCCTCCACTCCGCCTTCGTTCACGCGGGGACCAAGGTCCTCGTCCACCTGCCCGACCTTGAAGACAACATCCACCTCACCCCCGCGAAGGTCGTCCGCTGCAGCCACTACCGAGGCGTCATCCACGAGGTGGGCATCCGCTTCGACCGCCCGATCAACATCCGCGACTTCCTCCGCCTTGACCCGATGGGCGGCGCGTTCACCATGGAGCACGTCAACCCCGAGAAGCTCAACGGCTCGGTCCTGCACGTCGACGATTCATCCGTCGACCGCCGTCTCGTGCGCCACCACCTGCGCGAAACCAACCTCAACGTCGTCAACGCCGAGTCCGTCGAACAGGCCCTCGCTCGTTCCAACGAAGGCTTCGACATGATCATCTGCGAGCACGACCTGCCCGACGGCCCCGGAACCAAGCTGATCGAGGCCCTCCGCGCCAAGGGCGTGCAGACCCCCATCATCCTCACCACCAGCGACGCGAGCATCATCGTCCGCCAGCAGAACGACGAAGCCGCCCGCGCCAGCGCCTACCTCATCAAACCCTTCTCACAGGACCAAGTCCTCCGCGCTCTGGGCGAGTTCATGCTCACCGAATCCGTCGACAGCGACTCGGGCGGCTCCGTCTACAGCGGCTTGAAAGAAACCGACCCCGCGTACTCGTTCGTCCCCGAGTTCGTCGAAGAACTCCGCCAGACGGTGCAGAAACTCAACGCCGCCATGGAGAAGAAAGACCTCCAGGCCCTGCGCCGCATCGTTGTCCAGGTCCGTAGCGCCGCGAAGGGCCTGGGCTTCCAGGTCGTGGGCACCGCGGCCGACACCGCCGCCACCGCGCTGAACAACGCCGCCAACGAGCGCGAGTGGATGCGAGCCGTCCGCATGCTCATCGGGCTCTGCCTGCGCGTCCGCGTGCGCGAGGCCGGCCGACGCGCCGGCTGAGAGCCGTCAAGACCTTCAGTTCTCACTGTCCGAGGTAGTTCGCGGGCACCGGACCGAAGTCAGCCCTCACCACCGAGCGGATGCCCCCACGCCCACGCCAGTTCGTGATCACCTGCATCCACGCGGGCTTCAACGCCTCCGCCAGATCCGCGCGGATCCGCCCCGTCACGGCCTCGTAATAAATCCCCTCATTCCTGAAGCTCTGGTAGTAGAGCTTCAGGCTCTTCAACTCCACACACCCGCCCGCGCCCGGCGCGTACCGCAGTGTGATGGTCCCGAAGTCCGGGTGACCCGTCACCGGGCACACCGAAGTGAACTCCTCGTTCACGTGCTCAATGACAATCGAAGGTACCGCACCACCGCCGCCAGCGTTTGCGGGCGTGGGGAACAACACAAGCAGTTTCGGATCGGGCATAGCCCCGCAGGGTATGCGTGCTTCGCAACCACGCCAAACGCCGGGGCAAACTCACCAGCTTCACATCGCGTAGCGCGTCAGCAGATCCTGCACCTTGGGCTGGTTGGGCTTCAGCCGAAGCGAGCGCCGCAGCGCCTCGAACGCCCGATCACGCGCACCGACATCGGTCTTCTCCGACCAGAGGTACGTGTTCAGCTCGCAAACGCCCACGCCGTTGAGCGCGGGGAAGTAATCCGCATCGAGCTTCAGCGCCTCGCGGTACGCCGAGAGCGCCGCGGGGATGTTCTCCAGCCTGAACTCCGCGAAGCCCAGCCGTTCAAACGCCGCCGGCGTGGGCTGAAGCTTGATCAGCCGCTGCAGGGTGTTGCGCATTTCCGCGAAGCGAGAGGTTGCTCCGTAGCTGGCCGAGAGGTTCATGAGCAACTGCGAGGGCATGTCCGAGTCGCTGCTGTCGAGCGCCTGCTCGTACTCCGCGATCGCCTGGCTATGCCGACCCAGCCCCGCGTAGATCGCCCCGAGCGAGAACCGCGCGGGCCCGCTCTTCGGATCCAGCGCTACGGCCTTGCTCGCGTAAGGCAGCGCCTGCGCATACTCCGCCAGCTGGTAATACGCCGCCCCGAGGTTCAGATTCGCCTTCTGATCGTCGGGCCTGATCGACAGTGCCCGCAGGTACGCCCCGATCGCCTCCGAAACGCGGTTCAATACGTGCAGCATCAGCCCGTGGTAATACTGCGCATCGAACGACCGCGGCTCGATCTCCGCCGCCTTGCGATACCCCTGCTCCGCCTTGCCGTAGTCGCCGTCGAGGCGGTAGATATCCGCCATGCCCATGTGCGCCGTGGTCAGCCGCGGGTTCTTTTCAATCGCCTTCGAGAACTCCAGCAGCGCCCGGCGTCTATCCCCCGCGCGCACCGCCGCCTCCGCCGCCGCGACAAAGTCCCCGCCCTCGTTGCTGTCGATGACCGCCTCGCCCGTCGGATTTCCCGCCCCGCTCCGCGTGCCGCAGGCACTCAGCGTCAGCACCGCACCGACGCACACCCCGGCGCACATGAACAGCCATGCCGGGCGAATGACGCCGTATGTCCGCACCCGATCAGTCTTGCCACACGCTGATTCCATCGATGCTCCTCGCCGCATACACGCTCCGGGCTCTGCTGTGTGCATCATACTGACCGCCCGTCGCGCGTGTTCGCGCCGCCCGGCGTGTTTGGTTCGGTAGGCACACTCGTCCGGGAATCTTCGGTATCTCCGCCCGCGCTCGTCGTGTTCGCCGATTCAGCGCCAGCCTTCGCCGCTTTCTTCTTCGCCAAGTGCGTCTTCACCACGCGGAAAATGAAGACGCTGAACGGGAAGCCAAGCCCGAAGGCCGTCGCCGTGATAAACCACTGCAGCTTCTCGTACCCCGCGCACAGGAACCACAACCCCGTAAAGAACCCCGCGTACCCCAGCACCAAAAACGGCACGCTCCAGAACGGGAACCACCGCGTCGATTCGTCCGACAATCGTGTGAACAGGTCGAACAGGTCCTTCAGCCGCTGCATGAGCGTCCGCGCCCAGGCAAACTCCGTCGCGAGGATCGCCACGCCGATGGGCACAACGATCGACGCGCCGGGCCCGGGCAAGGGCCCGATGGCGATCCCGAAGCAGATCACCACCACGCCCGCGACAAAGACCGCAACCTTCCGCGCGTTCTTCCGCGCGGATGTCACCGCAAGGGCCAGGTCCGCGTACGCCGCCGGTCGATCCGCCCCCGGCACACCCGCAAGCTGCGTCTCCGCCGAACTCACCCGCCACCCCTCCAGTCGCCCGCGCCGCAGCGAAAGCAGAACCGCCCCGCCCACCAGCACCACCACCGCCCCCAGCGTGATCTCCGTGGGCAACAGCGCATCAGGCTTGTGGATGTACCACACCGCCTTCACCGCCAGAAACGCCAGCACCACCACGAGCGCGGGCTTGGTGTACCGCAGCCGCAGGATCACCCCGCTGAGCGAGAAGAACAGCGACCGCAGCGAGAGGATCGCCATCACACTGCCCGCGAAGGCAATGAACGGCTCGCGCGTGATCGCGAACGCCGCGGGGATCGAATCCGCCGTGAACGCCAGATCCGCCAGCGCCGCCGCAACCACCGCCCCCGCCAGCGGCGTAACCACCCACTTCCCCCCCGTCCCACGCTCGATCAGCCTCTGCCCTTCATACGGCTCGTCTCGATCGCACACCCGCCTGCCGATCCGCACCGCCCACATCTTCTTCGCCCGCTCCGTCGAGTCCGAAAGCAGCAGCATCCGCACCATCGCCACCACCAGCAAACCCGCAAAGACCCACCCCGCAACCCCGTACCCCCACGCCCTGATCAACTCCCACCCGCACAACACCAGCCCGAGCCTGATCATCAGCGCGATGAGCACGCCCCAGAACAACGCGCGAGGCAACGCCTGCCGGGGCACCTTGAAAACCGCAAAGACCAGCGTCAAAACCGCCACGTTGTCCAGACTCAGCGCCAGTTCCGTCGCGTACACGGCCAGAAACTGATCGTGCGCAGCGAGCCCCGCCAGCCTGGCTTTCTGCCCATCCACCGCCGCCGCCGCGCCGAACGGATCAACGATCACCCCGTGCAGGTTCAGCCAGTTCTGCTCGTAAACCAGGAACACCCCAAGCGCCACCGCGTACGTGATGGCGCACCACGCCAGAAGCGAAGCCCCCGCCTCGCGCTCACCAATCGCCGACTGCCGCCGCGTCAGCAGCGCCAGGTCAAGCACAATCAACACGATGACCAGAGCCCCAAAGAGGCCCCAGAGTTGCAACGCTTGCATAGGTGCAAAGCGTAAGCACAACGCCGCGCTTCAGCGTTCGTCCACAATCACCCGGAGCGCTTCACCCGCTCACGCCAGCTCATCGATCTCGCTGGGCAGGTCATCCGCGATCGCCACATCGCCCGCACCCGCGTGAATCTGCTCCACCGCGGGCTCACTGGCGCTCGCCTGCACGCGCCGACGGTGCGATTCACCCGAAGCGCCGCGTTCGCCGCCCGTGCGCTCCGTGCCGTTCGACGAACCCGCGCCGCCGCCGCCCGGCAGCACCATCGCCCCGTCCTCGCTCCCCTGCCCGTGGTCCAGGAACCCCGCCAGCTTCCGCGAACGCACCGGGTGCTGCAGCTTGCGGATCGCCTTCGCCTCCACCTGCCGCACGCGCTCGCGCGTGACCTTGAAGATGCGCCCGACTTCCTCCAGCGTGTAGGTGTACCCGTCGCCGATGCCGTAGCGCAGCTTGATGATCTCGCGCTCGCGGTAGGTCAGGCTCTTGAGCACCTGCTCGATCCGCTGCTTCAACGTGTCGTTGGTCGCGCTGGCGACGGGCGATTCGCTCCGCGTGTCCTCGATGAAGTCGCCGAACGCCGAGTCTTCCGTCTCGCCAACCGGGCGGTCCAGGCTCACCGGCTGGCGGCTGATCTTCATCACGCGACGAACCTCCGCCGGCGGCATCCCCGCCTTGCTCGAAAGCTCGTCCATCGTCGGCTCGCGCCCCATCTCCTGGAACATGATCTTCTGCATGTTCCGCAGTTTCGTCATCGTCTCGATCATGTGCACGGGAATGCGGATCGTCCGCGCATGGTCCGCGATCGCCCGCGTGATCGCCTGACGGATCCACCACGTCGCGTACGTGCTGAACTTGAACCCGCGCTTGTACTCGTACTTGTCCACCGCGCGCATCAACCCCGTGTTCCCCTCCTGAATAATGTCCAAGAAGCTCAGCCCGCGGTTGCGGTACTTCTTCGCGATGCTCACCACCAGGCGGAGGTTGCCGCCCGACAGATCTCGCTTCGCCTGCTCATACTCCCAGAAGACCGTGTCGATCGCCTTGATCCGCGCGCTCAGCTCCCCCGGCTCTTCGCACACCTCACGCCGCAGACCGTCCAGCTCGTCGCGCATCGCCTGAATGTCGTCCGGGTCCAATCGCTTGAGCTTCTCGGGCTTGTTCAGATCGTGCCGAAGATCGCTCATCTTCCGGCTGATCGACCGCAGCTTTTTCATCAGCGGGATGATCCGCCCCGTCCGCAGACAAAGCTCCTCCGCCAGAACCGCCAGCCGCCGCCGCCGAGAGGTCAGCCGCTCGCGCAGCTCCGCCGTCGCGTCCGCGTCGCGCTCGCGCCGCGCCTGCTGCAGCGCCGCCCAGTCCAGCTTGTTCAGCTCAAGCAGCTTCTCGATGGTCGCCAGGTTGTAGGGGATCCGCTTGGCGATCTTCTCCCGCGCGTTCGCCTCCAGCGTGCTCAGCCGCATCGTCCGGTCAAAGGGCAGCTCGCCCTTGTGCACCTGGCGAAGAATCGTCACCGCGTGGTTGAGGATGTAATCGCTCTCGAGGCACCGTCGGCGGAAGATCATCCGCGTGGTCTCGATCTTCTTCGCAAGGCGGATTTCTTCATCACGCACCAGCAGCGGGATCGAGCCCATCTGCGTCAGGTACATCCGCACCGGGTCGTCAATGCGCTTCGAGCCGTCATCACCCCGGGCGGCGATCTCCGCCGCCAGTTCCTTCCGAAGCTGCGCGAGCTCCTCATCGTCGATGAAATCGTCGTCGATCTCTTCCGGCGCCGCCGTCGAGCCCGGGTTCGTGCCCGCACCAACGCCCTTGCTCGGCGCTGACGCCGGGCCGTTGCGCCCGGCCGCGATCTTCCCTTCGCCCCCACCCTCGCCCGCTTCTGCCGCGCTGCCCGAAGCACCCGCCGACGATCCGCCCCCGTTCGACCCAGCCGACGCACCGGCGTTCTTCCCGCCCGTCGCCCCGCCGCGCACGTTCCAGTTCATCACCCGCCAGCCATCGCCCGATGTCCGCTCCCCGCCGACGACGGTCATCGCACGCGTGGGCTTGTTCTCGATCATCCCGCCCGAAGCCGCCCCGGCAGTGCCCGCCGCCTCGCCGCGTTTGCGCGATTCGCGCCACTGCCGGGCGCGATACTCCATCTCATCGACAACCTCAAGCCCGCGCTGATCGAGCATGACCAGCAGCTCGTGCAGCCGCTCCGGATCGACCCACTCGTCGGGCAGCGCGTTGTTCAGCTCTTCATAGCTGAGCCACCCGCGTGACTGGCACTGATCAAGCAGGTCGCGCAACGCTTCGGGAACACCGTGCAACACGCGGGAACTCCTCATTCATCCACGACAGGTCGGCCAATCATCAGCCGCCCGCTTGCCTCGTCACGATCCAGACTCAACACCCGCCCAACCCATCGAACCACCGATTCACACCCGCCGCTCGTCTTCCCGCCTTCTCAGCACGGAAAGACGATCCGAGGCCACCTCAACACTAGTCGCTCCCCCGCCCAGATGCCACCGCTCCGCCCGCCAATCCGCCCCCCGCGCCCGTTGCCGCTTCACCGCTCGGCACACCCGCCGCCGAGCCGCCCGCCGCGCCGGTCACCGCCGCCACGCCGACCTGACCAAGCCCCTTGATCTTCGCTTCCACCGCCCGCGCCTCGCGCTCATGCTGCACCTTTCGCATCAGCGGCAGCGTCGGATCCTTCGCTAGCGCTTTGAGGTGCTCCGCCTCCGCACGCAGAGCCGTGGTCTGAAAATCCGCCAGCATCCGCGCTTCATCGCCCGAGTAGTCGCGGTTGATCGCCCCGATCATCCCCGAGCGCAGCTCCTCCGCCCCGTCCTCCTCCATCGACCGCAGCGCCCGATCGACCATCCCGCCGTCGCTATCCCGGGGCAGGTCCGCCAGCACCGCCGCCATGGCGCCCACGAGCCGCCCGACGCTTCCACCAAGGTTGTTGCCCACGCCCACGCCGCAGACCGCCGCTCGCTGCATCGAGGAGAGTTGCTTGAAGAGCCCGGGCTCCGCAACAACAAACCGCATCAGCTTCTCCGCCTCGCTCGTCGGCTGAAAGACCGCCGCCCCCGCACTGCCGCCCGACGCGTTCGCTCCGCTTTCGATCCCCTCCGCCGCCCGCGCGCTCCGCACGCTCAAGCGCGTCTCCGCCAGCGCCCGACGAATCGCCTCTTCACCAACACCCGCAAGCTCGCCCACACGTTTGACGATCATCTGCTTCTTCACCGGGCTGATGGCGCTCAGCCCAAGCTCCGCCAGGCGCCGAACTTCTTCCTCAACCACCGTGGACCGCTGCGACATCGACGCGCCGACGAGCTTCGACTTCAGCCTTGCAAAGCGGTACTCCAGCGCGTCGGTCGCTTCGCTGATGATCCGCTTCAGCAGCGCGACGCCGCCCTCCTGCTTGACGAGTTCGTCGGGGTCTTTCGCGGTCGTCAGCCCCGCCTGCCGAGCCCCCGCCATCGTCGCGATCCGCACCTCCAGCGTGCTGGCGAAGAGCACCTCCACCGCGCGGTCCGCCGCCCGTTGACCGGCATCGTCACCATCAAAGAACAGCACGACCTTGTCGCACAGGCGCGAGAGGATCCGCGCCGACTGCGCCGTCAACGCGGTGCCCAGCGTCGCCACCACGTTCCGCACGCCCGCCTGATGACAGGCGATCACGTCCATGTACCCCTCGACGACGATCGCGGTCTTCTCCGCGCGGATCGTCTCCCCAGCAAGGTGCAGCGCGTAGAGGGTGCTGGACTTGCTGAAGAGTGCCGAGTCCGTCGAGTTGATGTACTTCGGCTCGTCCTGGTCGTTGATCCTTCGTCCACCAAACGCGATCACCCGCCCGAGCTGATCGAAGATCGGGAAGATCAGCCGATTCCGCTGCATGTCGAACGCCCCGCCGCCGCTCTCGCGATTCCGGATGAGCCCCGCACCAAGAAACGGCCGCACATCCACGCGCTTCGCACTCAGGAACATCGCCAGCCCGTCCCAGCGGTCCGGCGCAACCCCGATCTGGAACCGCTCGCTGGTTTCCGCGTTCACCCCGCGTTTTTCCAAAATCGCCCGGCCGGCCTTGCCATGGTCCGGGTGCTTCAGGATCGCTCGATAGAAATCCAACGCCAAGCGATTCGCCCGCGCCAGATCCTCACGCGAAACCTCCGGCCCAACCTCCACACCCTCAGGCAACTCCAACCCGCCCCCGCCGCCGCCGAAACCCCTCGGCGCCCGCGGCGTCAACTTGATCCCCGCCCGATCCGCCAAAAACTGCAACGCCTCCATGAACGACATCTTGTGGTAGTCGCGCACAAACTTGATCGCGTCGCCCCCCGCCCCGCACACAAAGCAGTGGTAAATCTGCTTGCTGGGCACCACGTACATCGACGGGTTGTGATCGTCATGGAACGGGCACACGCACGCCCACTCCCGCCCCTTCTTCTTCAGCGTCACGTGCTCCGAGATCAACCGAACGATGTCCGTCGCGTGCAAGACGCGATCCTTGTCGTCCGAAAAGTTCCCACGAAGCGTCGATGACACCTTGGCGTTCCCTGCCGCGATCCCGAGCCGCCCTCGGCTTGATAGACCGCCACACCCGACATCATTGCCCGGCCAACCCTTCCCTCCCATCCGTCAAACCTACCCCCATCCCGGGGACATGCCACCCCCATCCCCCGAAAGCCGGAAAAACCCGGGCTTCTCCGCCCAGATCTGTTCCCGCCCCGCCCGTACCCTCCGCCATCATGCGAGCCCGCATCCTCTACACCGGTCGCGTCCAAGGCGTCGGCTTCCGCGCCACCACCCGCTCCGTCGCTTCAAACTACCCCAACCTCACCGGCTTCGTCCGCAACGAGCCCTCCGGGCAGGTTTTGGTCGAAGTGCAAGGACCCTCTGAGCAGGTGGAGGCCTTTTTGAGCCAACTGCACACCACCATGCAGCGCAACATCACCCACATCGATCGTGCCGTGATCCCTGATCACCAACCTCCCCAGCCCGCTTTCACCATTCAACGCTGAGCGCCCCGATCGAGAGTGGGTCTTTCAGAAGCTTGCGCCAAAACGTGTCCTCACTTCAAGAGCCCGCGCCGGCGCAGGGTTTGCACGAGCAGCGAGCTCAGGTCGGTGTTTGTGAGCACCAACTCATGGTTCAAACCCCGGGCCGTGGCGTACGCCGCGAGGTCGTCGTTGTAGCGTTTGATCGCCAGTCGGTACGCCGCCGCCAGTTCGGGGGTGATCGTCACCTCCGCCGCCCGGTTGGTTTCGATGTCGGTCAAGCGCAGGTCACCCAGCAGGTCGGCGTTGGTGGCGGTGCTGGTGGACCCGTTGACACCCACGGGGCCCAGCGGGTCGATCTCGGTGGGCGCGAGGGTTTGGATCAGAAAAACGTCCATCCCGCCCGCCGACGTACCTCCCCGCCCGCCCGCGCCGGACTTTCCGCCCGCCCCGCCCATCGCCGCCGCGGCCAGAACCTGGAGACCAGCTTGATACCCCGTGGGGGGCGGGAAGAGCAGATCGGAAATCACCGCCGTCACACCCCGCCCCGCCCGGCTCGTCACCACCGCACGCATCGCATCCGCGAAGCCCTTCCCCGGGTCGTTCTGCACCGTCGTCCCGCGCCCGGTCTGACGCGCTTCCGTATCAAAGGCATTCTTGAGGATGAACTGCCCCAGCCGCTCGGTGTTCCGCCTGCCCCGCAGCGGCTCCAGCCCGATCGTCCCGCGATCGGTGATGATCAACATCACCACGCGGTTGTTGTTCACCAGTCCGATGTAGCCCAAGGCCGTGGCCAATCGCGAAGCAAAGAGCAGCTTGTTGCACGATTCGGGCGTCCCCGCGTTCATCGACGCCGACGCGTCGAGCACCACGTGCAGCGCCAGGTCTTCTTCTTCCTGAAAGACCTTGATGAAGAACTTGTCCAGACGCGCCAGCACGTTCCAGTCGATGTGGCGAAGGTCATCCCCCGCGACATACTCGCGGTAGTCGTCGAACTCCACACTCCGCCCGCGCCGCTTGCTCCGGCGCTCTCCCTGCATCTTCCCCGACAGCAGCCTTCGACTCAGAATGTCCAGCGCATCAAGCTGTGCGCTCAGCTCCGGGCTGATCAGCTCGCCCATCGTCGTCGGCACCGTACTCAGCGTCCCCGCGATCATGCCCCAGATCCTATCCCCCGCCCCTCCCGCACCCGTCGCAACCAGGCATCAACCTCACGGCACATTTCTCGCCGCGCGGTACACTGCGAAGCATGAACCGCCCGCAACACCCGCGCGCAAACCTCACCCTCGCCTTCCTCGCCGGCACATGCCTCATCTTCCAAGCCTGCGCACGCACGAGCCCCCCCGCCGACCGATCCGACGCTGCCGGCGTGAACTCGCCCTCAGCCGCGAAAACACCCCAAGGCCCGACCGTCTCAGGCGCCACGCGCCTCGCCGCCCTCACGCCCATCTTCCAAAACCGCCCCGACCGCACGCTCATCGTCCACGGCTGGAAACTCCCCCTCGATGCCGATCGCGTGCTCTTCAGCAAAACCAACGGCGCACCACCTCCAAGCCGAGGCGGGCTTGTCCCCTTTTCACCCAACAACCCCATCGACGCGCGGTGGTGTGAGCTGCTCCCCATCGGCTCAAACCTGCCCCGCAGCGCGTGGTACGTCAGCCCGGAGATCACCCCCAGCAAGGGCCAACGTTTCAACGAGGCGCTCCTGAGCTGGAACATCGACGTGAACGACCAGGACCCCACCAGCGCCGCGGTGGTGCAGCTCCAAGTCGGCGATTCAACCCAGGGCTTTTGGTCCCCGTGGCTCTCGCTCGGAACCGTGGGCGCGGGCGCGGTCTCCGAAGGTGATTACTCCATCTTCTTCGAGGACGAACAAACCAAAATCCGCGGCAAGGTCGAGATCGACATCTTCACCTCCAAGCAGAACACCTTCGACCGCATGCGCTACCGCGTCCGCGCCTTCGGCTCCTCCGTCGTCACTATCCGCAACATCGCCATCACCCTGAGCAATACCACCCAAAGCAACAGCAACCGCCCGCTCGCCGCCCCCTCCGTCGGTCCAGAGATCCCGCGCCTGGGCTTGCCTTTCCTCAGCCAGAAGACCAGCGACGAAAAACTCTCAGGCAGGTTGTGCAGCCCGACCAGCCTCGCGATGGTGCTCAATCACGCCGGCGCGAACTGCACCGTCCAGACCGCCAGCGAACGCGTCTACGACAACCGCTTCGATCTCTACGGCAACTGGCCCCGCAACGTGCAAGCCGCCTGGGGCATGGGCGTCCCGGGCATGCTCGTCCGCTTCGACGACTTTGCCCAAGCCCGTGCGGTCCTGCAAGCCGGCGTGCCGATCATCGCGAGCATCCGCGTTGAGAAGGGCGAGCTCCCCGCCGCCCCATACCCGTCGACCGAAGGGCACCTGATTGTCATCGAGGGCATGACCGCCTCGGGCGATCTGCTCGTGCTCGACCCCGCCGTGAGCGACGAAAAGCAAGGCCGACGCGTCTACCCCGCCAAAGACATGGCCAAGGTCTGGCTCCAAGGCTCCGAGGGCACGTCCTACCTCCTGAGCGGTCCGATCCCCGCCTCACCTTCTCAACCCACGCAGCAGCCCTCGCAACAACCTCAAGGACCGCGCAAGTGAGCACGACCACGATCGAGAATCCACAACCCCGCGCACGCCTGCTCTCCCTCGACGCCTTCCGCGGGTTCGACATCGTGCTGATGTTCGTGGTCAACCTCTCCGCCGCCGGCGCCGCGTTTCCGAGGTGGTTTCAGCACGCGGGCTGGAACGGCGGCAAGCACGGGCTCTGGCTTGCCGATCTGGTCTTCCCCTGGTTCCTCTTCATCGTCGGCGCCGCGGTGCCATGGTCGATGACCTCCGGGCGAGGCAAAGACCACACCACCGCGCAGCGCCTCGCCGCCGCCGCCAAACGCGCCCTGACCATCTACGCCCTGGGCATCCTCATTTTCATCGCGAAGACCGCTAAGGACGGGCTCGACGGCAAAGGCGCGGGAAAGCCCGGCACGCCGATCACCTTCGAGACGTTTTTGCACTGGGACATCCTGCCGCTGATCGCCATGGGCTACTTCGTCGCGGTCCTCGTATGGCACGGACCCCGCTGGGCCTGGTGGCTCTCACTTCTCGCCATCCTCGTCTACAAGCACGTCTCGATGCCCGACCTGACCATCACCGAAGGCCTCGCACGCGCCGACTGGATGAAGTCCCGCACCGATCTCGATCACGCAACCCGCGCACTCGGATTCGTCGGCACCGCCATCACCCAAGGTCTCCCCGCCAGCGCCTGCTGCATCGCGGGCCTCATCATCGGCGAGTTCCTTCGCGCGTCAACACTCAGCGCCGTCCGCCGCGGCTTCACGCTCATCGGTCTGGGCTTGCTCGCAACAGGTCTTTCCATGCTCTGGGCAACGCTCGGCAAGCTCCCCATGAGTAAGGACTTTCTCACCTCCAGCTACGTGCTCTTCTCCGCAGGTACCGCCGCCGCGTTGCTCGGCGCGTTCTACCTCGTCCTCGACGCGTGGAAGCTCCTTCGTTGGCAAGGCTCGCTCGTCACCGCCGCCGCAGTGGGGGGGTTCCTCCTGCTGACCCTCGCCCTCACCACCACCCAAGGCCCGCAAGCCAACGCCACCCCCGGCGCACTGAACGCCACACTCATCGCCCTCTCGCTCATCATGACGCTGCTGCTCATCAGCGCCGTCTGGCAACGCAACAAAGCACCCAACGCCCCGTCCACCGCCAGCTTCCTGACCATCTACGGCTCAAACGCCATCGCGATCTACGTTCTCGCCGAGCTCACGTGGACGCTCTTCTGGCTCCACATGCGCGTCATCGGTCCCGGCTCCTGGGGTGGGCAGCACGCCTTCACCGCGCTGCGCCTTTGGCTTGAACTCGGGCTGAACAACCTGTTCTCACCCTTCGCAGATGCGGAGAGCATCAAGCCCCTCGCCGCGGGCCTCGCGCCGTGGCTTGCAACGACGAGCTATGTGCTGGTCTACTTCACGATCGCCTGGATCCTCTGGCGGAAGAAGATCTTTATCAAGGTGTAAGCCACGGGGATTGAATCGAGCACCGCATGCAGCCGCCGCCTGAACGAACCCTGCCCATACCCACCGACACGACCCAGCTCCGCGCCATCATCGCGGCCTATCCGCCCGCGCTCACCGTGCTTGATCACCGCGCCGCAACGATTGATTTCACACCCGTCGTCAACGCCGTCATGCCGGGCCCGCTCGGTAAGGTTCATGACCACATCCGCCTCCAACCGCCCGGCTCGGGCCTGACGGTCAACGGGCGTGAGCGTGAGGTTGAAGACGCCGGCGCGCCGATGCGTGCCGCGTTGATGATGTCCGCCGCGGGCAGTCGGCCTGAGCTGGCGCTGATGTGCCCCGCGCGGGCAGTGCTGCGCATCGTCGAGCCCGACGCGTCACGCTTCCCACGCCCCTGGCCCGTGCTCATCTTCGTCCACGGCGGCGGCTGGATCACCGGCACGCTGAGCTCCTACGCCGCGCTGATCAACGCCTTCGCCGCCCGCGGGTTCCTCACCATCGCACCCGCATACCGCCTCGCCCCCGAGCACGTCTACCCCGCCGCCGAGATCGACGTGCTCAACACCGTCCGCTGGGCACAGCAGCACAGCGCGACCTTCGGGGGCGACGCCGCCCGCCTCTGCCTCGCGGGCGACAGCGCCGGAGCGCAGCTCGTCTGCGGCACCATCACGCGCCTCGCCCATTCCCGCGATGCGAACAACGAAGCCCACGACATCCGCGCCGCGGCCCTTTTCTACGCCGTCGCCGATCTCCGCTCGCTCGATACCCCCGAACTCGAAGGCATCCAGCGCATGCGCGACTGGTACCTGGGCGAATCCAAAGCCGCCGACCGCACGTTGATCGAGCACGCCAGCCCCGTCATGCACGCAAGTGACATGCCCAGCACGATCCTCGTCGCCGCGGGTGAAGACGCATTGCGCCCGCAGACCCTCGCCCTCGGCTCCGCGCTGCGTGCCGCCCGCGTGGAACACGAACTGATCGACGTTGCGAACGTGCCGCACGGATTCCTCCAGTGCGCACTCTGGCCCGAGACCCCGCGCACGCTCGATCGCGTGTGCGCCTTCCTGCACGAAGCTTCACGCTGAACCCAACCCGCGCCGCGCCGAGCACCCAGCCGCACGCTGCTTCACAGCAGCTCGCGAGCGATCGCCTCCGCGAGGTCGGCCATAAACGGAATGCTCACCGTCGCATAGTCGTACGAATCCGTTCCGATCACCCCCGACGCGTTGGAATAGATCGCCGCGCTGAGCATGAACCCGCGCCCGCTCTTGCGATCCGCGATCAGCGCGTTCTCGATCGTGAACCCGTACGCCTGACCGACCTTGCTGAAGATCACCGCGTCCTCATCGTGAACCACCCGCCGAACGCCCGGCAGCGCGTACTTCACGTAGATATCCGGGAACGCCCGCGGGTCGTACTTCGGGTTCTCACTCTGCCGAAGCAAGGGCCACATCGCCCTGCACAGCATCAGCCGATGCTCCTCGCTCAGCCCCGTCGAGCCGGGCAGGTCCTCCAGATCAGGCAGCACCACCATCCCCAGCATCGCGTGCAGATCCTCAAGGCTCATCCGATTGCGCCACGAGAAATCCATCCCCCCGTCGACGACCTTCTCGCCATCCGCGTGCTTCTGACCGATCAACAGCCCCTTCAACCCCTCGTTCTCGATCATTAGATCGCTCGTGCGAGCGCCGATCCGCACCGTCTTGCCGCTGAAAAGCCGGAACTCCACCTCGCCCGTCTTCCGCTGATCCTCACGCGACCGCGGCTCGGCCAACCGATGGTTGATCCGCGCCGAGCGCAGCCCCATGCTCCACAGCATCTCGTTCAACCCCCGATGTCCCACAACCGTGTACAACCGATTGAACGACGGGTTATCGCTGACAATCACCGATTTGCGGATCTCGTGCTCGATGCACAACGTCCCGCCGTCAAGATTGCTCTCATCTCCGTCCTCAACCGTCTGATCCGCGAAGCACGGCAACAACGCCATCGCCGTCCGCGCATTGACCGCCGGTTCGATCGCCGAAAGCCGCTGCACACTCCGCAGCGCACCGATCGCCGCCGCGAGTTTGATCGTGCTGGCGGGATAGAAGTACTCCGCATCGCAGCGGAATCGCGCCGAGGTTCGTTGCAGCGCCGGCCCTTCCGTCCGCCGCGCCACAAACCGCATGGGCCACGCCCGATCGTGCGCGTGCGCCACCATCTGCTCATGCTCAACCAACGCGTTATCGAACGCGCTGACGACAATCTGCAGCCGATGCTCTTCCGCCTTCTCCACCACACGCCGAACCCGCGCAGAGGCACCCTCCAGCACGCCCTGCAGCCACGCATCATCGACATAGACTCTTCTCGGCCTGTGGTTGCTCATGCCTCGCCCGTTCATCAGAACTTCGAATCAACGATCGCGGTTGGTTATTCGCCAAACGATCTCGAAGGTCAATCCCCTCCGGAGGTAATCGGTGTACAAACTCGGACTTCTTCTGGCTGCCGGTATTTCCCTTTGCCTAATCACCTTCATCGGGGGGTGCGCACATCGTGCAGATCTGAACCGAACCGGCCAACTCGCTTACGCCCGCGCGGGCGATGAGATCGTCGTCGCCGGTCAGCTCTTCCACACCGGCGCGCCCGTTGTTCTCTGGACCGACCCGGGCGGCTACGACCACTCGCGCGTCGAACGCCGATTCGGTCCCATCGAACGCTCAGGCTGGGCCGCCCTTCAAAAAGAAGGCAAAGGCCCCACCGACCCCGCACGCTTCGGCACACGCTTCTTCCGCTTCGCCGACAAACAACCCGACTTCCTGGGCGATGGCCCGCTCTCCCCCGAAGAAATCGCCCGCGTCCGCGGCGGCGGCTGGGATCTTCCTCTGCTGCAGCAGAAAGTCGACCAGTTCGTCCTCCACTACGACGTCTGCGGCACCAGCAAACAGTGCTTCCGAATCCTCCACGACGTCCGCGGTCTCTCCGTTCACTTCATGCTCGATATCGACGGCACCATCTACCAAACCTGCGACCTCAAAGAACGCACCTACCACGCAACCTCCAGTAACGACCGCTCCATCGGCATCGAGATCGCCAACATGGGCGCCTACGCCGACAACGAGAAAAGCCCCCTCGCTCAGTGGTACACCAAAGGCCCCGACGGCCTCACCCGCATCACCATCCCCGAAGCCCTCGGCGACGGCGGCGTTCGCACCAAGAACTTCGTCGGTCGACCCATCCGCAACGACCCCGTCCGCGGCGTCGTCCAAGGCAAAGAACGCACCCAATACGACCTCACCCCGCAGCAGTACGACTCACTCATCAAACTCACCGCCGCCCTGTGCACCGTCTTCCCCAAGCTCGAATGCGACTACCCACGCGACGAAAACGGCAACCTCATCACCAGTAAACTCCCCGACGATCAACTCAAAACCTACCGCGGCGTGCTCGGTCACTACCACATCCAAAGCGACAAGGCCGACCCGGGACCGGCCCTCCAATGGGACCTCGTCATCAACGGCGCCCGCGCCCGCATGACCACCGCCGCCCCCACGCAAACACCCGCGCCCGCGGCCAACTAATCCAAGCTCCATCGCCACCCACCAACCCGCCGATCATCCCAGCATCGCGATCGACCCCATTCGTCGATCCCGCTCGAACCAAGCCCCGTTTTCAGGCCATCACCGCCGATCAAACGACTCTGAGAGCGTTTGATCGGCGGTCATTGCGTTTGCTTTGCCTCGCCCAACCAGCATCCAGTTCGCTGAATGAACCCCCAATTCAGGGGAAATTGCGGCGTTTTCATCGATTTCGTGATCAACACAGGTAAGTAATCACTTGACAAGCCGATCAACTGATCGTTATTGTTGATCCACACGTCAGATAAAGCCGAGAAGAAGCACGCGTGGAGTCCTTCTTTTCGCTTCAAAAATGGAGAATACCCGTGAACGCATTCAAGACAATCGGATCAGCGACTCGACTGATCGCTCTCCCCGCCTTCCTCCTTGCTCTGGCCGGCACCAGCACCACCGCCCGCGCCGACTTTGACACGTCGCTCTCGCTCGATGAGCCCGTTAAGGCCGCCGCCCCCGCCGCCAAGTCCGAAGCCATCGGCGGCCTCGCGCCGACCAACCTCGAACTCAGCCCCAAGGCCAACTTCCTCATCACCAACGAACGCATCACCCCCAACAAAGAAATCCTCTGGCCCGGCCTGCTCACCGGCCTCCGCGGGTTCGAGCACTTCTACGAACCCGTCGGTCAGCCCATCTACTTCGAGAGCCCCTTCAACAACACCTCCCTCCGTCTGCTCTACCTCCACCACGAGTTCTCCAACAACTCGCAGCTCAACGGCGGGCACCTTGACGTCTTCGCCGCACAGATCCGCGTTGCCCTCACCGAGCGCCTCGCCCTCATCGCCACCAAGGACGGCTGGAGCAAGCTCCGCGCGGGCCTCCTCGCCGCCGACGACGGCTGGAACGACCTCGCCCTCGGGTTCAAGTACGTCATCTTCGCCGATCGCGAGATGGACCTCGTCATCACCCCGGGCATTCGTTACCAGGCCGCCAACGGCGACGCGGGCGTGCTGCAGGGCGGCTCGCAGGAGTTCTCGCCCTTCATCTCCGCCGCCAAGGGCTTCGGCGATCTCCACTTCATCGGCAACATCACCTACCGCATCCCCCTCGACACCGATAAAGGCAACCGCATCCTGCAGTGGGACCTCCACGCCGACTACGAAGTCTTCAAAGGCATCGCCCCCATGATCGAGCTCCACGGCCTGCACTACCTCACCAACGGCAAACGCTTCGCCGCACTCGAAGTCGGCGGCCTCGACTACGCCAACCTCGGCTCGGGCAACGTCTCGGGCTCGCACGTGGTCTGGATGGGCGTCGGCGCCCGCGCCAAGCTCACCCCCAACGCCTCCATCGGCGCAACCTACGAGTTCAGCCTGACCAACCGCTCGGCCGACATCATGGACAAGCGCGTCACCGTCGACATCATCTTCACCTGGTAAGCCACACCACACCGCGCACGCCGATCCGTTCCTGCCGGATCGACTGCCGCGGATGCACAGACGACTCTTTCTGTGACTCAACGGGCAACGGAGAAATCCGTCGCCCGTTGCTTGTTATTGCCAGGCGTTCTCACCCAGTGCCCAGTGCCCAGTGCCCAGTGCCTAGTGCCCAGTGCCTAGTGCCTACCAGTCAGATTCACCCCAACCTCGCCCGGCTCGAAGACATGGCACGCCGAGGGATCAACCCGCACCAGCAGTTCGTCACCCGCCTTCATCCCCGCGCGAGAGGTCAGTCTCGCCACCAGCGACGAACCCATCGCCGTCTTCGCGGTGATATCCGTCTCATGCCCCAGCGGCTCAACGAGCGTGGTCTTCAGCACCATCTCCGCCTGTGACCGCTCACACTCCACCAACCCCTGCGGGCGAATCCCCAGCACGATCGGCACGTTCATGTGCTTCGCGAGCCGATCCTTCCACGCCGAGGGCAGCGGGATTGTGAACCCGCCGCCGCTCCCAGGCCCGGTGTGCTCCGTGAATCGCAAACCACCCGAGGCATCCACCGACACCAGCCCCCCGACAAAGTTCATGGGAGGCGTGCCCAAAAACCCCGCCACAAACCGATTCGCCGGCGTCGCGTAAATCTCCATGGGCGTTCCGGCTTGTTGCACCACCCCGCGGTACATCACCACGATGCGGTCGCCCATCGTCATCGCTTCTTCCTGATCGTGCGTGACGTAGATGGTGGTGGTCTTCAGGCGCATCTGCAGCGACTTGATCTCCGCCCGCGTCGTCACCCGCAGCCGTGCATCAAGGTTGCTCAGCGGCTCATCAAACAAAAACGCCTTCGGCTCACGGACGATCGCGCGCCCAACCGCCACCCGCTGCCGCTGCCCGCCGCTGAGCCCCTTGGGCTTCTTCTCAAGCACCTTGGTCAGGTCGAGCAGTTCGGCGGCGTGCTTGACGCGCCGATCGATCTCGCCGCGGTCGGCCCCGCGCAGCCGCAGTGAGAAGGCGATGTTCTCATACACAGACATGTGCGGATAGAGCGCGTAGTTCTGAAAGACCATCGCGATATCGCGGTCCTTCGGGTGCAGGTTGTTCACCTCGCGCCCGTCGATGACGATGCTGCCCCCCGTCACCTCTTCAAGCCCCGCGACCATCCGCAGCGTCGTGCTCTTCCCACACCCCGAGGGCCCAACCAGCACGATGAACTCCCCGTCGGCAATATCAAGATTGAAATCGTGCACGGCCTTTGAGCCGTCGGGGTACGTCTTCTGCACATTCTTCAGCTCAACTCGCGCCATAGAGACGCACAGCGTAGCGACGATTCACCCCGGACGGTGGGTCGAACCCTGCAGCATCAACTGCCAGAACCCCGTGTCGTGCCACGCCTCCAGCTTGTGCCCGGACTCACGAAAGACCCCCACGCGAACGAACCCCAGCTTCTCGTGCAGGCGTACCGACGCCTCATTCGGGATCGTGATCCCTCCCACGGCCGAGTGAAACCCCCTCACCCTCAACTCCTCAATCAGCGCCCCGTACAGCCGCGTCCCCAGCCCGCGCCCCTGCACCTCGTGCGCCAAATACAACCCAACCTCGCACGTCCAGCGATACGCCGGGCGCGTCCGCCACACGCCCGCCTTCGCGTACCCAACCACCCGATCACCCACCACCGCGCTGAACCACGGATACGCCGCAAGCCCCTCGCGCCACGACGCGCGCAGCTCGTCACCCGTCACCGCGTCATACCCAAAGTGAACCGCGGTGTGCAGGATGTAGTGGTTCGTGATCGCCGCGATCGCGTCAAAGTCCGTTTCGATCGAAGGGCGAATCACCGCACCGTCCGACGATCTGTGCGTCATGCTCGCCGCCGCCGCCGAAGCTGATTCACCGCCGCTGTGCATGCTCGATGATTGGCCCGCCGAGCCACGTCGGCCCCGCTGAGAGGGGGCCCACGCGCATTCTTTACTTGCAACAAAGTTGCATATACGATCCCCGTCCCGTTCCGCGTTCGCTCGCTCAACCTCAACCACCCTCGGACCGACCCACATGCTCAAAGCCCTTGCCGACAAGCTCAAAGGCGCCGCCGCCCGCAAAGAGAAGCTCCGCGTCACCGTGCTCTCGGGGTTCCTGGGCGCGGGCAAGACCACACTGCTGAACCACATCCTCGCCAACCGCGCGGGCCTGCGGGTCGCCGTGATCGTCAACGACATGAGCGAGGTGAACATCGACGCCCAGCTCGTGAAAACCGCCGGCGCCATCGGCAACGTCGTCCTCGATCGCGTCGAAGAAAAACTCGTCGAGATGTCCAACGGCTGCATCTGCTGCACGCTCCGCGACGACCTGCTGAAGGAAGTCACCAAGCTGGCCAAGCAGGGCAAGTTCGACTACCTGCTCATCGAGGGCACGGGCATCGCCGAGCCGCTGCCGGTGGCGCAGACCTTCAGCTTCGAGGACGAATCGGGCAAATCGCTCTCCGAGATCACCCGTCTGGACACCATGGTCACCGTCGTCGACGCGCTGACCTTCGAGGACAACTTCCGCAGCGAGGACGACCTGGCCGAACGCGGCGTCGGCAACGACGACACCGACACCCGCTCCATCGCCGATCTGCTCACCGATCAAATCGAGTTCGCCAACATCGTCATCATCAACAAGTGCGACCTCGCGGGCCCGGAGCGTCTGGCACGCGTCGAGGCGCTGGTGCGTTCGCTCAACGCCGAGGCCCGGATCCTGCGGAGCACCATGGGCCGCGTCGATCCCTCGGAGATCCTGGGCACAACCCTCTTCGACATGGAACGCGCCAGCCGGTCCGCCCAGTGGGTCAAAGAACTCAACAACGAGCACACCCCCGAGACCGAGGAATACGGCATCTCCTCACAGGTCTTCGAAGCCCGCAGACCCTTCCACCCACAACGCCTCTACGAGTTCATCGTCTCGGGGCACCTCCGCACCGTGCGCAGCAAGGGCTTCGTCTGGTCGGCCAACCGCATGGAGTTCGCCGGCATCTGGTCGCAGGCCGGCGGCTCCTTCCGCCTCGACCCCGCCGGCGCGTGGTGGGCCTCACGTCCGAGCAACCACCGCCCGACCGACCCCGACGCCCGCGAATGGCTCAGCAACGTCTGGCGCGAACCCTTCGGCGATCGCCGCCAGCAGTTCGTCCTCATCGGTGTCAGCGGCGCCGGCTACGACCACGCCCGCCAACGCGAAACCCTCGAGAAGTGCCTCCTCACCGACGAAGAAATGAACCTCGGCCCCGCCGCATGGGCCAACTTCTCCGACCCCTTCCCCGAATGGCACATCGAAGGCCTCCAACACCTCAACTCCGACGAGTGAGCAGAACCGCAGAACGCTCTCCCGCGTATTGAGAGCGACCCAATCAGCCCAATCTTCAAAGCCGCTCGCCACGTTCTCAAAGATCTCCAACGCGCCGGGGATCGACGCCCTTCCGCTGCACAGGGTGGCATCCCCGGCCGTTGGTTTTTTCATTCCCACACGCCCCGCAACCAAACGCACACCCCGCGAGCGCCCGCACCCAAGCCGATCCCGCGCTCAGCCACCGGCCTTACGCCTCCACCCGCTCAAACCGCAGCCGCTGCTCGTGATGCCGGGCAAAGTACGCCTCGATGTTCCCAAGCCCCGTCACCCTGTGTACAAACGCCGCCGCACGCACCAGGTCCGCCTTCTGCAAAAGCTCCATCCGCGGCTCCTTCAGCTCCAGCCGCGACGCGTAAAACGCGCACCCCTGGTGCGCAATGAGCACGATCCGGTTGAGCTTGTGCACCTCCACCAGAAAGTGAAGCTCATCCACCACGCCCTGCTCCTCCAGGTGCGCCTGCGGATGCCCCGCCACACACGCCGGCCCGCCCGGCAAACACAACCGGTCATACCGCGGCAGGCTCAGCCCATTGACCAGAAAATCATCAAAGTGCTCCCCCAACCGCCCGTCCGAGCAATACAACGCCGCCGCCCGAATCCGCGAAGCGTCATACGGCAGCGAACTCTCATAGTGACTCAAGGAAAATCTCCAGCACCCAAACTCCCCGCCGACCGTCCAAGCCAGTGTAGACCGACCCCCCAACTTACCAAGACGTGTGCAGTTTTCGCCCGCGACATCTGGTGTTCCAACTGGTGTGCCGAGTTCTAACGATCAGAAGACTCACCTCCAAGCCCAGAAATCGTGCACCGTACCAATCAAAAACCCCCGATTTCAGCCCAATCCACCCACTTATCCACACAACCACCAAAAAACCAACCCGACACTTGACAGCCATGTTCGGGTTACGGTAACATCTTCCCGTCAGGCTCGCGTCCGGCGACGCCCCTGATCTCGATCGCGGGATTGTCCCGCTGATCAAGCCCTTCGCCGGGACCATGCGCCCGAGAGCGGCGTGTCGGTCGTTCGGGTCGGGCCCCCTCCGGGCCGTGCCGCTGCCGCGTCCTCACCATGGGACGAACCAGCCGCACGCGTCCCGCGCCGCATCCGCGGCAAAGGCCCATCACCCGCGATCGCCACCAGCCTCCCCCGGCCACGCCTGGAAAGAAAGGTGGTTCGTATGTCCCGTCCCGGTTCCTCATCGTCCTCGTCCGCTGCGCCCGCCTCCACGCTGAAGCCAAAGTCGCCCGTCGAGGTCAAGCCGACCTCCGCCGCCGGCTCCAGCAACGCCTCCGCCGGCAGCAGCAACCCCAACAACCCGTCAAACGCCAACGCCGCGGGCAAGCCCGGATCGGGCTCATCGCCCTCAGGCTCCGCCCTCGCCAGCGCCGCCGGCAAGTCGGGCCCCGCGAACACAGTCGCCGCAGGCTCTGGTCCCGGCGGTCACGGCGGGCAAACCGCCCGCCCCGTTCTCACCCCGAGCAAAGAAAAACTCGCCGCCCTCTCGCAAGCCGTCGGTCAGATCGAAAAGACCTTCGGCAAGGGCTCGATCATGAAGCTCGACGAGAACGCCTACCTCAGCATCCCGGGCATCTCCACCGGCGCTCTCTCGCTCGACCTCGCCCTCGGCGGCAAAGGCATCCCCCGCGGCCGCATCATCGAGATCTTCGGCCCTGAATCCAGCGGTAAAACCACCCTCGCACTCACCTGCGCCGCAACCGCGCAGCGCGAGGGCGGCGTCGCCGCCTTCATCGACGCCGAACACGCCCTCGACCCCTCCTGGGCCCGCAAAATCGGCGTCGACATCGACCAGCTCCTCGTCAGCCAGCCCGACAGCGGCGAGCAAGCCCTCGAAATCTGCGAACTCCTCGTCCGCTCGAACGCCGTCGACCTCATCATCGTCGACTCGGTGGCCGCACTCATCCCCCGCTCGGAAATCGAAGGCGAAATGGGCGACGCCACCGTCGGCGCTCAGGCCCGCCTCATGAGCCAGGCCATGCGCAAGCTCACCGGCATCATCGCCCGCAGCAGTTGCACCGTCATCTTCATCAACCAGATCCGCGAAAAGATCGGCGTCATGTTCGGCAGCCCCGAAACCACCACCGGCGGCCGGGCCCTGAAGTTCTACGCCTCCGTCCGCATCGATGTCCGCCGAATCTCCGCCATCAAAGAAGGCGAAACCAACGTCGGCAACCGCACCCGCGCCCGCATCGTCAAAAACAAGGTCGCCCCGCCCTTCCGCGATGCCGAGTTCGACATCATGTTCGACGAGGGCATCAGCTCCTCGGGCGACCTGCTCGACCTCGCCGTTGATTCCAAGATCGTCGACAAATCCGGCGCCTGGTTCACCTACGGCGAAATCAAGCTCGGCCAAGGCCGCGAAAACTCCAAACGCTTCATCAAAGAGAACACCGAACTCTTCGCCGAGATCCGCAAGAAAACCCTCGCCGCCCGCCTCGCCGCCACCGCCGCCGCCGGTAAGCCCGGCGCAAGCAACGCGAGCAACCGTGACGAAGAAGACGACGAGTAATCAGCGCCAGCGAAACGCCGACACAGCAAAGCGCTGAAGCTCTCGAACAGAAGCCAACACGCACGCACAGAAAGAACCAGACTCAAAGCGAAAAGTTCACCCAAGCCCCCGCGCCCAAACCGCGGGGGCTTTTCATTTTTGCAAGTGGCACGCACGCACCACGCAAGCGTCAATCACGCGCGAATCGTCAACAACGCAACCAAGGCGCAAACCCCAATGCGATCATGAACACCGCTCGTGCAAGCACCGCGCAAGTGCCTCAACTCTGGGCCGTGTGCTGTGCCATTTTGCCCTGTGCCATGTGCTCACCCCCCTCGCTCCGTCGCCCGCGCCAGCCGATCCCCAACCGCCCGCCACACCCACGTCTCCTCCGCCGTCCGACCCGCCGTCGGCGGCTCATGCACCACGATCACATCCAGCCCCGCCTCATCCAGCCGCCGAAGCGCACCGTACAGCCCCGCCGCGTACCCCCGCGCATCGCCCGGCAAAACCTCCACACACCCCGCCGCAGGCACACACACCCGCGCCGCCAGTTCACTGTGCGTCAAGAGCCCCGCCCGCACCGCCCGCCCACCAAGCCCAGTCTCCACCGCCAAAACCACACCCGTCCACCCCTCAAGCCCGCACATCACCGCCCGCGTGCGCGGCGCGTAATGCCGATCGAGCAACCCGGGCGACTCCATCGCAACCCCGTGCACGCCCCCGCGCTCGCCACCTCCACCACCCGCATCGCTTCCTTCTTCACGTTCACGTTCGCGTTTCCCTCCTCCCTTCCCAGCACCAACAAAAACCTCCACACCCGCGCCAACAACTTCTGCAATCGCCGCGGCACTGATGAGCCCGGGCCTGAGCACCCGAACCCCATCACCAACTTCAGGTCCCACCCTGATCACCGTGCTCTCGATCCCACCCACGCACACGCCGCCGTCGAGCACTTCCACGGCAGCTCCAAACTCGCCGCGAACATGCTCCGCGCTCGTTGGCGAAACATGCCCCGACCGGTTCGCACTGGGCCCGACGATGCCCGTCCCCACACGCCTGATCAACTCCAGCGTCATCGCATGCGCCGGCACCCGCACCGCCACCATCCCGCCGCCGCCCGTCACCACCGCTGGGACACTTTCCGCCTTCTCCATCACGATTGTCAAAGGCCCGGGCCAGAACGCCGCCGCGAGCTTCTGCACCAGCTCACCAAACCGCTCCCACGCCCGCTGACTGAAAAACCCGCGCGCCATCGCCAGCGAATCCACATGCACAATCAGCGGGTTGTTCGACGGTCGCCCCTTCACCTCAAAGACCCGCCTCACCGCGGCCTCATCAACCGCCACCACCCCAAGCCCATAGACCGTCTCAGTCGGAAACGCCACAAGCCCGCCGCGCACCAAGATCCCCGCGCAAAGCTCAACCCGAGCGAGCGCCGCCGCATCGAGCGTCCCCCCAAGACCAAGCTCGCCACCAAACGCACCCACAGAGAGCTCGCAAAGCAACATCACCACTCAGAGCCGTCGACTTCAGTCGACGGTGAAAACGCAAGCACGATCAACCACGCAACGCACGAAACAAACACCCATCACATCCAAGCTCAGAACCACGATCCCTCGATCCCTTGGTCCCTCGGTCCCTCTCACTTCTTGGGCATCCCCTGCTGAGCCTTCTCCCCCGCACTCTTCGCCGACTCAACAGGTTTCTGCGTGCCCGCATCCGCACCACCCAAGCTCGTCGCCGCGTTCACACCGTCGACAGGCTCACCCTCAGGCAACCGCGTCCGCAGCGCCTCATCCAGCGACGCCGCCCGGAACTCGATGCGGTTGCGTTCAATCGCCGTGCCCATCGAGCCGTACAACCGCGCAACCGCCGCGTTGTACTCCGTCAACGCCTGAATCTCCTGCTGCTCGGCCTGCGCCAGCGACTGCTGCCGCCGAAGCTTCAGGTCCAAAAACTCGGGCGTCAGCGCCGCCAGATTCTCCTCCTCAACCTGCAGCGTCCGCACATTCTCCGCCGCGGCAATCCGCGCCGCACGCGTCTGCTCGATGAGCTTGTAGTTCGTCTCGACGATCCGCAGCTTCTCCTTCACATCCGCCACCACACGCTGCGCCACGTCCTTGTACGTGATCACCGCCTGCATCCGCTCAAGCTGCCGCGCCTTGTACGTCGCCTCGGCCAGCCGATTGCCGATCGGCTGCTCAAAGCTCACGCCCACCACCGCGTTGACAAAGTCCGCATCCGTCATATCGCTGACCGCATCGCCCCAGTTGTTGCTCTGCCCGGCGACACGCAACTGCGTCCGCAGGTTCAACTCGGGCAGACGCAGGTTGTTCGCAACCGCCATCCGGATCGACGCGTCATCGATCGCCAGCAGCGCCCGCTGAACCTCCGGCCGGTTGTTCAACGCCGTCGCCAGCGACTCCAGCAAGCTGAACTTCACCGGCTCATCCACGGGCACATCCGCCGGCACAATCAACAGCTCCCCGCCCACCGGCGCACCCGGATCATTCACCAGCGTCTTCAGCCGATCGCTCGCGTTGCGAACAATGTTCTCCGCGCGAATGACCTCCGCCCGCCGACTCTCCACCTGCGCCACCGCATCCGAAAGCTGGCTCTGCTTCACGTCGAGGTTGTTCTCACGCCGCGTGCGCAGAACCCGCTGCACGTCCTGCCCACGCTCCAGTAGCCGCTGACTGATCTGCAGGTTCGCGTACGCCGAGACGAGGTTCCAATACGCCTCTTCAACTTCAACCACATTGCGGATGAGCGTCTGCTTGAGCTGCTGCACCTGATCGCGCGAGGCGTTCTTCGCGATCCGCACCTCCGCCAGTGCCACATCCGACCCAAAGTTCCGCAGCAGCGGCTGGTCCAACTGCACCGTCAGGTCCGCCTGCTTCGCCGGGTTGGGTGTCGGCGTATACACCCCCGGCACAGGCCCGATCAGATCCTTGTTCGTCGTGATGTTCTGCTGCACCGTCAACTGCCCGCCCGTCGTCAGCCGCCGACGCACACCCACCGTCGCCGACCGCGCCCGCGTATCAATCTCCGTCGGCGTCGCCCCGTTCGTCACCACCCGCGGCTCGTTCGTCCTCGAAACCTGCCCACTGCCAAAGAGCGTCCAGTCAAACGCCGACTCCGCCGCCAGCGCCCTCGCCTCATCAATCGCCGGCCCCAGCCGTGCAAACTGCACGCTCAGGTTGTTGTGCACGCTCGTCATCACCGCCCGACGAAGCCCCACCGTCACCGTCGCCTGCTCCTGACCCAGCAAATCCGCCGACAACGAACTCCCCCGAACGTCCCGATACGCCGCCGGCCCCGTCGTCCGCTCAATCTGCTCCAGAATGTCCTTCGAGATCTGCAGCGAATCCACCCGAGGCGACCGCGCCAACTCCTTGATCACCGGCTTGCTCGTCGCCTCCGCAAGCTCCCGCTGGCTGAACGTCAAAAGCGACTGCTGAAGCTGCGGATCCCGCGTGTCATACAAGGGCGAGCTGCACCCCGCCAAAACCACCAGCGCCCCCGCCAACCCGCCAACCAACCCGCGAGCAAACACCACCTTCAAAGCAAAGCCCGAATCGACCGCCACAGTCCGCATCCGCCCCGTGCAGTTCGTCATCATCCCCAACCGTACGGACACGCCCCGCCCTCGTCAAAGCACCCCCAACCAAACAACCCGCGCCAAAGCCCAAGTCCCGTGCCACCGATCGTCAAAGACGATCGGTGCAAGGGTCTACACACGCCCGTGCCACC
>JAVTWO010000156.1:0-5469 GCA_032229765.1 Phycisphaerales bacterium | reverse complement strand
CCAGCCCCGTGGTCAGGCGCATCAAGGCGGTGTCGAGGTTGACCGCCTCTTCGGAGAACTGGGTGACGCGGAAACCGGCGTTGACGAGGACGGACGGTATATCTGAGGGATCGACGCGGGCGCCGGGCTCATAAGCGATGTGAATGAGCGGTGCGGTGCCGCCTTGGGGCTGGGCGGGGCCTTCGCCTTCGCGGATGGTGACTTTGGAGACGCCGGGCATTTTGGCGATGATCTCGGCGGCTTCGCTTGCGCGGGCGGAGACGGCGACTTGGAGGGCGTGCCCGAGCTTTGCGCGGCGGAGTGCCTCGGCGACGGTGCCGTTGTAGAGCAGATGCCCGCGTTCGATGATGCCCACGACGTTGCAGATCTCGGCGAGCTCTGGGAGGATGTGGCTTGAGATGATGATGGTTTTGCCCATGCGTTTGAGCTCTTTCATGAGCTCGCGCATCTCGATGCGGGCGCGTGGGTCGAGGCCGCTGGCGGGCTCGTCCATCAGCAGTACCTTCGGATCGTGGAGGAGCACGCGGGCGACGCTGAGGCGTTGTTGCATGCCGCGGGAGAGGCTGTTGACTTCGGCGTCGGCCTTGTAGTTGAGGTCGGTGAGGTCGAGGACGTCTTGGACGACCTTCTTACGTTGGGTGCCGTGGATGTTGTAGCAGGCGGCGAAGAACTCGAGATACTCGCTGACGACCATGTCTTGATATGCGCCCATGAAGTCGGGGACGTAGCCGATGATGGGGCGGATCTGGCGGTTCTGATAGCCGACGGTGAGCCCGTCGATCATGGCTTGACCGCTGCTGGGCTTGAGGAGGGTTGCGAGGATTTTGATGGTGGTGGTTTTGCCTGCGCCGTTGGGTCCGATGAACCCGAAGCAGTCGCCCTGATTGATCGACAGGTTGAGGTTGTCGAGCGCGACGAACTCGCCGTAGCGCTTTGACAGGTTGATGGTCTCGATCATCGCCATGGTGCTTGTCCGTGCTTTCCTGATCGTTTGCTGGTGAGAAGGGATGCTGCGTGCGGCGTGCGTGTGTGATTACCTGATCTGTTCGGGCGGGCTGGAATCCAGCGGGTAGATCCAGCGCACGACGGTGCGGCCGCTGGTGGGGATCACCTCGCCATCGACGGTGATCGGGACCGGGCATGGTGAGGCGGTTGGATTGGCGAGGTGACCGATCACGATCACGCAGGGCTGTGTGACCCAGCGCGAGAGGTCGATGGCGTGGGTTGCGCTGCGGCGGAGGTGCGGGATGTTCCCGGCCATGGACGGCGAGACATCGGGCGGGGGCAGAACGGAGAAGAGGCTGAGGCCCACGAGGCGGTCCTCGCTGAGGGCGCGGGGCTTGTCTTCTTCCTGCGGGCGGGCGAAGTTGAAGCTTTGTTGCGTGGGGACGAGGTTGTTCATGAAGGTCTGGAGCGTCGAGACGCCGCTGCGGGCGTTGACGGAGTCGAAGACGGTCGAGAGGTCGAGGACTTGACCGGGTTGCCACTCGGGGACGGTGACGGCGGCGGTGGAGGCGAGGACGGCGCGCTTGTCGCTGCTGCCCAGTGAGAACTGGCGGTAGACGACGATGACGCGGACGTTGGTCAGCGTTGCGGGCAGTTCGTGCTTGATCTGTCCGGTAATGGCGTAGGGCCTGGGCGAACTTTCGGGGAGCGGGCGGACGGTGATGGGCGCTTCGGGGAGCGCCATGGGCATCTTCCAGCGTGGGCCGCCCAGCCAATCGATCATGACGGTTTTGACTGTGGAGCGTGCGGGGACGGGGAGGGCTTCGGGTGATCGCGAGACGACCGGGTAGCCGCGGGAATCCGGGAACTTTTCGACGGATGCGCCGCCCAGGCCTGTGGCGTACATGGACCACGGCGCGACGGCGTTTTGTGATTCGATCACGCCTTCTTCGGGCTTGATGCTGATGGTGGAGGTGCCGAACTTGGGGAGGAAGACGGAGGCGAAGACCTCTGCGTGCTGGGTGTTTTGCCCTGCGACTTCGGTGATGAAGGTGAGGTGCTGGGCTTCGGTCTTGGTGGGTTTGATGAGGTTTGCGCCGCCCCAGGCGATGGCGGTGAAGATGACCGAGACGCCTGTGAAGACGAGCCAGGCGTGCTGCGATCGCCCGCTGGATTTGAGGATGCGGAAGGCGAGCGGACCGGCGAGGATCCAGTACGCGATGAAGACGACGAAGGCGAGCAGGACGCCCTTGGCGGCGGCGCCGGTCTTTGCGATCGAGGAGGCGATCCCGTCGTCGACGTCGATGGCGCTTCGGCTCTCGGAGATCTCGTTCTTTTGGATCATCGCGGTGAACTTTGAGCCGCTGATGACCTCGCCGCGACGTCCGAGGATGCGGTTCCAGAAGACGTCGGTCTGCACGGCGTTGACGGCCGCGACGCTGGGGGTTGAAACATCGAGCCCGACCCACGTCACCGCGCCCTCGCCCAGGGATCGGCGTATGACCAGCGAGCGGTACGCGGCGTTGTCGGCGTCGGTCTCGGAGACCTTGCGACCCGGGCCTTCGAGGATCGAAACGGCTTCGCCTTGCTTTGCTTCGGGGAGGGGCTTGAAGAGGTGGACGATGGCGGAGTATGGCAGCGGGGGCCTCTCGCGCTGCTGCTGCGGATCTCTGAGCAGTGCGCGGTAGTCTTCGAGGCGAACACCTTCAAAGCGTGCGACCTGCGCTCGCGGGGCGATATCGGAGAGCTTGTTTGACGGTGCGGTCCAGTTCTGACTCACGGTTGGAAAGATGACGATGAAGTGCCCGCCGCGCTGGATCCATTGCTTGATCGCGTTTGCCTGGGCTTCTGTGAGGGCGAGCGGGTCTTGGTCGAGCGTGTTGCCGATCCAGACGAGCGTGCTGATCGAGGCGAGGCCCATCCAGCGATCGGGCAGGTCGACCACGCGGACACCTTCGATCAGGTCGGCGGCTTCGTGACCCAGCGGGGTTGCGCCGCTGAGGGCTGATCGCACGGAGTAGAGCTCGATGCCGCCGGCGTTGCGCCCCACGATGGCGATCTGACCGGCGTAGCGACGCGAGAAGTTCGATTCGTTGATCGTCGTTGAGCTGCGACCCAGAAGCCGACCGACGCCGGCGGCGGCGCCGCTGACGCTGATGGCCTTTGATTCGCCGCTGGTTCCTGGGGTGGCGTCGGCGGCGGCTGCGCCGGATTTCTCGGCGGCTTCAAAGGCTTCGAAAGTGAGGGTTGAACCTTCTGAGCCGAAGGGGAGGAAGACGTACAGCCAGACGTTCTGTTTGACGCCCGGGTTGGTGGTGATGGCGCGGCGGTAGAGGGTGGTGTCGCCGTCGGGGTCGGGGATGGGGCATTGGATGACGACTTCGCGGGGCTGCAGTGCGGAGTCGGTGACTTGAAGGAGGATGCCGTTCCACTCGCCGGCGCGGGGGAGGCTTTTCAGCCCGACGGAGACGAGCGAGATTTTGATTTCTTCGTTGGTGGAGCCGGTGGCGCCGCTGCCGGGCCCGGCCTTGCCGCAGGATGCCAGACCGAGGGTAAGCATGAGGGCGAGGACGAGGGCCAAGGCAAGGGACCGCCCTGCGGTCGTCCATGCGTGATGAAAGTGTCGGCCCCACCCGTTTGCTCGCCGCACTCGAAACTGCATGCCATCGCCCCTGAATCTGTCGGTCGCGCCCACCAGCCCCGATAAACGGTCAAGGTCCACCATACACATATCGTACGAACTTCAGACACCGCCGGGCGAGGCCGATTTCATCTTCATGCCCGCCTTTTCGTCTGAAACGTGGTTTATTCTGTTCGCGGTGACAGGGGTCACGATGACGTGCTGCGCCTATACGCTGGCGGCGTTGCTTCGTGACCATGAGCGGATCGAGCGTTTGAAGACGGACGTGGCGACGTTGCGTGCGGAGTATGACCGGCGGGTGCGGGAGATGAATGAGATTGCGGAGGCGCATAAGGCGGGGGGGAAGGTCGAAGCGGGTGAACTGGGCGAGGTTGAAATCGTTGAATCTCACCAGCCTCACCAGCAGCACAGCAAAGCTGCGTGAGCGTTGTGCGTGAGGCATGAACGAAAGCACCCGAGGCCGATGACGACCTCGGGTGCTGTGTGATGGGGTGTTGATTGCTGAGCTTCAGCGAAAGGCGTGCGCGGGGCGCGGGCCTTGGGTTGGTGAAGCGGAGTTACTTCTTTTCGGGGGGAGTGGGGCGACCCTTGCCCGGGCCGCCGCCTTCGCCGCCGCCGTTGGGACCGCCGGGACGGCGACCGGGGCGACCTTCGCCGCCCTCGGGGCGACGACGCTCACCGGCGGGGCCGGCTTCGCGACGCTCCTTGACAGCCTGTTCCATCTTGGCTTTTTCGTCGGCGGAGAGGACGTTGTTGTTGTCCGCGTCGAAGGAGGCCATGAGGCGGAGGTTCATGTCGTCGAAGCGTGTGAACGCGGCTTGTTTCTCGGTGTCGTCGAGCTTGCCGTCGTTGTTGGCATCGAGCCCGCGCCCGGCACCTTCACCACCGGGGCCGCCCGGACCACCGGGGCCGCGACGCTCGCCTTCGGGACCGCCGCCCTGGCCGCCGCCACCGTTGGGGCGACGACGCTGCGGGGGCTCGCCTTCGGGCTTGCCTTCGGCGCCGCCCTGACCTTGACCGGCGCGGGGCGTGAAGTTTTCCAGGCGCTTGGCGAGTTCATCGCGACGGGTGGCGATCTCGACGCTCACGGCTTTCCACTCGTCGGAGGAGAGCTTGCCGTCGCCGTTGGTGTCGATGGCGGTCTTCATCTTCGCGGCGTGGGCCTTCATCTCTTCCTGCATCTTGGAGCGTTCGCTCTCGTCGAGCTTGCCGTCGTTGTTGGCGTCGTACTTCTTTTCGTTGTCGTTCAGGGGGCGAGCCTCGCGCGGGCCGCCCTCGGGGCGACGGTCGCGGCCCGGGCGTTTCTCGCCTTCGGGGGCTGCGCCGGCGGGCGGCTGGGGCTTCTCGGGTTCAGCCAGCACGCTGGTGACGGGCAGCAGCGTCGCGGCGGCGAGCACGAGAGCGAAGGGCGAGAGGGTTTTGGACAGGCGGTTCAGTTTGGTGGTGTGCATGTTCATGCCGGGCTCAACGAACAATGCAGGCGTTGATTGCAGGCTGAGCCGGAATTTCAGCAGGGCGAGGGTGATTCGATCAGCCCGCAGAACCGTCCCAAACAGCATAAACCAACCCGTGAAGAGGTGATATTCGTTCGTTCGATCGCTGCGGCGTCAGCTCGAATGCACGCGTGCGGATGGTGCTGGGCTTGACGCGCTGTTCGAGGGATCGATTCTGGTGGCACGGCTCGCCAGAGCCGTGCATCACGTCGAGAACCGCACGGCTCTGGAGAGCCGTGCCACCGAAGCAAAGGCATCTGTGAAACAGGACCTAGGCCTTCCATTCGCCGGCGTATTTGGTGGGGTGAGGGGCACCGTCGCGGGCGGCGAGTTCGAAGAGGCGTTTGGCGATCTGTCGAAGGTGCAGGGCGTCGTGAGCTGCGTAGGCGG
>JAVTWO010000155.1:0-5502 GCA_032229765.1 Phycisphaerales bacterium | reverse complement strand
GTGCCCAAGGCGAAGGGGTTGTATCTTGAGCCCGGGCCCATGTACCTCACGCTCGGCGGCGGGGTTGCGCACAACTTCAACAGCGCAACGGACTTCAACGGCTTCGCGCAGATCAGCACCTTCATCGCACCGAAGTTCGAGCTGGGCTTTGAGCTGGGCGGGTGGTACTTCGATCAGCCGGGGAAGAACGCCGAGGGCGTCAGCGGCTCGCTGGCGATGAAGTACCACTTCTGGCACAGCGAGAAGCGGGACGTGACGGCGTTCGGTGAGCTGGGGATCGGCGTGCTGGTGGCGAGTCGCCAGGTCCCAGCGGGTGGGACGAACGTGGACTTCATGCCCCGCGCCGGCGCGGGGTTGACGTGGGAAGTCGCCGAGGGCGTGCGGTTGGTCGGCGGCGTGCGCTGGCACCACATCTCCAACGCACGAATCAAGGGCGACTCACGGAACCCTTCGCGTGACGGGCTGATGGGGTATGTCGGTGTGAGCTTCGCGTTGCCCTGATTATGGCTCTCGACAATCGTCGATACCGCAGTGTCGCTCAGCCCGCGCGGGCGGTGGGCGATGATCCCGATGCGGGGGTCGTTGTCGCGGGCGCGGGATTTGAGCCGGGCTGCAGCGAGCCCAGCACCACGCGGTTCCGCCCGTTGCGTTTGGCGTTGTAGAGCGCTTGGTCCGCGGCTTCGAGCCAGCGTTCCTTCGTCAGCCCCTCGATCAGCCCCGAGGCGCCCGCAAGCCCGATCGAAACGGTCACGAAGTGCTCCGGATGACGCGGCCAGACGTTCGCCTGGAGCGTGCTGCGGATGCGCTCGGCAACGATCTGAGCATCCGCGGGCGAGGTGTGCGGCATGATGACCGCGACTTCTTCGCCGCCGAAGCGACAGGCGATGTCGGTGTTGCGGATGCACGATTGGATGATGCGAGCAAAGCCCTGGAGCACCTCGTCGCCCGCGGGGTGCCCGAAGGTGTCGTTGACTTTCTTGAAGTGATCAACGTCGAGGATCGCGAGGGTCAGCGGGTTGCCGTAGCGTGAGAAGGAGGCGAACTCCTGTTCCCAGCGGCGATTGAACTGCTGACGGTTGCCAAGGCCCGTGAGCCCGTCGACCTCGGCGCGTTCAGCGAGCAGCGCCAGCAGTCGCTGCGTGCGAAGGGCCGAACGCATGCGTGCGCGGAGTTCGGCAAACTCCAGCGGCTTGGTGATGTAATCGGTTGCGCCCAGATCGAAAGCCATGACCTTGTCGGCGCAGCTATCCAGCCCCGAGACGACGATCACGGGGATCGAAGCCGTGTTGTTGTCGGCCTTCAGCTTGCGGAGGACCTCAAACCCGTCGACACCGGGCATGTCGAGGTCGAGGAAGATCAGCGAGGGGTTCACCGCGCGGGCCATCTCGAACCCGTCGTTGCCGTTCATCGCCGAGACGATCTCCACGGGCTCGGCCTTGAGGCGAACCTTGACAAGGCGGTGCACGTCGACGGAGTCGTCGATCAGCAGAACCTGCGGCTTGGAGTCGTTGTCGGGCAAAGTCTGGTGGATCCGGTTTGGGTGTGGGGCGACGGGTTCAATCGAGGCATATCGTGGGTGACGCTCAGCCGCGGACACGCTGACAGAGCGAGATCAACTCATCGAACTTCGACCGGAGTTCGTCGGTGCTTGAGCGGGATGAGCCTTCTGAGAGCGCAATCAGCGATTTTTCCAGAGCCGCGGCTGCGGAACCGACCTGCGAGAAGCCATACCCCCCGCTGGCCCCCTTGATCTGATGGGCGAGCCGCTGAACCTCGCTGAGCTCCTGACTCTGCCAACTGGCTTTCAGGCTCGCCAGCCGCGCGGGCATTTCCTGCACGAAGAGCGAAACAAGCTCCGCCATATCCGGATCGGAGGCGAACTCGGAAACGATCGGTGCGTTCGATGGCTGCGGCTGGTTTGAGTTCGGTGGAACAGACATGAGGCCTCCTGATGGGAGGATCGGGTTTTCTCCGAGGCTGGTTTATCCCCGGGGGTGAAGAAAGCCAAAACCAAGGGGAATCCGCAAGAAAACGGCAAGAACCGCGGCGACAAAGCCGCTTCTTGGTGCTCGTTGCGAGTTCTCGGACCGCGTTCGGAGCGACCGTGCGGGATGAAGCAGCCCTTCGGTTGCACAAATCCCGATTTGATGATGAAACCCGCTCGCTCGATTCAGCCACGCCCACCCGACGTGGGCGCACCCGTTGATCTGACCGGTCGACCGCACAATGTAGCCATGGCTACAATGTAGCCATGAGCACGATCGAACCGCCGGGCGGCACGGGTGCGGCTTCGCTCCGCACGACTTCAAATCGCGTGAGCGCGACGCGGTGGACACGCCGCTGCTTCTCCGTCTTGATCACCTGCTGCGTGCTTGTCGCAGCTTCGCTCCTGCAGATCTCCTGCAACAAGAGCGATCGACAAGCCGTCGGCTCGCGCCCGCGTGCGGTCTGCACCACCGGTATCGTCGCGGACCTGGTCACCAACCTCGCCGGCGACCGCTTTGAGGTTGTCGCAATCATGGGCGACGGCGTCGACCCGCACCTCTACAAGCCCTCGCCCGGTGACGTCCGCCTCCTCGAATCGGGCTCGATCATTTTCGCAAGTGGGCTGCACCTCGAAGGACGCATGATCGACGCGCTCGAGGGCATGAGGCGTCCGGAGCCCAACGGGCGGCGGGTTGTGCTCGTGGGTGAGATGATCGACAAGGGCAAGCTCCTGCACGAAGGCGAGGGTGAGCACACCGCCGCCGACCCGCACGTGTGGTTCGATATCAGTCTGTGGGCGAGCGCCGGGCGCGCGGTGACTGACGAGCTCATCGCTCTCGACCCCGCGGGGCGCGAGGTTTATCAATCACGTTCCACGGCGTATCAGCAGCGCCTCGCCACCCTACATGCCTGGGTTGCTGGGCAGATCGAAACCATCCCGCCGCAGCGCCGCGTGCTCGTCACCGCCCACGACGCCTTCGGCTATTACGGGCGTGCCTACGGGCTTGAGGTTCTCGCGGTTCAGGGCGTATCAACCGACAGCGAAGCGGGGATCAGCGACATCAACCGCTTGGTGGATCGCATCGTGCAAGCGAAGATCCCCGCGGTTTTCTTTGAGAGCAGCGTGCCGCAGAAGGCCGTGCGCGCGGTGATCGAGGGCTGTCAGGCGAAGGGTCACACAGTCAAAGTGGGGGGTGAGCTTTTCAGCGACGCCCTCGGCGCGCAAGGTACGAGCGAGGGCACCTACGTCGGCGTCGTCGTACACAACACCCGCACGATCGTCACCGCCCTGGGTGGACAGTTCACGCCCTTTGAGCCGATCGCTCCTTCGATGCCCGCATCCAAAGAACCGCCTCAAGGAGCCAAGCCGTGAGCAGCGCAGGGGCACAGTCAACGGGTGTCGCGGTGGAGATCCACGACCTGACGGTCGCATACGACCGCAAGCCCGTGCTGTGGGACGTCGATCTGACCATTCCCACCGGCGTGCTGTGCGCGGTCATCGGGCCCAACGGCGCGGGCAAGAGCACGCTCATCAAAGCAGCGCTGGGTCTCCTCAGCACGCTGAGCGGGCGCGTGTGGTTTTTCGGAGAGCAGCTCGCGAGCGTGCGCCGGCGCGTGGGCTACGTGCCTCAGCGTGAGAGCGTGGACTGGGACTTCCCGGTAAGCGTTCGCGACGTGGTGATGATGGGCCGCGCCGGGCACACGGGGATCTTCGGCCGCAGCAGATCAGCGGACATTCACGCGGTGCGGCGCGCGATCCAGCAGGTCGGGCTGAACGACTTCAGCGAGCGCCAGATCGGACAACTCTCAGGCGGACAGCAGCAGCGCGTCTTTCTCGCGCGGGCGCTGGCGCAGGAGGCCGACCTGTACTTCATGGACGAACCCTTCGCGGGCGTTGACGCTTCGACCGAACGCGCCATCGTCGACGTGCTGAAGGGGCTTCGCCAGCAGGGCAAAACCGTTGTCGCGGTGCATCACGATCTGCAGACCGTTGCGGAGTACTTTGACCACGCCGTCATGCTGAACACGCGATTGATCGCCAGCGGATCCGTGAACGAGGTCTTCACGCGCGAGAACCTTCAACGCACCTACGGCCCGCGCTTGACGGTCCTCGAAGAAGCCGGCGAAGCCATGGCCCGCGCACGTCAGCAGTGAACGCATGTGGGACGAACTGATCAACCTGCTGTTAATGAAAGACGCCACCACGCGAACGGTGATGCTGGGCGTTGGCTCATTGGGCATCGCCTGCGGCGTGGTCGGGTCGCTCACGGTTCTGCGGAGGCGTGCACTCTTCGCCGACGCGGTGGCGCACGCGGCACTCCCCGGCGTGTGCCTTTCCTTCCTGCTCTTCGCGCAGCGTGATCTCGCGTTACTCCTGCTGGGCGCGTTGATCTCGGGCCTGACCGCCTCGGCAATCCTTGCGATGCTCCGCGGACGCACTCGCGTGAAGGACGACGCTCTCATCGCCGTCGTCATCGGCGTCTCCTTCGCCATCGGCATCGTTCTGCTGAAAACCATCGAACGCACCCCGGGCGGCAGCAAAGCCGGGCTCGACGGGTTCATCTTCGGCAAAGCCGCCGCCATGGGCCGCGACGAGGCCCTGACCCTCGCAGCGACATCGTGCGTGCTGCTCATGCTGATCGCGGCGCTCTTCAGGGTCATCCGCTTGGTGACCTTCGATACCGCCTTCGCACGCGCCATCGGGCTCCGCGTCGGGCTCATCGATCTGCTCATCGTCTCGATGGTCTGCGTCTGCACGGTTGTGGGCTTGCCCGCGGTTGGGGCCCTCATGGTCGTGGCGCTGATGATCATCCCCGCCGTCACCGCCCGCGGCTGGACCGACCGCCTCTCCACCATGCTCCTCATCGCCGGCGGCGTGGGCGGCGCGGGCGCCGTCGTCGGCACCGCCCTGAGCGCCAGCGTGCGAACGCCCGGCGGCTCGTCACTCCCCGTCGGGCCCACCATCGTTCTGACCATCGCCACCCTCTGCATCTTCTCGCTGATTTTCAGCCCCAAACGAGGCGTGCTCTTTGGCTGGCTCAGGCAGCGCAAAGCCACCAAGGCGATGCTGACCGAGCGAGCTATCGAGCGTGCCCGATCTGGCAAAGCCCTCGAATCCAGCGGCACGCCGCAAAGCACGTCCGGGGTTCACTTATGAGCATCACAAGCTCAGAGTGGTGGATGATCATCACCGCGGTGCTCGCCTGCGTGCCGTGCGCGCTGCTGGGTGCGTTGCTGGTGCTGCGCCGGATGGCGCTGCTGGGCGACGCGATCAGCCACGCCGTACTCCCGGGCATCGTCGGCGCGTTCATCTTCACCGCAACGCGCGATCCGTACGCCATGCTCGCCGGCGCGATGGTCAGCGGCCTGCTCACCGCCTGGCTCACCTCGCTCATCTCACGCTTCGGACGCGTCAGCGAAGACGCGTCCCTCGGCGTCGTCTTCACCAGCATGCTCGCCCTCGGCGTGGTGATGCTCCAGTTCGTCCCCCGCGGCGTTGACATGGACCCCAGTTGC
>JAVTWO010000154.1:0-5563 GCA_032229765.1 Phycisphaerales bacterium | reverse complement strand
CGTTCAACGGCGCGTTCAGCAACACCTTCGGCATCCGCAGCACGAACGCCAACCAGGGCTATTCGGGCCTGTACCTCCGCGGCAACACCCTGGCGTACGCGTACGACCAGAACTCATCTGCTGCGGCGACCAACTCGGTTGGTGTCTACGACGTCTCGAACGTCGGCGTCAGCACCGCTGCGGTGACCTGGCAGCAGACCCAGCGCGGCGGCAGCGGCGTGGCGATCAACGGCGCGGGCAACGTTGTTCACGGCGTCGTGGCGAGCAACTTCGTCCGTCAGTGGAACGGCACCACCGGCGCGGCTATTTGGTCCGCTCCGGGCAACGCCCCGACGATCACCGTGAACACCTCGGGCACAAGCTTCGGCAACAACTTCTACCGCGATATCGACGTTGACCCGGCGACGGGCCGCGTCTTCCAGCGGTACTCCTCGGGCATCGCGGCGTGGGATCTGAACACGGTGAACAACGCGGCCGCTCCGACCAACGCGGCCTTCGCGATTCCCAACGGCGTGGTGAACAACATCGGTCAGAACCTCGCGGTGGCGGGCAACGCCCCGATCACCGGTTCGTTTGTGATCTACAACAACCGCTCCAACGCGGGTGTGGGCCAGGCCTTCGGGTCGAACTTCCAGGTCATCACCACCAGCGGCGCCTCGCTGACGCTGACGATGAACCTGCTGTCGGCCGTCACGCTGACCAACGACGGGTACTTTGACTTCTCCTACGACTACAGCACCCGCCGGCTGGCGGTGCTGGATTCGTCGAACGGGTTCATCCACATCTTCCAGGTCCCGACGCCCGCCGCTGGGGCTCTGTTCGGTATGGCTGGCCTCTTCGCGGCCCGTCGTCGTCGGTGAAACCCCTCAGATGGCATTCAGTGTGAGTTGCACCTGAAGCCGAATCTGTGGTAAGCTTCTAGAAGAATCGCGACCCTTGGTCTGGCGATCAAGGGTCGTTTTCCAGATGTCACGCCTGAGCGAGTTCAAACCTGTGCTGGCGCAACCCGGGCGGCCGCTGTATGTGGTCGTGAAGGAAGCGATCCGTCAAGCGATTGATGCGGGGACTTTCCCGCCGGGGATGCAGTTGCCCAGCACGAAGGAGCTGTCGACGCAGATCGACGTCTCGCTGGTGACGGTGCACCGGGCGTTGCAGGAGTTGGTGGCGGGCGGGGTGCTTCGGCGTGGGCAGGGGCGTGGGACGTTTGTTCATGAGGAGTACGTGTCGCGGGCGAAGCCGGCGACGGGGACGCGGCTTGGGCTGGTCTTCCATGAGCAGGCCTCGCTGGCGGACTTTTATCACGGGCACGTGCTGGAAGGGGTTCGGCGGGGGGCGATGGAGCAGGGTGCGGACCTGGTGGTGCTGCACTTCGGGGAGGATTGGCGGCGTGAGTGTCATGGGTTCATCTATGTGAACCCGCTGCGGAAGCAGCTGAGCAGCATGCCTTGGTTTGGGAATACGCCGGTGACGGTGCGGCGGGGGAAGAGGCAGTTACCGGGCAGGCCGCCGGTGATGGTGGTGGGTGCGAGCTTTGATCATGACCATGTGCATTCGATCGATACGGAGAACGCGGATATCGCGGTGCAGGCGGTTGATCATCTGGTGAGTCTGGGGCATTCGCGGATCGCGTATGTGGGCGGTGGGAGTGAGGTCTGCAACAACATCGATCGGTGGAAGGGGTTCCGGGTGGCGATGGACCGGCACGGGCTGGCGATCGACGAGCGGCTGGTGATGAGGCTGCCGGGGTGGAAGGCGGACGAGGCGGGGATGAGCGCGATTGTGTCGATGTTGAAGGGCCCGATGTCGCCGACGGCGATTTTCGGTGCGGGGTACTACTTCGCGCTGGATTGCTACAAGGCGTGCGCGGAAGCGGGGCTGAAGATTCCGAATGATGTGTCGATTGTCGGGGTGGATGATCCGCCGAGCGGGGAGTATCTGTCGCCTTCGCTGACGACGCTGAGGCAGCCGCTGGAGGAGATGGGTCGGCGAGCGGCGACGGGACTTTTGGCGCTGCTCGGGACGGAAGAGCATTTGACGCGTGCGGAGTTTTTGAAGGCGGAGCTGTTGGTGCGAGGCTCGACGGCGAAGCCGCGGGGGAGTTGAGACTCTCGGTGAAGAAGATTCACCACGGAGTCACGGAGAGCACGGAGAAGGCCGAAGAGAAGTAGAGCGGTGCAAGGGTTGCGGGACGAATCACACGGGTGGAGAGGGAGAGACGGGGTTGAGGGTGGCTTGCGGCGGGTTGCTCGGGCCTTGATGGGCTCGGGTGTGAAGCGAGGCGACGGGAAATGGGGAGCTCGACGATGAGGAATCACACGATGACGAAGGCGAATCGGCAACACGTGCGCTGCGGCTTGGGTGGGTTCACGCTGATTGAGCTGCTGGTGGTGATCGCGATTATCGCGCTGTTGGTGGGGATTTTGCTGCCGGCGCTGGGGCAGGCGCGTGCGGCGGCACGGTCGACGAAGTGTCTGAGCAACCTGAAGCAGAACGCCACGGCGTTGATCATGTACGCCAACGATTACAAGGGGAAGTTCCCGACGAACATCCCTAAAGGTGCGGCTGGGTATCCTCTTGGCGCATACTGGTACGACGAAGATCGCTTGGGGCGGTACTACCCAAACATTCAGCCGGCGGATGCTGGCGCGACGATCAACACGACGGTTGGCGGCGGTGCGATGACGTGCCCGAACCATCCAGACGCTGGTCGGTCCTACTCGATGAACTGGTGGGCGAGTTCGGCAATCAACGCTGATCTCGATTCTTCAGGACGAGTACTTGTCAGGACTCTGTCGGAATCTGCCGTCGATCGAGCATTCGATTCAGCAGCAGAAGGAGGGGCGAAAGTGTTATTGCTTGGTGAAGCCTGGGGACTGTCACCCGCCACTTCAACCGAAGGAGCTCGTATTTGGTTTTCAAATGCACAGATTGGTGCACAGGGGGATCCTGTCAGTAGATTCGGCGGTGGAAACGGAGTTTCGGATGTTCCGAGCCAAACGGATTTTCGCCCCGCACCGGAAGCAGCGGGATTAGCACCCGGGCAACCGAGGTTCTACACGCCTTTTTATCGCCACCCTGGCAGAAACCGCGATTTTCTTTCACCAAGCGGAAACACCCACCTCGTGTTTGTTGATGGGCACGCTAGTCAGTTCGCACAGAATGATCTTGTCACTGGAACCGGAAACCCGGCTAACGATCGCTTAACAGGAAAAGCGCTTTGGTCACCCAAGAATGCCAGCACTTTGGTTAACCCTTAGTATTATGGTGGTATTACCTAGAGCGACTTTTCCACAATTACAAAAAAGTTGCATTACATGCTCCAATCTCGCTACGCTCGTGCTTGACACCAAGGAGCACGCATGAATGCAAAGATCTCTATCGCAGCAGGCATCTTTCTCGTCTGTACTAGCCACGTTCATTCGGAGAGTCCCTATCCATGCACAACCAATCGCTGCAACTTGATGCAAATAGACGCAATTGCCTGCCTTGGCAATGGCACAGTCATGAATGGCTGGTGGGGATCAGCGTGTGCGTTGGGAGTCGGGCAGTTCGCATTTTTGTGTGATCCATCATGGGAAGAAATCATCACCCTCGGCGGATGCTCGAATATCAACACTATTCTACCCGGTCTGACATCTTATCCTGCGAGCAATCATTATTGGTGGGGCAGTACTCCGAGTAGGCAAGAAGTTGCCTTTGGAGTTGACGAAATTCATACAGAAGAGCTCGGTAGGTGGGTCGGTCGCGCGTATTCTCAAGTCTCGGGTAATTTTTACAACTGCGATGAGTTGTACTCTTACCTTGCTGCAAACAACGGTGTTTGGCCCGGATTCACAACTCAGGTGGGAAGTGGCATCTGTCCAAACGTGTCGTGGATATTTGATTGCGGAATCCCGTCATGTTCGCGACCGCCGGTGTTGGCCACTTCCGCAAGAGTTTCATTTGACGTGGCTGGAACCGCTCTTGTTGCATGGATGATCAAGTTCACTGCGCCGCAAATTCCTTACCATCAAATGGGCGGATCCGAGCGAACTATCAACTTGTTGGACGGGATCTTTATCCGTCCGAGCGGCACACGCGTACGGAACATCAAGGTAATCGAAGGCGGAAGCACCAGTGGTGGTTGGAATCCTGCGTGGGGTCCAAGTTATTTACAGTCTCCCGCTGGCGAGAGTTTTACTGGAATTGTTTTGATTTCCGCTGCCCCCTCGGTTTCTCAGCTGGATTTCAACGGTGATGGACGACTTTCAATTTTGGATCGGTGGGCACAAGAGGCAGTTCTCCCTGGAACTACGTTGACAATGAACCTCTTGTTGGATGTGGATGGTAACGGGCAGTATGACTCAGTTGACCAAGTGCTTTGGCCTGATTTCTGGAACTCGATGCAAAGTACCGGCATTCTTGCCTGTTCTCCAGTGGACATAGTTGACACTGCCGAGAATCCCGGCGGCGATGGAATGGTGGACTCTTCAGACTATAACGCTTTCAATAATGCATATTTTGCACAAGGTGCTATTGCGGATATCGCCAATAGCGCTGGTGATATCTCGCGAGTTTTCGGCGGGCCGAGCAATGGCGGGCCTGACGGCAATATCGATGAAGGCGATTATAACGCGTTCTGGAATTATTTCTTCCTTGATTGCTTGCGATGATCTTTCGCTTGAACTGAGTCGTTGGTTTGTCGGGGTCTTCGCACTTTGAATGGAGTTTGTGTGAGGAGCGACAGGACCACCGGAGCCCGGCTCTGGAGTGGTGTGGCAGAACGAACGGGCTCGGCTGTGACGGGCCGAGCTGTGGGCGGGTTTGCGCGAGCGGCGCTGGTGGGCTTAGTGGGCTTGGTGGGGTTGGCTCTGTGTGTGTGTGTGGTGATTGCGCTGGCGGTTCAGGGCGGTTGCGATCGGCGCTCGGACCGCGATGCGAACGGGGTGATCACGGTTGAGTTCTGGACGCTGGCGTTGCGTGGGAACAGCGATCTTGAGCGGTACATCACCGAGCGGATCGCGGCGTTTGAGGCGCAGCGGCCGGGGGTCAAGGTGCGGTGGGTGGATGTGCCGTTTGAGGCGATGGACCGCAAGCTGATCTCGGCGGCGTCGGCGGGGCGTGCGCCGGATGTGGTGAACTTTTCGGATAAGACGTACGCGCGGTTTATTGGGCTGGGCGCGCTGCGGGATATGAAGGGGTTGCTGCCGGGCGATGCGGACGCGCGGTTTGTGCCCGGGGCGCTGGGAAAGATGGACGGGGAGTTGCTGGCGCTGCCTTGGTATCTGACGACGCAGGCGGTGGTGGCGAATGAGGCGGTCTTGAGCGAGGCGGGGATGAGTGCGGCGAGTTTGCCGAAGGATTGGCGCGGGCTGATGAAGGCGGCGCGGGAGTTTCGGGCGAAGGTGGGGAGCGAGGGGAAGTCTGGCGGGAAGTATTTGTTCAGTGTGCCGCTGGGGCATGAGAGCGATCTGCTGATGATGATGTTCGCGGAGGGGCTGGAGCCGCTGAAAGCGGGGGCGGATGGGCGGCTGAGGGCGAACTTGACCGATCCGGCGGTGGTGGAGATGGTGAAGGGGTGGGT
>JAVTWO010000153.1:0-5579 GCA_032229765.1 Phycisphaerales bacterium | reverse complement strand
CAGTACCCCATCCCGGAAAAACTCGACAGGGCCAACCACACCGTCGCCGACAAAGGCAACGCGAAGAACACCACCAGCGCGATCTTCTCGGTGCTCATCTGGAACGCCTCGATCACGCCCGAGCTGATCGTCAGCCCGATGGAGAACAACCCCAAGATCAAGCCCCACGCGGGGTATAAGAATGCCAACCCCAAGGCGGCCGTCAACCCCCAAAACGCCCAGTGGGACCCATCGCTCTCGGGTGACATGAACTCCGCCACCGGCGGGCACATCAGCTACGCCAACCTGCAACCCTCGGGCGACCGTGTCAAGCGTTGGGCCGACACGTTCGACGCCAGCCACGCCCAGCTCGCGTACCGCGGCCCGCAGATCACCGCTTCGACCGTGCACGACGAGTTCACCGCCACGCCGACGTTCGCCAACCCCAAGAGCCTGACGTTCAACGTCTACACCTACGCGGGCAAGCCCGGCTCATGGAGCGGCAACGTCGCCTTCGCCGACAACCACATCGAGTTCATCGATAACCACTTCACCCCGGGCAAGAAGACCGAAACCGGCGCTCAGTACAAGAACGCCAAGGGCGAAAAGCGCCCCGACCTGGCCTTCTTCGACGAGAGCGACGACCCGGCAAGCACGAACAACATCCTGGGCATCTTCATCAAGGCCGGCGACAAGCCCGCGGACTACCTCGGCGCGTGGGATTGATCGTCAGCGCCGGCGAATCAGCTCCGCTCCGGAGATGTCCGGCTTCAGAAAAACTCCACAAACCGCCCGACGATTGACGTATCAGATCCAGTGATGGAATCGTCGACCCGCCCACGCCGCCGAGCTCTCTGGTTAGCCGTGGTTCTCTGCGCACTCGCGGCCATCATCGCCGCGGGGTTCTTCGTCGTTCTACGCATGTACCCAACCCTCATCCGCAAGCACACAGTCGAAAGCCGACTGAACGAACTGGGCCCCGCGTGGCTCCGCATCGCTCCAAAGCTCAGCGAACAAGGATTCCAGTCCACCCCGCAATCGCTGGTCATCGTCGCGTACAAACGCGAAAAGCAGATGGAGCTCTTCGCCCGTGGCAACGATTCATCCGGCAATCCTGTCCTTCGTCTGGTCGCCCAATACCCAGTTCTCAACGCCAGCGGCACCCTGGGCCCGAAGCTCCGCGAAGGTGACCGCCAAGTTCCCGAAGGCCTCTACAGCCTCGATTCACTCAACCCCAACAGCCGATTCCATCTCGCCCTCCGCGTGAGCTACCCCTCGCTCGAAGATGTGAATCAAGCAAGAACCGACGGCCGCGACGTGCAAACCCTCGGCTCCGACATCATGATCCACGGCGGCAGCAGCTCCGTCGGTTGCCTCGCCATGGGCGACCCGGCCATCGAGGAGATCTTCCTGCTCGCGGTGCTCTGCAACGAGAACGTCGAAATCTACCTCAGCCCAAGCAAAAACCCGCTCGCTGAAATCAACGAGCAAACCCCGCAATGGGTCGCCGATCGCTACCGCACGCTGGCAAGCAAGCTCGACGAACTGAACCGTCTTAGCCGCTGACCCGCGACCGCAGATTGTCCAGACAGTTCATGAAGTTGATGTACGCGTCGTACGGGCTTTCATACGGCGAGAAGTACTTGTGCACGTCCCCGTCCGCCCAGTACTTCGTGCACATGTAGTAAAAGTGGTCGCTGGTGGTCAGCTTCCGCCAGTCTTCCAGCGCGTACCCCGCGTTGAGCTTGTCCTTCTCGCTCCCGCTCTGCAGCGCCGCCGCCACACGGGCCTTGACGAGTTTCTCCACGCGGTACGTCTCGTTCAGTGCGTTCGCCTGCATCGCGTTGCCCAGCCACGCGCTCAGGTCACGCTCCGTATCCGCCCACGAGATCATGTGCGGCACGTCATACTCGCCCACCAGCTCGAACCGCTCGAACGCCTCGCTGGGCGTATTGAAGTGGTTCTGCCCCGGGTTCACGTCGAAGATCTTCTCGGGCAGCGCGTCGAGGAACTGGAAGATCCCCGTGTCCGACCACTGGTGCTCGCCGAAGGTCTCGTAGTCCATGAACAGGTTGCACACGAACCCGTTGCCGTTGATGTTGTTCACCCAGGTGGCGAACTTCTCCGCGCTCAAGGGCCACTCCGCCCAGCCCCGGTTGCTGAACCGGAAGGCGATGTCGTCGCTCAGGCGATAGTTCTTCAGCAGCAGCGAGAACGGCTTGCCGAGGGCGTTCTTCCCCGTGTTGGGCGGTCGGTACAAAAACGTCGGCGACCGGTACCCAAGCAGGTTGTCCGTCCCCTCGCAGATCGCCCCCAGAAACCGCGGCTTGCCGTCCGGCCCCTGCATCGTGCTGATGTAGTGCGCCAGATCGTTGTTGTAGATCAGCTCCGTGTTGCGGAAGACCTTGGGCGTCTGCCCGAAAAGGTCCTGGATCTTCTTCGTGTGCGCATCGACCTGCGCCTTGAACTCCTCCCGCGAATACAAAAACGACAGCGAGTGGTAGTACGTCTCCCCCACAAACTCGCAGCACCCCGTCTCCGCCAGCCGCTTGAACAGATCAATCACGTCCGGCGTGAACTCCGCGAACTGATCCAACGCCACACCCGTGATCGCGTACGACACCTTGAACCGCCCCTTGTGACGCTTCACCAGATCCAGGATCAGGCTCGTCGTCGGACGGTAACACTTGTCCGCCACCTTCCGGCAGATCTCCCCGTTCTTCTTGTTGTCGAAGTAAAACGGGTCCGAATCAAAGACGCTGTAGCGACGAAGACGGTACGGCTGGTGCACCTGAAAATAAAAAACCACGGATGCCATGCCACCAGCATAGCAGAACCGCCCTCACCTCACGTCTTGATGCTCGTCGCCCCGGCAATCGCCACCGGCAGCAAGGCCAGCACCGGCAAAAACACCCCCAGCTCCACCGGCAGCCCCGGGATCGGCGCCAGAATCGCCAGCGTGCTCCCCAGCAGGCTCCCAACCGCCACCGGCGCACACTTCAGCGACTGCACCACCATGTTCCGCGGCTCACGCGTCAGAAAAAACGGCACCGCCACCACCAGACTCAATACCACGCACACCAGATTCGCCGCCCGCCCCCACGCAATCCGCCGCAGCCGCTCCTTCACCTCCGCGTCCAGCGTCGGGCTGACCAGCAAATCCCCAATCTGCGTCCAACTCAGATTCTGCGCATACGTCTGGTACCGCTCCGCCACCAGCCCCGTCGGGCTCAGGTCCGTCTTGATGAAGTCCACGCTCTTCGGCTGCCCCGGCGCCGCACCCAGAACCTCCCCCGTCACAAACACCGGCGTGCTCACCCCCTCCTTCAGCCGCCACACCTGCGCCTTGTTGTCGAAGGTCGCCGACTCCGCCGTGATCAGGCTCCGCGTCCGCCCCTCCTTATCACGCTCCCACACCCACAGCCCCGTCATCGTCGAAGACTTCGGCTCAAAACGATCGGCATAAAACACCATCCGCCCGCCGTCACGGTACAGGTTCACCGTGAACGACGAGATGTCCCGTTTCCCCGCCTCCATGTTGTCCCGCACCAGCAGCGGTGCCAGCCGCGGCATCACCAGCTCCTGATTCGCCACCTGCACCAGCAGCATCACACCCGCCACCAACAGCACAGGCCTCATGAGCCTGAACAGCGAAACCCCCGAGGCAATCACCGCCACCAGCTCACGATTCCGCACAAGCTGCGCAAACGTGAACCCCATCGCCCCAACCAAAACCAGCCCCAGCAGGTAGTTGAACAACTGCAAAAGCCGAGGCCACCACAAATCCACCACCAGCAGCGCCGCGGAAAGAAACTTCCGCAGCCCGGTGAGTTCCTCACCCGCCGCCCGTGCGTTGACCACCGCGTTCTCAACGAACCGCTGCATATTCAGCGAAACGTCGATCAGCACCACGAACGAGAACAGGATCACCAGCATCAGGGCGATGTTGGTGAGGTACTGCCGGGCGATGTACCGATCCAGCGTGTTCACCGGCTCCCCCCCGCGCCAGCGCCCACCCCCGCACCCACCCCCGCGCCCGCCCGCGCCCGACCAAGCACCGAGGTCATCCGCAGCGTCAGCTCTTCGACGATCGATTCCTGATCACCCTGTCCGGTCTTCAGGCGCATATCCGACTTCACCGCCGCCTCGAGCAGCCGGGCGGTCGTCGTCGCTTTCATTCTTCCCGCCGTCGCCATGATCGCCTGCTGCGCCGGGCCCCACAGTTTCAGCCGACCCGCAAGGGCCGAGGGATGCTCCTTCGCCGCCAAGCCGCGCACCGCGCCGTCGAGCTTCCGCGCCAGATCCACGCACGCCAGCGAGATCACCACGGGGCTGAGCCGCGCAACATCCAATCGATTCCTGAGTTCTTTCAGTGCCGCCCCCGCGTCGCCCCCCATGATCGCCCACTGGATCGACCACGCGTCCTCTTCTCGCGAAGCCCCGACCATCTCTTTCACCAACCCCGCCCCGATGGCCCCCTCACCCCGCGACGAGCACGCGATCCCCAGCTTCGCCAGCTCGCTGTCCAGTCGCCCAAGGTCCGCCCCGACGTTCTCGACCAGCAGTTCCGCCGCCTCGCGCTCGATCGTCACGCCGTGGTGTTTCTTCGCGCGGGCTTCACACCACGATACCGCCGCCGCCGAGCTCACCGGCTCGCACTTGATCACCACCCCGCCGCCCTTTTCGACCGCCTTGTCCAGCTTGCCGGGTCGCCACGTCGCCGCCCGCATCACCAGCGTCGCGTTCCCCTCCGGCGCTTCCGCGTACCCCTCAAACAACTCCCGCGCCGTCTTCTCCACATACCGCCCCCGCCCCGCACCCGCAGGGCTCGTCCCACCACCTTCACCACCCTCCTCATCCTCACCACCCTTCAGCATCAACTCCGCGTTCTCCACCACCACCATCTTCGGCTGCATCATCAGCCCCAAACTCCGACACTCATCCAGCACGTCCGCAGGCTTCGCCGTCGCCCCATCAAACGTGAACACCTCCAACCCCCCGTGCTTGGCATTCAGCGCCGCCCGCAGCTCATCGGTGTGCTGCAGGATCAAAAACCGCTCCTGACCATGCAAAATCACCACCCGCGCCGTCTCCGGCACGGCCCCACCCCCCCCGCCGCCCGAGTTGCCCTTCGCCTTCGCCATACGCATTTCGCCCGCGTCAGCCTAGGTCAAGCCGTCAGCCGCGTCCCGGGCGTCTCCGGATGATCCACCGCCGCCATCAACGCCGCCCCCGCAACCCGCCCATCCACGATCCACACCCCACCACCACCCTCACCACCCCCCCCGACCCCCGCCTCCAACGCCATCGCGCACCCCTGAACCTTGGGCAGCATCCCGCCATCGATCACCCCGGCTGCCTTTAGCCGCTCCACATCCCCCCGGCTCAACCTCTTCACATACGACGAAGCGTCCTTCGCGTCCGTCCGCACGCCGGGCGTATCGGAGACCATCACAAACTTCGCCGCCCGAAGCTCCGCCGCCACACGCCCGCCCGCCAAGTCCGCGTTCACATTCAACCGCCCGACGCCCTGCCCATCCCCTTCCAGATCCATCGCCACCGGCGCAACCACCGGCACAATCCCCTGGTTCGTCAGCCCC